>NZ_JRZZ01000006.1:946-130842 GCF_002865965.1 Erwinia sp. B116
TCGCTGAACCGCAGGCAGAGACCCCGGTGAGCGTGGTGAATACCGATGACACCACGGCTATCGACGTTGCTGCCGACCAGGTACCTTCGGTGATCCCACCGGCGAAAGAGAGCGTGGTTGAAGAGGTGATTGCTCAGGCGGTTGCCACTGATGATGCCCGGGTGACTGCAGCGGCTGAACAGGTTGCAGAGCCTGTGACAGCGGATGCGGCAGTCGCCAGCGAACTGGCGCAGCAGCAGGCCGCGGACGTCAGTGAAGAGACGGCACAGCAGGTTGCTGAGATCGTTGAAGCGCAGCAGGCTGCCGTGGCTGAACAGCCGGCAGTCAGCGAACCGCATGCTGCGGTCCCGGGGCGCGATCTGCCCGCCGCTGAGCTGAACGCTGCACCGGCGCAGGGCGTCTACAAGCACCACGCTACCGCACCGATGACCAAAGCACCTGCGCCGGACTTCCAGCCAGAACCGGCCCGCAACAGCGACTGGGTACGCCCGGACTTCAACTTTGAAGGTAAAGGCGCTGCGGGTGGCCACGCCGCTACTCATCAGGCGACCGCACCGGCAACGCGTCCTTAAGCGACGGGTTAGCTGATGCAAAAGCCCCGGCCAGCTGGCCGGGGCTTTTTTTTGCGCAAAATACCCCCCCCTCACTGCCCTGCATAACATCAGGCTGCGGCCTGTACCGGCGGCCTTGTGTAACGCCCGCCTCAGGGTGCCACCTCCGGCGCAATAAGGGGTTAACCGCCTGCCGCAGAATTCTGCCTGAGTCTGCCACTCCCTTCCGGTTGCGCTCGGTGTCGTACCGGCTGGTGCGGTGCTGCAGGATAAACAGCAGGCAAAAAAAAACCGCCGCCAGCAGGTCAGTGCGGGCAGCGGTTCAGGTTGAACGTCAGTATTGAGGCGCGCTCGAGAGTTAAATCAGTATTACGCGTTCATCGCAAACAGCGACATCTTCGACATCTGGCTGAATACGGTATAGGAAGCCTGCAGCGCCGCCTGCTTCATCGTCCAGTCGGATGCTGCTTCGGTCACATCTGCATCCACCAGCCCGCTCATCTGAGTTTTCAGATTCAGCGCAGTATCCGCCGCACGGTCATCCAGGTCTTCCAGCTCCTTGAGCTGAATACCGTTCTCAGAGCGCACGCTCAGCACGTTATTCAGTGAGTTACTCAGGCCACGGTTGGTTTTAGCGATGGCGTCGCTGGCCGCGGTACGCGTGGCTGAGTCAGCGTCTGCCAGCGGAACTTTCAGTGAGGCAATCGCGGTGCTCAGTGTCGTAAAGAGATTGCTTTCACCGGCAGAGCCGTCCGGCTCGGTTTTGGCGTTACTGGTCAGCGACATAAAGACTTTTTCGCCGGTGTGGCTGGTGGTCATAGTGCGGCTGGCGTCCACTTTCTGCGTAATAGCAATATCGCCGCCGTTATAGGTGACGTTGCCGCTGGCATCGGTGCTGAAGGGTGGAGTGTCACTCTTGTAACCGCCAAAGATATAGCGGCCGTTACCGTCGGTGCTGTTTGCCAGGCTCAGCAGCTGATCGCGCAGGCCTTCCAGCTGGGTGGCGTAAGAGGCGCGGTCATCATCAGACAGCGTACCGGTTGCGGCGGCCACGATAGTGGTCTGCGCGCTCTGAATCACCGATGTCACCTGAGTCAGGGTGGTTTCTTCCGTCGACTGCGCCTGAGTGGAAAAGACGCGCGCGGTCTTAAACTGATCCTGCTGCGCCTGCGCCTGGGAGACCACTACCGCCTGCGAGGCGGCAACCGGGTCGTCGGACGGTTTTACAACGCGTAAGCCGGTAGAGAGCCGATCGCCTGCCGCCAGCCAGCTCTGCTGAGCCGTCGAGATGCCGCGCGTCTGCTGGTCATAAATCATCGTGGTACTGAGTCGCATGGTGTAGTCCTTCTGGCGCTATCAGCGAACGGCGCTGAGTAGAGCATCGAAAATAGAGGAGGCCGTCTGCAGCACCTGCGCGTTAGCCATGTAGTACTGCTGATAGCGGGTCAGATTACCGTACTCCTCATCGAGGTTAACCCCGGAGACGGACTGCTGCTGGTTGCTCAGCTGCGTCACCACGTTGGTCTGGGTGGTGCTGGTGGTTTTCAGGGTGCTGGTTTTGTTACCCACATCCGCCACCATGCTGGCATAGGCCTGGGTCAGGGTGCTTTTACCGTTGATCACGCCTTTGGTCTGCAGGTCAACCAGCGCCTGGGCATTTTCATTGTTGCTGACACCGTTGGCGCTGCTTGCCGCCGCCAGTTTGGCTTCGTCGGTAATACTGACGCTCATATTGGTAATAACGTTGGCCAGCGGCTTCACGGTAAAGCTGTCTTTTACCGCCGGCGTGCCGTCAACCGTCAGCTTCAGGCCGTCAAAGCTCAGCGTTGCGTTGCCGTCGGCGTCGGTGCCGCTGGCGGCGGTAATGCTGGCGTTATCGCTGAGACGAGTCACCTTCCAGCCATTGTCGCCAAAGGTGACGGTGTAGTTAGACGCCTGCACTTTGCTGCTGTCGGCAATGGCCGCCGTTACCTCAGTAGCGCTGGTATTTTTGGTATTCGACAGCACGCTGGTGCCACCGAAATTGAAGAAGTCTTCACCGGCGTCGCCGTTACTGTCAACGCCCGCCTTGTGCTGGGTGTTGAAGCTGTCGCCCAGCGCCAGCGCCAGCTGGCTCACCTGGTTGCGGGTGCTGTCAAGATCGCTGCGGAACGCCAGCAGGCCGCCCAGCGAACCGGTGTTGAACTGATTTTCAGGGATCTCGCTGGTGTTGCCGGTTTTAGCGTTGACCGTGGCCAGGGTGATGCGGCCCGGATCGCTGCTGGAAGGTACCGCCGCCAGCTGATAGTAGCTGCTGCCGTTCACCAGCGAGATGCCGTTACCGATTGAGATATTGTAGCTGGTGCCATCCTGCTGGCTGACGGTCACGCCCACCAGGTTGTTCAGTTCGTTGACCAGGCGGTCACGCTGGTCCAGCAGATCGTTCGGATCGCTGCCGGCGCTGGTGTTGGTAAGTTTAGCGATCTGCTGGTTGATATTGGCGATCGATTTCGCGTAGGTGTTGACCTGATCGACCGTTGACGAGATCGAGGTGTTCAGGCTGGTGTCCATATTGCTGAGGTAGGTATTGGTCACCTTAAACTGGTTCACCAGCCCTTCGGCTTTACCCAGCACCGCCTGCCGCGCTGACGGATCGCTGGCGTTACTGACCAGCGTCTGCACCGAGCTGAAGAAGCTCTGGATGCTGCTCGACAGCGTGTTGCTGGTGCTGGAAAGCATATCGTCAATGTTAGAAATCTGGCTGTACTGGGTGGTCAGCGCGCTGTTCTGCGCGCTGGCCGTGCGCAGCTGGGTGGTAATAAACTGGTCATATTCGCGGGAAATCGCCGACACCTTAACGCCGTTGCCGTAATACTGGCCGCCGAGCAGCGTACTGTTACCCTGCGCCAGCACGGTGGTCTGACGGGAATAGCCGGACACGCTGTAGTTACTGATGTTGTTACTGGTAGTGCTTAACGCGGCCTGAGCGGCGCTTAAGCCGGTCATTGCGGTATTAATGATGTTAGACATGTCGGTTCCTTTGTTACCGGCAGCGGCAGTGCCAGCCATGACGAAAACGATGCCGGGAGAGAGCTCATCCGGCCTGTAGCAGTTATCGGTAAAAAGCAGGCAAACTTGAGCGGTTTCTTCAGACTGAAACCGCTGCATAACCGGGTCAGAACAGCTTGCTCAGGTCCTGGCCGTAGGCTTTTACCACCTTGTCACCGATGTGTTTAAACTGCTGGATCATGCCCATCAGCTTCTGGGCATATTTCGGATCGGTGGCGTAGCCGGCGGCCTGCAGCGCCCGTGCGCCCTGCTCCGGTGAAGAGGCGCTGGTCACCGCCGCGTAGCGTGGGTTGTTACTCAGCAGATTGACGTAGTCCTGCAGCGCCTCGGAATAGGAGTCATAGACGCGGAACTTCGCGTTAACCTTCTTCGCCTCACCGTTCTCATACTCGGTGGTCATAATATCGGTGGTCTTACCCTGCCAGCTGCCGCCGGCCTTGATACCGAAGACGTTAAAACTCGGCTTGCCGTCGCGGGTGAGGATCTGCCGCTGCCCCCAGCCTGACTCCAGCGCGGCCTGCGCAAGGATCAGGTGATGTGGGATCCCGCTCTGTGCGCTGGCCTCGCGCGCCGGCTGCGCCAGCTGGGCGATAAAGGCCTGGCCGTCGGGCGTGCCTGGCGTCGGCAGGCGCGGCACCGCACGGCGCACGGTTTGTTCCATCTCCAGCGGCGGCAGCGTGTTGATAAAGCTTTTATCCAGCGGCATCGGCACCGTGCCGGCCTTCTCGTCCGGCGGAGCCTGGGTTGCCATCTGCTTAACGATCACGTCCGCCAGCCCCAGCCCTCTCGCCGCAATCTGCTGGCTGATCTGCTGATCGTAGACCGAGGTGTAGAGTCTGGTCTGGTCGCTGCTCATCAGGCCATCCTGCGGCAGCGCGTCGCGCATGCTTTTCATCATCATCTGCACGAACATCCCTTCCACCTGCTTCGCGACCGCTTTGGCATGGGTTTTCGGGTCGCTGGCGGCCAGCCGCTTCAGGTTGTTTAAGGAGCGGCTGTCCCAGGCCGCATCCGTCATCGACTGCGCGTCACCCATCAGATAATTTCCAGTTTGGCGTGCAGGCAGCCCGCCGACTGCATCGATTGCAGAATCGACATCAGGTCGATCGGCGTGGCGCCCAGCGCGTTCAGCGCGCGTACCACGCTGTTCAGGTTGGCGCTGGCGCTGACGCTCTGCAGCGCGCCGCCGGACTGGCGCATGTCGATCTGCGTCTGCGGCGTCACCACCGTCTGGCCGCCGCCAAACGGCGTATCCGGCTGGCTGACGTTCTGCGTCTGGTTAACGGTGACCGACAGGTTACCCTGCGCAATCGCGCACTGGCTGAGCATCACTTCGCGGTTCATCACCACCGATCCGGTACGCGAGTTGATGATCACCTTCGCGTCCTGAATCGGCACCGAGACGTCGATATTTTGAATGTCGGCCAGCAGGCGCACCTGAGAGGTATTGTTGGCCGTGGTGCGGATCTGCACGGTGCGCCCGTCCACCGCCTGCGCCATACCGTAACCGCCGCGGCTGTTAATGGCATCGCTGATGCGCTGCGCCATGCTGAAATCTTCCGCATTCAGGAACAGATTAATGACGTTACTGGTGCCGAAGTTGTTCGGCAACTCACGCTCAATGGTGGCACCGCCGGTGATGCGGCCGCCGTTAACCTGGTTGACCTGCACGCTGCTGCCGCCCGCCGAAGCCGCCGCGCCGCCCACGAGGATATTCCCCTGCGCCAGCGCATAGACCTGGTTATCGACCCCTTTCAGCGGGGTCATCAGCAGCGTACCGCCGCGCAGGCTTTTGGCGTTACCCATTGAAGAGACCACCACGTCCATCACCTGCCCCTGACGGCCAAAGGCCGGCAGTTTGCCGGTGACCATCACCGCCGCCACGTTTTTCAGCTGCATATTGGTGCCGGCCGGCACGGTGATGCCCAGCTGCGACAGCATGTTGTTCATACTCTGGGTGGTGAACGGCGTCTGGGTGGTCTGGTCACCGGTGCCGTCCAGCCCCACCACCAGGCCATAGCCAATCAGCGAGTTATCACGCACGCCGCCGACGGTGGTCAGATCGCGTATACGGTCCGCCCGGGTCGGTAAACTGAGCGCGGTCAGTACCAGCAGCAGGGCAAATCGACTCAATACATAACGCATGGCAACCTCTTACATCGGTGAAATATTCAGGAAGAACCGCTGCAGCCAGCCCATAGTCTGCGCTTCATTGATGTAGCCGTTACCGACGTACTCAATGCGCGCGTCGGCCACCTGAGTGGAGACCACGCTGTTGCTGCCGCTGATGGTGCGCGGATTGACCACGCCGGAGAAGCGAATAAATTCGGTTCCCTGATTAATCTCAATCTGTTTCTCACCGATCACGTTCAGGTTGCCGTTCGGCAGCACCTGGTTAACGGTAACGGTAATGGTACCGGTAAAGGTGTTATTGGCCGTTGCGCCGCCCTTACCTTCGAAATCATTTTTACCGGCGCCGGCGAAGGTGGTCTTATCTCCACCCAGCAGGCCGCTGAGCGAACTTGGCGTAGCGGTCAGGCCAAAGCTGCTGCTGCCGTTACGACCGGCATTGGCGGTAGAACTCTTACTCGCGCTGACGTTTTCCTGCAGCGTGATGGTTAACGTGTCGCCGATATTACGCGGGCGGCGATCCTCGAACAGCGGCTGGTAGCCGTAGTTCATCGGCATCACGCCCTGAAAAATTGAGCCGTTGACCACCGGGGGAGAAGCCGGCAGCGGCTGCGCCGTGGTTGATCCTTCGACCAGCGGCTTACGTGGCACTAAGGCACACCCGCTCAGCGTCAGCAGCAGCGCGGCGACCATCAGACGTCCAGGCAGTGAAATCGGCATCGCCATGGAAATAAACCTTTTGTTACGGATGATAGAATTACGGGCCGGGCGAACCCGGCACCTGGGACGTGTTAAGTAACCCGCCCGGTTAGACCTGGTTCAGCTTCTGCAACATCTGATCGGAGGTGCTGATCGCCTTACTGTTAATTTCGTAGGCGCGCTGGGTCTGGATCATGCTGACCAGCTCTTCCGCCACGTTAACGTTGGAGGTCTCAACGTAGCCCTGATAGAGCAGCCCGGCACCGTTGTTGCCCGGGTTACTTTCCGTTGGCGCACCGGAGGCCTGGGTTTCCTGATACAGGTTCTCACCCATGCTTTCCAGGCCGGCATTGTTAATGAAGGTGCTCAGCGTCAGCTGACCGACCTGCACCGGGTTGGTTTGCCCCTGCTGGGTCACGCTGACCACGCCGTCGCGAGAGACGGTCATGCTCAGGGCGTTGGCCGGGATGGTGATCGCCGGCTGCACCGGGAAACCACCGTTGGTCACCAGCTGGCCGTTCTGATCGGTCTGGAACGAGCCGTCGCGGGTGTAAGCGATGGTGCCGTCCGGCATCTGCACCGAGAAGAAGCCCTGGCCGTTGATCGCCACGTCTTTCGACGATTCGGTCTGCGACAGGTTGCCCTGATTGTGCAGGCGCTCGGTCGCGACAGGACGCACGCCGGTACCGATCTGCAGGCCTGAAGGCAGCGTGGTCTGCTCAGAAGACTGCGCGCCTGGCTGACGCATGGTCTGGTACATCAGATCTTCAAATACCGCACGCTGGCGTTTAAAGCCGTTGGTGCTGACGTTCGCCAGGTTGTTGGCGATGACGTCCATATTAGTCTGCTGGGCGTCCAGACCGGTTTTAGCAATCCACAAAGAACGGATCATCTGTTATTCCTCTGCTCAGCTCATTGACAGCAGCTGGTTAGCGCGTTGTTCGTTTTCATCGACGCTGGAGATGACTTTCATCTGCATCTCAAAGCGGCGGGCGTTGGCAATCAGGTCCACCATGGTTTCGGTCGGCTTAACGTTGCTGCCTTCCAGCACGCCCGGCATCACTTTGACCGCCGGATCGGCCTGCAGCACCGCGCCGCGCTGCGCCTGAGCGGTCGCGTTAAGGCGGAACAGGCCATCATCACCGCGCACCACTTCACTGCCGGTGGCCTGTACCAGCTTCAGACGCCCCAGCTGGACCGTGGCGTTAGGCGCATCGCCCGGGTTCAGCGCGGTAATCGAACCGTCGGCGGCGATGGTGATCTCCGCCCCGTCCGGAACCGCGATTGGACCACCGTCACCCATCACCAGATTGCCCTGCACCGCCAGCTGGCCGGTCGGGGTAATCTGCATGCCGCCGTTGCGGGTATAGGCTTCGCTGCCGTCGGCGGTCTGCACCGCCAGCCAGCCGTCCTGCTGCACCGCCACGTCCAGCGCGCGCTCGGTATAGTCGAGCGGGCCCTGCGACATATCGGCACCGGGCGTTGACGCCGTCACCAGCGTTCGCGTCGGTAGCGACAGGCCTTCGACCGGTACCGCGCGCGCGGCGTTAAGCTGGGCGCGGAACCCCGGCGTTGAGGCGTTTGCCAGGTTACTGGCGGTAACCGCCTGCTGATTGAGAGTCTGGCTGGCAGCCCCCATCGCGGTATAGATAGCGTGATCCATAGGACAATCCTGTTAAGCGAATTAACGCAGGTTAACCATGGTGTTAAGCAGCTGATCCTGAGTTTTGATGGTCTGCGCGTTCGACTGATAGTTACGCTGCGCGACGATCATATTGGTCAGCTCTTTCGCCAGATCGACGTTAGAGGCTTCCAGTGCGCCAGCGGTCAGCGTACCGAGGTTACCGGTACCGGCCAGACCCACCAGCGCCTGCCCGGAGGAGGCGGTTTCGGACCACAGGTTATCGCCGACTGCCTTCAGGCCTTCAACGTTGGCAAAGTTCGCCAGCAGCACCTGGCCCAGCACCTGGGTTTTTTCGTTGGCGTAGGTACCGACGATGGTACCGTCATCGTTAATGGTATAGCTGGTCAGCGCGCCCGGCTTGTAGCCATCCTGAGTCGGGCTACCGAAGTTGCTGGCGACGTTTTGCTGCTGGCTGCCGGTCAGGTTGAAGGTGAAGGTCTGCGGAGCAGAGCCGTTCAGGCTGCCCAGCGACAGGGTCTGCGTGGCCTGGGAAGTCAGCTGACCGTTACTGTTGAAGGTCATAGTAAAGGTGCCCGCCGCCTGACCGGTGGTGGTGTCTACCGCGTTAGCGGTCCAGTTGTTGTCGCTGTTCTTGCCAAAATAGAGGTCAACGGCGTGCTCGTTACCCAGTGAGTCATACACGGTCATCTGGGTGTGGGCGGTAAAGCTGGTCGAATCGTCCGGATCGAACGTGGCGTTGGCCGGGCTCTTATCGGTGGAGTTCAGGTTAGCCACCAGAGCGGCTCGGGTGGTGGCACTGGCGGGCATCGCGGTGGTCGGCACGCTCAGCGCTACCGGATTTGCACCGGTCTGCACGGTCAGCGGGTTGCCGGCCGACGGGTAGCCGGTCAGGAACTGCCCCTGCATGTTAACGATATTGCGGTTCTCATCCAGCGTGAACTGGCCGTTGCGGCTGTAGTAAACGCCACCGGCGCTGTCGGCCATGCGGAAGAAACCGCCGTTGCTGATCGCCACGTCCAGACCACGGTTGGTGGTGTTGGTCGAGCCATCACCGAAGTCCTGCACCACGGCAGCAACGCGGGTACCGAGGCCGATTTTTGAGCCGGCAAACATATCGGCAAAAGCCACGCTGCTGGCCTTAAAGCCGGAGGTGGCGGAGTTGGAAATGTTGTTACCGATCACGTCAAGGTTGCTGGATGCCGCGTTTAAGCCGCTGACTGCCTGGGAAAAAGCCATGATGTCGCTCCGAAAATAGGGTTGTTAAATAATCTGACGCACGTTTTCCAGGGTAGTGGTACCCAGGGTGCCGAGATCCAGAACCGCGCCGGTCGACGTCTTGGTCACGCCGCTGACGTAGGCATAGTTAAGCGGCTGCGTAACCAGCTGGCCGTTGCCGTTGCTGGCGGCGATGGTAACGGTATATTTGCCGTCGGCGGCGACGGTGCCCGCGGTGGTTTTACCGTCCCACTGGAAGGTATGCACGCCGGCGCTCATCGCCCCTAAGTCGATGGTCTGCACCACTTCACCGCTGGCGTTGGTGATGGTGGCTTTCGCCGCGGTCGCTGCTTCGCTCAGCTCCACGCCAAACGGCGAGGTGGTGCTGTTGCCGACCAGCACCTGCGAGCCAGCCACCATCACGCCGTGGCCAATCAGGGTGGAAGCCTGCAGCGTCTGGCCGCTGGTAATCTGCCCGGAGATAGAGCCCAGCGTGGTGTTCAGCTTCTCGATCCCGCTCAGGGTGTTGATCTGCGCCAGCTGACTGGTCAGCTGGGCGTTATCCATCGGATTGGTCGGATCCTGGTTTTTCAACTGGGTGACCAGCAGGGTCAGAAAGTTACTCTGAAGATCCGCTGCACTGGTGTCGCTGGAAGAGGACGAACCGATCGTCGTGGTACTCAGCGACTCATTAACGCCTACTGCAATGCCCATCGGTTAACTCCTTATTGGCCCATCGTTAAGGTTTTCAACATCATCTGCTTCACGGTGTTTAACACCTCAACGTTGGCCTGATAGCTGCGCGAGGCCGACATGGTATTTACCGTTTCACCCACCACGTCCACATTAGGCATCTTCACGTAGCCTTTTTCATCGGCCATCGGATTACCCGGCTCGTAAACCAGTTTGGCCGGTGACGGATCGTCAATCACGCTGGCCACGCGTACGCCGCCGGTCGGTGAACCCGGTGCCGCGTTAACCTGAAAGACCACCTGTTTCGCCACGTACGGCTGCCCGTCCGGGCCGGTGACGCTGTCGGCGTTGGCCAGGTTACTGGCGCTGACGTTAAGACGCTGTGACTGCGCCGCCATCGCCGAACCGGCGATATCAAAAATGTTTAACAGTGCCATGCGTTATTGCCCCTGTAGTACCGACATCATGCCTTTGATCTGGCTGCTGATCAGCGTCAGATCCGTCTGGTACTTCAGGCTGTTATCGGCGAATTGTGTACGTTCACGATCCATATCCACCGTGTTGCCATCCAGCGAAGGCTGGTCCGGTACGCGGTACATCAGATCGAGTGAAGGGGGATTGCTGGTTTCCGCAGGAATATGGCGTGCCGACGTCACCGCCAGCGCCAGGCCGGATCCCGGCGCGCGCCCGTTCGCCATCACCTGTTTCAACTGGCTGGCGAAATCAATATCGCGCGCCTGATAGCCAGGGGTGTCTGCGTTGGCGATATTGGATGCCAGGATCTCCTGCCGCTGTGCACGCAGGTTTAACGCTTCGGTATTAAACCGAAGGGCTGCGTCCAGTTTGTCGAGCATGCGTCCTCCGCTTACTGAGTATTCAGAGTTGACAGCATAATCGCCCGCCGGAAAGCCTATCGTTTGAATAGCGCTAAAAATGGTCGCTAATTTGCGCCTTGACAGGAATGGGTCACGGGTAGAATCAGGTCATTCTTAAAAAGGGGGCTGCCTGTGCAAAAAGTGATACGCATCGTAACCGTTCTGCTGACGCTGCTGGCGGCGACGGCCAGCGCCGGCGACCTCAGCAGCCAGCTGAATCAGTTTTTTAAGGCCCGCTATGGGCAAAGCGGCAACCCTGCCGATACCCTTAACGTGGCGATCAAAACGCCTGAGAAGCTGTGGCCTTCCTGCGAAAAGCCACAGTTTTCGCTGCCCGGCAACGGCCGGATGTGGGGAAATATGAGCGTGGCGGCCAACTGTGACCGTGACCGGCGCTACATTCAGGTGCAGGTGCAGGTCACCGGAAGCTATGTGGTCGCCGCCCGCGCGGTCCAGCGTGGCACCCCGCTGACCGCCGGCGACCTGCGGCTGATGCGCGGCCGGCTGGACACCCTGCCCGCCCGAACGTTGCTGGATCTGCAGCAGGCCGTTGAGGCGATTGCCCTGCGCGACCTGGTCCCCGGCCAGCCGGTAACGCAGATGATGATGCGTCAGCCGTGGCGGGTCAAAGCCGGGCAGACGGTCAGGGTGGTGGCTAGCGGCGACGGGTTTAACATCACCAACGAGGGCAAGGCGATGAATAACGCCACCGTGGCGCAGAACGTGCGGGTGCGCCTGAGCTCAGGACAGATCGTCAGCGGTCCGGTGGGTTCCGATGGGAATGTTCTGATCTCGTTATAAACCATTAAAGAAATCTTCCGCTCTGCCGATAGTCTGGATAGCAGACGTAGTACTATAGCCAAAATAAATTCAGTCTCTTCGGCCCGGTAGCCCGGCACGCTTTTTCAGCGTACCCCGCCACCCTGGCTGATGTTTCCAGGAGCCAGACTATGAGCATCGACAGAACCCAGGCACTGAACGCGGCCAGCACGGTACAGACGCGCGATACCAATGATGTCGTGCCGCCAAAAGCCCGCCAGACGGCCGGGAAAAGTACCGACACCGCAGCCTCTCAGGTGATGCTGAGCGGCGCACAGTCACAGCTGACTAAAGCCAGCGCGCAGGATATCAACACCGCGCGCGTGGAGCAGTTAAAAACAGCAATCCGTAACGGCGAACTGAAAATGGACACCGGCAAAATTGCCGATGCGCTGATTCAGGAAGCTAAAGACGCTCTTCAGGGTAATTAATGAATGGATAAGCTACTGAACACACTGGATAAAATGCTGGAAGTGTTGGCATCACTGGCTGAAGTGATGGAAGCAGAACAGCAACAGCTTTCGGCAGGTCAGGTTGACAGTAGTTTATTACAGCGCATCACCGAAGATAAAAACTCGCTGCTCGGCACGCTGAATTTTATTGAAGAGATGCGCCGCGAGGCGGAAAAAACCAGCGCGCTGCATGTGCCCTACAGCCGCTACCCTGAGCTGGCCCGCCGCTGGGCGGCGATTCAGGATCAGACCGTGAAACTGCGCGACGTCAACCTGCATAACGGCATGCTGCTGAATCATCAGATGACGCACACCGAGCAGGCGCTGGAGATGCTGAAGCCGCATCAGTCGCAGAAGTTCTACGGCCCGGATGGCCAGGCGCGTCAGGGCGGGTTCCTCAGCCGCAAAGCCTGATGCCCTCCGCACCGCCCCCACCCTGCCACGCACTGCGTCGCGGGGTTTTCGCTTTTCCGTCACGCATGTAACCGGGAGTGCGTCAGCGCCGGTTTATCGTGCGGGCGGCGGGCGCCCGCACAATCCTTACGCTACGGTGCGCCGGGCAAAGTCACGTACGCGGAAGCCGAGTAAAGCCAGCGCGGCAAAATAGACCCCGCCGCCCACCGCGCAAACCGCCGCCAGCCGCAGCAGCCGTTCAGCCATATTCCCCGTCGCCCATTCCGGCATCAGCGCCAGCACGCCAAACAGCGCCGCCGCCATCAGGATCACCGCCACCAGCAGGCGCAGCAGGAAACCGGCCCAGCCCGGCTGCGGCTGGAAAATATCCTGTTTGCGCAGCTGCCAGTAGAGCAGCGCCGCGTTCAGGCAGGCACCCAGGCCAATCGACAGCGACAGCCCGGCATGCTTCAGCGGGCCGATAAACGCCAGGTTCATCAGCTGGGTCATCAGCAGCGTAAACATGGCGATGCGCACCGGCGTTTTAATGTTCTGGCGGGAGTAGAAACCGGGAGCCAGCACTTTCACCACGATCAACCCCATCAGTCCCACCGAGTAGGCCACCAGCGCACGCTGGGTCATTGAGGCGTCAAAGGCGGTAAACTTGCCGTACTGGAACAGCGCCACGGTCAGCGGTTCGGCCAGGATCCCCAGCGCCACCGCGCAGGGCAGCGCCAGCAGGAAACAGAGCCGCAGCCCCCAGTCCATCAGCCGTGAGTACTCAACCTGATTGCCGCTGGCAAAGCTTTTCGCCAGCGACGGCAGCAGAATGGTGCCCAGCGCCACGCCCAGCACCCCGGACGGAAACTCCATCAGCCGATCGGCGTAATACATCCACGACACCGAGCCGGAGACGAGGAACGAGGCAAAGATGGTGTTGATGATCAGCGAGATCTGGCTGACCGACACGCCGAGAATTGCCGGGCCCATCTGACGCATAACTCGCCAGACCCCGGCGTCCTTCATGTTCAGCCGCGGCAGCACCAGCATGCCAATCTTGCGCAGGTGCGGCAGCTGATAGCCCAGCTGCAGTACACCGCCCGCTACCACCGCCCAGGCCAGCGCCAGCACCGGCGGGTTAAAGTGCGGCGCGGCAAACAGCGCGAAGCCGATCATGCTGACGTTCAGCAGCGTCGGCGCAAACGCCGGCACCGAGAAGCGGTTCCAGGTGTTAAGGATTGCCCCGGCCAGCGAAGCCAGCGAAATCAGCATGATATAGGGGAAGGTGATGCGCAGCAGCGAGGAGGTTAGCGCAAACTTGTCGGCGGTATCGGTAAAGCCGGGCGCGGTGACCATGATCACCCACGGGGCGGCCAGCATGCCAAGCACGGTGACGATCGCCAGCGCCAGGGTCAGCAGGCCGGAGACGTAGGCGACGAACACCCGGGTGGCGTCATCGCCCTGCTTACTTTTATATTCGGCAAGGATCGGGACAAAGGCCTGCGAAAAAGCCCCTTCGGCAAAAATACGCCGCAGCAGGTTCGGCAGCTTAAAGGCGACAAAAAAGGCGTCGGTTGCCATGCCGGCACCAAACACGCGGGCGACAATCGCGTCACGGGCAAAGCCGAGCACGCGCGAGAACAGGGTCATTGAGCTGACCGCTGCCAGAGATTTCAACAGGTTCATGGGTTTCCTGACTGACGTGCCGGAGAGGGAATCATCCCTCTCCGGCCGATCGACCGGTTCAGCACGGGCGGCGTGTGACGCGGCGGCCCCGGCACAAACCGGCCTGCATTAAGGTGAGCATAGTGTACTGATGTGCAACGAAATAACCACCGGCGTTTGTTACCGTTTTTATCGGTACCGCCACCGTCCGGGCCGTTACTCGCGCTGCGCCTCGTGCCACAGCCGTTCGACAATGCGCTGCGCCATCAGCGCCTGTTCACCGCTGACGCTGGGGGCGGTCTGGTTTTCGGCACAGCGGATAAAGTGGTGCGCCGCGCCGACAAAGCCACGCTGCTCCAGGGTCGTCTGCCAGCCCGGGATCGGGTCAATAGTCACTTTCCCGCCCCGTTCCTGCTGCCAGTCGCGCATATCGCTGACCTGGTAAACCGCACCGTCATCAATAGCGCTAACGCGTTCGGCCTGACTGCCGGCGCAGCGGTGCATGCTGGTGGTCACCTGCACGCCGCCGGCGCGAAAGTGATGTTCGGCATACAGCAGGTGGCCATCGTCGTTGGTCTGCAGCGTGCCGCTCTGCGCCACGCCTGGCGCGCCGGCCAGCCACAGCGCGCTGTCGACCACGTGCAGATAATCATCCAGCAGGGTAAAACCGGCGTCGCGCGGGCCGACGCTGTCGCTGCGGTGTTTATCCATGCGCAGCGAGGCGGGCTGCACCAGTGCCGCCTGCAGCTGCAGATAGCGCGGGGCAAAGCGGCGGTTAAACGCCACCATCAGCCTGCGGCCGCGTGCGGCGGCCAGCTCGACCAGCTGTTCCGCTTCGCGCAGCGTGGCGGCCAGCGGCTTATCGACGCAGACGTCTTTGCCCGCGCGCAGCAGCCGATCGACGATGGCGAAGTGCGTGGCGGTGCTGCTGTGCACGAACACCGCATCACAGGCTGATGCCAGCGCGTCCAGCGAGGAGAACAGCGGAATGCGATAGCTGTCACAAACCGGCCGCGCCTTCTGCTGGTTGGGGGAGAAGGCACCGGCCACCTCCCAGCCGTCGGTGCAGGTGACCACCGGCAGCCAGGCCTTTTGCGCAATCCCCCCCAGCCCGACGATGCCAACTCTCAGCTTACTCATCGTCCTGCTCCTGATTGCCGGTCAGCCGCGCCAGCTGCTGTTGTAACGCCGCCACCTGCTGCTCCAGCTGGCTGACCCGGTCGGCGAGGCTCGCCCCACCGGCTGACAACGCCGCCGGGGTGTCAGTGTCGTTTTCGGCGGCGGCGGCGTCCACCTCGCCGCTGAACAGATGCATAAAGCGGCTCTCGCGTTTGCCCGGCTCGCGGGCCAGACGCACCACCAGCGCGCCCGACTCACGCGTCGCCAGCTGCGCCAGCGCCTGCTCCACCTCGGCCATATCGGCAAAGTCATGGATACGCTGGCAGCGGGTACGCAGCTCCCCCGGCGTCTGCGCGCCGCGCAGCAGCAGGGTGGCGACCAGCGCCACCTCGCCCGGGCTCAGCTTCAGCTGACCAAACTCGGAGTTACAGAAGCGCTGCTCGTACTTCATTACCCGGCTGCCAAATCCGCTGAGCCCGGTAACCTGGTGTTTTTTTACCAGCAGATCGAGGGTGTTCTGCACCTCGCCTTCGCTGAGCGCCATCACCGGTTCGCGATTCGACTTCTGATTACAGGCCGTTACTACCGCGTTCAGCGACATCGGATACTGATCCGGGGTGGTCACCTGCTTTTCCAGCAGGCAGCCAATCACCCGCGCTTCGTGCGCGGACAGCGGATTTTTGATCATCAGGGTTATACTCCACGCCGCTCCGGCGTCCAGTCAGGGGTGGTCAGCGCCGTCAGGACGTGATCCTGCCAGCGTCCGTCAATCATCAGGTAGTTCTTCGCATAGCCTTCTTTCTCAAACCCGAGCCGGGCCAGCAGGTCGCCGCTGCGCTGATTGTGCGGCATATAGTTGGCCATAATGCGGTGCATGCGCTGCTGGCGCTGCATATAGCGGATCGCCGCCTGCAGCGCTTCAAACATCATCCCCTGCCCCTGCCACTTCTCGCCCAGCGAATAACCGAGGTAGCAGGCGTGGAAGGAGCCGCGCAGCACGTTGCTGAAGTTGGCCACGCCGCGCACTTCATTTTCGGCCGGATCCATCACCGCAAAATAGTAGGCGCTGCCCTGCTTCTGCAGATCGCTAATCAGCCCGAGACGCGCCTGCCAGCCGGAGGGATAGCAGTGGCTGTCGTCGCGGATCGGTTCCCAGGGTTTCAGGTACTGACGGTTTTCCGCATAGTAATCGGCCAGCCGCCAGGCATCGCGCTCATGGACCAGGCGGACCACCAGACGATCGGTGGTCAGCCGCACTTTCGGGGCAGCGGTTCGATAGCCAAACATCGTTTCTCCTGAAATCGGTGGCCGGAATAGCGGTGATAACGCTTACTATACCTGCCAGGCGGATTGGCGGTAAAACACTGACGAACAAAATAATGATGATGCAATCATAAAACCACTGAAAACGGCTGACGACAGCTAAAATCCGTTACCGCCGTCGGCTGGCAGCGCCACCGTCTTTCCGCTAAAGTTTGCCCTCTCCCCTGTTCTCTTCCATACTTTGCGAATATATTCAGCCAATTAATTGTCACACTGACGCTAAAAAGGAGACGATATTGAAACTCTATATCTACGATCACTGTCCGTTCTGTGTGAAGGCACGCATGATTTTCGGCCTGAAAAATCTGCCGCTTGAGCTGGTGGTGATGCTCAACGATGACGAAGAGACGCCGATCCGCATGATCGGCCAGAAGATGGCGCCGATCCTGGTGAAGCAGGACGGCAGCTTTATGCCGGAGAGCCTGGATATCGTCGGGTATGTCGATAATCTGGACCACCAGCCGCTGCTGACCGGCCCGCTTAATCCGGCCATCGGTGACTGGCTGCGCCATATTCAAACCTACGTCAGCAAGCTGCTCTACCCGCGCGTGGCCGAAGCGCCGTTCGCCGAGTTTGCCACCCCGCAGGCGCGCAGCTATTTCAAAAACAAAAAGCAGCAGGTGGCCGGTGATTTCGAGGAGCTGAAAAAGCACTCTGCCGGTTTGATTAAGAACGTCAACGACGACCTGCGCAAGCTGGATAAGCTGATCGTTCAGCCAAATGCGGTCAACGGCGAGCTGTCGCTGGATGATATCCACCTGTTCCCGCTGCTGCGTTCGCTGTCGCTGGTGGCCGGCATTGAGTACCCGAGCCGCGTCGCCGCCTACCGCGACAACATGGCGAAACAGACGCAGATTAACCTGCTCAGCTCGGTCGCCGTCTGACCCTGTGGCGAACCGGCAACGGCCGGTTCGCCTCTTCTCCGGCGCTCTCACTGCCGCAACGTCGTCCTGCTCTTCAGCCAGCGCTCCCGCGCTTATGTGCTCCTGCCCTTGTGCCTGATCCCCTGTGCATCTGCCTGTGCTCCCGGTCCTCTTGCCTGATCTCTGCGTCTCTGTCCTGCCAGCCGCTTCTGATTCAGCCCCGGCACAGACACGCCCGTGCGCTGCCCCTTCCCCGAACCATTCGGCGTTGTCCTGGTGACGCGGGCCGTGAACTGTTGCATGCTGTGGCATCGCGGCAGGATGCGCCGTTTGACTCACGAGGAAGAAGAGCATGAAGAAACCCTTTTTAGCCGCCGCGGCCCTGCTGCTGGCCGGCCTGATCGCCGGCTGCAGCCAGATTGCCAGCTACAGCATCAGCGAGCAGGAGATTAACCAGGCGCTGGCGAAACATAACAATTACGAAAAACAGCTCGGGGTGCCCGGGCTGGTGGACGCGCATATTGTGCTGAACGATCTCAGCAGCCAGATCGGCCGCGAAGAGCCCAACAAGGTGACGCTGAACGGCACCGCAAAGGTCAATATCAGCTCGCTGTTCGGCCCGCAGCAGGCGGAGATGAAGCTGAAAATGAAAGCGCAGCCGGTGTTTGACCAGCCGCAGGGCGCGATCTATCTGAAGGATATGGAGCTGGTGGAGGTGCAGGTGCAGCCGGAGAAGATGCAGGGGGTGCTGAAAACCCTGACGCCGTATCTTAACCAGTCGCTGAAAGACTACTTCAACCAGAAGCCCGCCTATCTGCTGAGCAGCGATCGCAGCAAGGCGGAGTCGCTGGCAAAACGCTTCGCCAAAGGGCTGGAAGTCAAGCCGGGTGAGCTGGTTATTCCGTTTACCGACTAAGCTGATGCAGCCCCAGCCGATGTGGCTCAGCCTGGGCGTATGCCTGCCCGAACGGCCCGCCGTCGAGGGGTTGCGCGGGCACCTCTGCTAATAGCAGTTATCGTCTGGCCGAGACAGACCACGGCCTGCGTCATTTCGGTCACTGGCACAGAGTGCACCCTCTACATCTGACTGACGCCGAATTTATCTTTGCCGGCTCCGGCCGGCGATTAATCCGCCAACGCCCTGATAAACCAGGTGCAATTAGCACGGTTTATCCCTATGCTTAGACCCCGGCCAAAACCTGCCATCTCTTCAACTTTTGCCGGAGCACATCGCATGACCTCACAACCCCAGCAGTTAGTTATTCGCCGCCCAGACGACTGGCATATCCATTTGCGTGACGGAGAGATGCTGGAGGCGGTAGTGCCCTTTACCAGTGAGGTCTGTGGCCGGGCGATCGTGATGCCAAACCTGGTACCGCCGGTGACCAGCGTGGCCGCTGCCCGTGCTTACCGTGAACGTATTCAGGCCGCCGTACCGGCCGGGCACCGCTTTACCCCGCTGATGACCTGCTACCTGACCGACGGGCTGGATCCGAACGAGATCGAAAGCGGCTTCCGCGAAGGCGTGTTTACCGCCGCCAAACTCTACCCGGCGCATGCCACCACCAACTCGGCGCACGGCGTCACCAGCATTGCCGCCATTGCCCCGGTGCTGGAGCGCATGCAGAACATCGGCATGCCGCTGCTGATCCACGGCGAAGTGACCGATGCCCACATCGATATTTTCGATCGCGAAGCCCGTTTTATTGAAACGGTGCTGGAACCGCTGCGTAAGCAGTTCCCGGGGCTTAAGGTGGTGTGTGAACATATCACCACCAAAGAGGCGGCGGCCTACGTGCTGGAGGGCAATGAGCTGCTGGCGGCCACCATCACCCCGCAACATTTACTGTTCAACCGCAACCATATGCTGGTCGGCGGTATTCGCCCGCACCTTTACTGCCTGCCGATCCTGAAGCGCAACGTGCACCAGGAGGCGCTACGGGCCGCCGTGGCCAGCGGCCATAACCGTTTCTTCCTCGGTACCGATACCGCCCCGCACACCCGTGACCGCAAAGAGGCCTGCTGCGGCTGCGCCGGGGTGTTTAACGCGCCGTCGATGCTGGCCGCCTACGCTACGGTGTTTGAAGAGATCGGCGCGCTGGCACACTTCGAAGCCTTTACCTCAGAGAACGGCCCGGCGTTTTATGGCCTGCCGCTGAATGAAGGCACGGTGACGCTGGTGCGTGAGCCGTGGACGGTAGCAGAGAGCGTGGCGGTGGGCAGCGACGGCCATACGCTGGTGCCATTCCTCGCCGGTGAAACCCTGAACTGGCGCGTGCAGGCATAATTCCCGGTGCTATCCGCCGCCGGCTCCCTGCCGGCGGCGGAAAATATTTATGCCTGCTCATTGCTTTCGTGAAAAATACTGTATACATTCACAGTATATTAACCGGAGGCTCTCATGCGTGTTGAAGTCACTGTAGCAAAAACCACCTCACTCCCCGCCGGCGCGCTTGATGCCCTGACGCAGGAGCTCAGCAAACGTATCGATCGCCATTTTCCCGACGGCCATAATACCGTATCGGTTCGCTATGCCAGCGCCAGTAACCTGACGGTAATGGGTGGCGGCAAAGAAGCCAAAGATCAGATTAGCGATATTTTGCAGGAGACCTGGGAGAGCGCCGACGACTGGTTTATTCCCTGACTTGATCTGACCGCGCACGCCGTTTGCCTGCCGCGTCCCCCCGTTTTACCGTTGTGCCATTTTGCCGGGTGTCGCCATCCGGCTTTTTTACCTTCTGCTGACGCCTTGCCCTCTGGACGCCGCCCGAATAATCTCTTACTCTGATTTTCTCCCTGCCGCTGTGGTTAATGACTGAGGTTTTGTTTATGACTGCCGATAATCCTGAACAGGCAATGACCTTTGGCGAGCTGCTGACGATGATTGGCGATCAGCAACGTCGGCTGAACGTGCTGGAAAATGCCTTTTCGCTGCTTTCCTTCTGCCTGGATGAGCGGGCTAATCAGCTGTTGATCCACAGCCTGCGCCTTGAAGGGCAGAATCAGTACCGCGATGAGCAGACCCAGCAGCACTTTCTGCAGCTGGCCGGGGAGCTGGAGAAGCGTCGCAGCGGTGAGCCTCTCGGCGGCGTGAGCGAGGCCTGACGTATCCCGGCTCAGCGGGGGCCGCAGGGCTGTATGAAATGAAAGACGCTGAGTTTTCAAGTCTGTCCTGATGCGTCCTGCCGATGAACCTCGTCGGCGTAATGTGAAACTTCTGTTATAATTACGGAGCTCTAAGGAAATTCTGTATAAGAACCTCGATAAATCACTTTGTTGTCATCATCAACACGAGTAATAAAGGGGGTTATAAATGGACAGAAACAAAGACGTAATCCAGACACATCCCCTCATTGGATGGGATATCAGCACCGTAGACAGCTATGACGCAATGATGATCCGCCTGCACTCGTTGTCCTCTAATGAACAGCAGGCTGAAGATGCAGAAGTCGGCCAGACTTACTGGCTCACCACCGACGTTGCCAGACAATTTATTTCAATACTTGAGGCCGGCATCGCCAAGATTGAAGCGACGGAATACCAGGATCGCGATTACAAGAAACATTAGACCGCGCTAAACCGTTCAGAAAAAGGCACCCTCCGGGTGCCTTTTTCATGCCCGTCAGTTTTGTTATCCTCACCTTAAAATTAATTGCATAAGCGTTGCCGCGCCGCGGCAATTCAGGGAGTAATACGGATATGGTGTATGACTTAATTATAGTGGGTAGTGGCTCGGTCGGCGCAGCGGCAGGCTGGTACGCCACCGAAGCCGGGCTGAACGTGCTGATGATTGACCGCGGTCATCCGCCGCACAGCGAAGGCAGTCATCACGGAGAGAGCCGCTTAATCCGCCACGCCTACGGCGAAGGCGCCCGTTACGTGCCGATGGTGTTACGTGCCCAGCAGCTGTGGGACCAGCTGGAACAGCAGAGTGGTGAACGCATTATGCAGCGCAGCGGGGTGCTCAATCTGGCACCGCAGCAGGCTGAGTTTATTCAAAACGTCATCCACAGCGCGCAGCAGTTCGGCCTGGAGGTCGAGGTGTTGAGCGGGGAAGAGGTCAGCCAGCGCTGGCCGCATATTAACGTTCCCGCCGGTTACGTCGGCGTATGGGAACCCCGTTCCGGTTATCTGAAATCAGAAGTGGCGGTTAAAAGCTGGATCGTCCAGGCCAGAGATGCCTGTTGCGCACAGCTGTTTAACTGCGAGGTCACCGCAATTAGCGAACAAAACGGCCTGCAGACCGTCAGCACCCCGGAGGGGGATTTCCAGGCGCGACGGCTGCTGGTGACCGCCGGAACCTGGGTAAAAACCCTCTACCCGGCCCTGCCGGTAACGCCAGTGCGTAAGGTGTTTGCCTGGCACCAGGCCGACGGCCGCTACAGCGAGAATAACCGCTTCCCCGCCTTTGCCGTGCAGATGCCGGACGGCGATCACTACTACGGTTTCCCGGCGGATAACAATGCTATCAAGATCGGCAAGCATCAGGGCGGCCAGCCGATCTCCTCCCCCGAACAGCGCACCCCGTTCGGCAGCGTCCGCGAGGACGGCAGCGAACTGTTCGGCTTTATCCGCCAGTTCCTGCCGGGCGTTGGCGTCTGCCTGCACGGAGAGTCCTGCACCTACGACAACTCGCCGGACGAAGACTTTATTATTGATACCTTCCCCGGCCAGCCCAACCGGATGATCGTGACCGGGCTGAGCGGCCACGGCTTTAAGTTTGCCAGCGTGTTGGGGGAAATTGCCGCGCAGTTTGCCCAGGGCATCGACAGTGAATTCGATCTGACCCCGTTCTCTCTTGCCCGTTTCAACCAGCCGGGGATCTGACCGGCTGACTACCGGCCTGACCGCCCTTCGGGCAGGCCGGATTGCCCCTCAGGCAACCCGCTGCCCGCTGCCGTTTCCCGCGCCCCCCTTTCCTGCTCACCCGCATACATTGTACAGTAAACCTAATATCTCAAAAAAACGCACATTGACAAAAAGTGACAAAACACTGACGTTAATTTAAATTTGCGACAAAAATTATGAATGTTATTATGTGCCCGGCATTTGCATCCGCTGCATATAACCGTGACTAAAACGCCTTAAAGGAGATCGCCCTTCTGATTTTCTGAGCATCTGATGAATTTATAATTCAAAAAATTTCAACAAATTAATAAATTATGCAACTTATGAAATTAGTGGTTGCTTTTAACCTTTCCGTTAGCCAATCTTTAATTCCCTCTACGTTTATCGGGCATTGAGATGCAGTGGAAGAATAGCGAGAGCCGTTATGGCTCACTGAGTATCAGCATTCACTGGTTAGTGGCGCTAGCCGTTTATGGCATGTTCGCGCTGGGCCTGTGGATGGTCACGCTGGGCTACTACGATACCTGGTATCACAAAGCCCCTGAGTTACATAAAAGCATCGGCATGGTGCTGTTCGCCGTGATGCTGCTCCGGGTGGTCTGGCGCTTTGTTTCGCCGCCGCCCAAACCCCTGAGCAGTTACTCCACGGCGGTGCGCCACGGCGCGATTACCGCCCATGTGTTGCTGTATGTGCTGCTGTTTTCGATTTTAATCAGTGGTTACCTGATCTCAACCGCTGAAGGCAAGCCGATCAATGTGTTTGGCATTGTACCGGTGCCGGCCGTGGTGGCCGGGCTGGGCGAACAGGCCGACCTGGCGGGTGACATTCACCTGTGGCTGGCCTGGAGCGTGGTGGTGTTGTCCGTATTACACGGGCTTGCCGCGCTGAAACATCACTTTATCGATCGCGATATTACGTTGAACCGGATGCTGGGTCGCCGCACCGATTAACCTTTGGAAATGGAGAGTTGTTATGTTTAAAAAAACCGTTCTCGGATTAACCACCGCCGCCTTACTGATGACGGCGGGTACCGCCGCCGCCGCAGACTACAAAATTGATAAAGAGGGCCAGCACGCCTTTGTGCAGTTCCGCATTAAACACCTCGGCTACAGCTGGCTGTACGGCTCGTTTAAAGATTTCGACGGCAGCTTCAGCTATGACGAAGCGGACCCGAGCAAGGACAAAGTCAACGTGACCATCAACACCGGCAGCGTCGATACTAACCATGCCGAACGTGACAAGCATCTGCGCAGCGCAGACTTCCTGAATGCCGCCAAATTCCCGCAGGCCACCTTCGTGTCGACCGGTGTGACCAAAGAGGGTGACGAGCTGAAGGTGAAAGGTAATCTGACCCTGAACGGCGTGACCAAACCTGTCGAGCTGGAAGCGAAGCTGACCGGTGAAGGCAAGGATCCGTGGGGTGGCTATCGTGCCGGCTTTGAAGCAGAAGGTAAATTCGCGCTGAAAGACTTCAACGTGAAGTCCGATCTCGGCCCGGCGTCACAGGAGGTTGAGCTGATTATCTCGGTGGAAGGCGTACGCCAGTAAGCTGAAGCGCGCTTCCCGCTCGTAACGCGGGAAGCGCAACCCTGTTACTCTTCCGGGGAAGGGATTTTCAGGGTGGTATTCAACATGCCGCGCGACTTGTTGAAGATTTTATTGCCGTTCTCGCGTCCCGCACGGCGAGCGCGCTGCTCTTCCGGCGTTAACGCCAGCTCTTCCTGACACAGCGGGCTGCAGCAGTGGCTGTACTTTTCCGCACAGCTCGGGCACTGAATAAACAGCAGGTGGCAGCCGTCGTTCAGGCAGTTAACGTGCGTATCACAGGGCGCACCGCACTGGTGGCAGTTGGCGATTACATCGTCAGAGATGCGCTCCCCCATCCGCTCGTCAAAGACAAAGTTTTTACCCTTGAAACGTACCGGCAGCCCCTGCTCGCGGGCGCGACGGGCGTACTCAATAATGCCCCCTTCGATGTGGTAGACGTTTTCAAAGCCGTTGTGACGCATCCAGGCACTGGCTTTTTCACAGCGGATGCCGCCGGTGCAGTACATCACGATCTTCTTCTCTTTGTCTTCCTGCAGCATATCCACCGCCATCGGCAGCTGATCGCGGAAGGTATCCGCCGGGATCTCCATCGCGTTATCGAAATGGCCCACTTCGTACTCGTAGTGGTTGCGCATATCAACAAACACCGCGTCCGGATCGTCGAGCATGGCGTTAACGTCCGCCGCCTTCAGATAAGCACCGACGTCGCTGGCATCAAAGCTTTCATCGGTGATGCCGTCGGCCACGATGCGCTCACGAACCTTAAGACGCAGCACCCAGAAGGATTTGCCGTCGTCATCCAGCGCGATGTTCATGCGCAGGTTGTTGAGCTGCGGATGGAAGCCGTACAGCATCGCCTTCATGGCGTCATACTGGCTGGCTGGCACGCTAAGCTGGGCATTGATGCCCTCGGCGGCCACATAAACGCGGCCAAACACCTTCAGCGCGGTCATCGCCACGTACAGCGCGTCGCGGAAGGCGCGCGGATCGTCAATGGTGAAGTATTTATAGAAAGAGACTGTGGTGCGCGGTTCGGTTTCGGCCAGCATGCGCGCCTTCAGCTCTTCATTGGAAACGAGGTTATGTAACACTGGCATGGTGTACTTTCCTGATTACGATGAGAGAAATTTTTGCGGCGCAATCATACACCAATAAACAATTTTTTGCAGTGATGAGAGAATTGTCTCATGCCCCGGTGTTTTGTCACCACAACCCTTACGAAGCATGACCTTAACGACAATCGTTAAATTCACTGCATGCGCTTTCGCTCAGGCAGGCTACTTCCTTAAAATGGTGAAATATTCACCGCTTATCGTCATTTTTTTTCAGTAACTATCCGAAAAATGGCACAATAGGTCATAATTAAAATTTAACGGACAGCATAATAGTCCCCCCTTTTTGAGATCTGGAAACTCATGACTCAGCTGCCTCAATTTCGCCGCGCGTTGCTGCATCCCCGTTACTGGCACACCTGGTTTGGGATTGTCCTGCTGTATGCCCTGGTGCTGCTTCCCTATCCCCTGCTGTATCGTCTGGGCTGCGGGCTCGGCCGCATGTCGATGCGTTTCCTCCGCTCACGTGTGAACATCGCCCGTCGCAATCTGGAACTGTGCTTTCCGCAGATGCCTGCCGCCGAACGCGAGGCGCTGGTAAAACACAACTTCGAATCGTTGGGCATGGGCTTAATCGAAACCGGCATGGCCTGGTTCTGGCCGGACTGGCGCATCAGAAAATGGTTTACCGTCAGCGGCCTGGAACATATCAGCAAAGCGGCTGAGAATAACAAAGGCGTGCTGCTGATTGGCATGCACTTCCTGACCCTGGAACTGGGCGCGCGCATCTTTGGCATTCACAATCCCGGCATCGGCGTTTACCGGCCAAATGACAATGCGCTGATCGACTGGCTGCAGACCTGGGGACGTATGCGCTCTAACAAGAGCATGCTGGATCGCAAAGATGTGAAAGGCATGATCCGCGCGCTGAAAAATGGCGACATTATCTGGTACGCGCCGGATCACGACTACGGCCCAAGAAGCAGCGTGTTTGTGCCGTTCTTCGCCGTTGAGGATGCCGCCTCCACCAAAGGTAGCTATATGCTAATCCGCATGGGTAATCCGGCGGTGATCCCGTTTGTTCCGCGCCGCCTGCCGGAAGGCCGTGGATACGAGATGGTGATCCTGCCTGAACAACAGGTGCCGCTGGACGATGAGAGCAGCACCGCGCACGCCATGAATCAGGTGGTCGAACAGGGCGTGCTGATGGCACCAGAGCAATATATGTGGCTGCACCGCCGCTTCAAAACCCGTCCGGAAGGGCAGCCTTCACTGTACTGACAGCAGGCCGGTTCGCCGGCCTGCTTTTTCAGACGATCCATGGGGACCCTGGGGTTAAGGCTGCACCTGTTCCCGCATCAATGACAATAATCCGGATGTGATGACAGCACCCGGTCAGTACTTTCCACTAACACGCCGAGAAATTTTTCCGCCCCTTCCCTTGCATCTTTGCCATCAGCGACAACAATTAACCTTGTTTTAGTCACCAGATATCAAGGATATGCCCATGAACCTGTATGCAACCCTGGAAGAAGCCATTGACGCCGCACGCGAGGAGTACCTGGCGGCCAATCCGGAAGTCGATGAAGAAGAGGCGTCGATTGAGCAGTTTAACCTGCAGAAGTACGTGATGCAGGACGGCGACATTATGTGGCAGGCGGAGTTCCTGACCACGGAAGCCGATCAGGGCGAAGGCCTGCCGGTCGCCAGCGGTGAGGCCGCTCAGGCGATTTTTGACGGCGATTTCGATGAGATCGAACTGCGCCAGGAGTGGCTGCCAGAAAATACCCTGCACGAATGGGACGAAGGCGAGTTTCAGCTGGAACCGCCGGCCGGCACTGAAGAGGCGGACGCCGCGGCAGAAGAGTGGGAAGACGACAACAGCGAGTCAGAAAACCGCTTCTGACCCGGCTGGCTTACTTGTGAAGCCGTGATGTCCTGTGGGCTGTCACGGCTTACTGGTCAGGCCGTGATGCATAGCGGTCTGTCGCAGCTTACTGGTCAGGCCGTGATGCGAACCTGGCTGTCACGGCTTACTGATCAGGACGTGTTGCGCAGCGGGCTGTCGCAGCTTACTGGTCAGGCCGTGATGCGAACCTGGCTGTCACGGCTTACTCGTAGGGCCCGTGTTGCGCATCCACCGGCAGCAACAGGGTGTCGACCACCAGCGACAGCGGCAGGTCGATGATGGCAATAAAGCGCCACGGCTTATCCTGAATGTCCCACTGTACGCCGGGATAGTACTGGTTACCGTGCCCCTGTCCGGGCACGGCTCTGCTGATAATGCTGCCGCAGCCGCACAGCATCACCGCCGCAAGCCCCACCGCCACACTGCGAATAAACCTTGTCACTGCATTCTGCCCCGGAGTAAAAAACGCACTATTCTACAGCGTGCTTTTTACCGCAACAGCGCATCAAGTGCAAAGAAAACGTAAAAACGCTGCTGTTTATCTTCCCACCCCACGCCGGACGCCGTTTTGCAGGCAAAAAAAACCGGAACACAGGGTTCCGGTTTTGTTACCACCAGGCTTACTGATTATTCAGCGCCTGCGGATTCAGCTTCAGGGTCTGATAGTGATCGAACCAGTCGTGATACTTATCGGCGTTCTGCCACAGGCGATAGTGCATGCGCGACAGCGTCACCGGATCGCTGAGCAGCGCCAGGCGATCGTCACGCCCCAGCTTCACCGGCGACTGGCTCAGCGCCTGATCGACACGGCGGTCGCGGGCGTATTCCAGAATATCGCTTTTCAGGTGACGCGAGGTCGCCAGCGCACTGGCCAGCGCGTTAAACGACGGGTGGAACATGGCGTGCATAAAGCCATTATCCAGCTGACGTTCACGGTTCAGCACCACGTAGCGGTCGGTATCCAGCAGCTCTTTCGGCGGATCGTACTCTTCCGGGATCAGGAACAGGCGGCCGCGTTTGGAGGCCTGGCCCAGCGTACCCCGGCTTGACCACACCGAGACAAACGGCGACAGGATCAGCGAGAAGACGATCGGCGACAGCCACCACAGGAAGTTGAGATCCAGCCAGCCCATACCGCCGGCCCACACCAGGCCCAGCAGCATCTGCGAACCGTGGCGACGGAAGGCTTCGCTCCACGGCGTGGCGTCATCGTCACGCTGCGGCGAGTTCCAGACCACTTCCCAGCCCAGGAAGGCGCTGACCACGAACACCGTGTGGAACAGCATGCGCACCGGGGCCAGCAGCACCGAGAACAGCATCTCAAGGAACAGCGAAACCAGCACGCGCAGCGCACCGCCGTAAGGTTTGGCCCCTTTGCACCACACCAGCACCACGCTGAGCAGTTTTGGCAGGAACAGCAGCACCAGCGTGGTGGAGAACAGCGCGATTGCCAGTTCCGGCCGCCACTGTGGCCATACCGGGAACAGCTGGCGCGGCTGCAGGAAGTACTGCGGCTCCATCAGCGTGTGCACCACCTGCAGCGCGGTGGAGAGCGCCAGGAACATAAACCACAGCGGCGCAGACAGGTAAGACATCACCCCGGTCAGGAACACCGCACGGTGTACCGGGTGCATGCCTTTCACCAGGAACAGGCGGAAGTTCATCAGGTTACCGTGACACCAGCGGCGGTCGCGCTTCAGCTCGTCCAGCAGGTTAGGCGGCAGCTCTTCATAAGAGCCCGGCAGATCGTAGGCGATCCACACTCCCCAGCCCGCACGGCGCATCAGCGCCGCTTCCACGAAGTCGTGGGAGAGGATCGAACCGGCGAACGAGCCCTCACCCGGCAGCGGCGCGAGCGCACAGTGTTCGATAAACGGCTTCACGCGGATAATCGCGTTGTGCCCCCAGTAATGCGACTCACCCAGCTGCCAGAAGTGCAGGCCGGCGGTAAACAATGGCCCGTAGACGCGGGTGGCAAACTGCTGACAACGTGCGTACAGCGTATCCATGCCCGAAGCTTTCGGCGAAGACTGGATAATACCCGCGTTCGGGTTGGCTTCCATCATCCGCACCAGGCCGTTAAGGCACTCGCCGCTCATCACGCTGTCCGCATCCAGCACCACCATGTAGCTGTACTGGCTACCCCAGCGGCGGCAGAAGTCATCGATGTTACCGGACTTACGTTTCACGCGGCGGCGGCGGCGGCGATAGAAAATGCGCCCTTCCCCACCGACGTCACGCACCAGCTCCATCCACGCCTTCTGTTCTGCCATGCAGATGTCCGGGTTGTAGCTGTCGCTGAGGATATAAACGTCGTAGTTCTGCTGCTCGCCGGAACGCACCACCGATTCCCAGGTGGCGCGCAGGCCGGCAAACACGCGGCCGACGTCTTCATTACAGATCGGCATAATCAGCGCGGTGCGGTGCTCCGGGTTGATCGGCTCATCGCCGTTAGTCAGGTAAGAGATGCTGTATTTATCTTTACCGATCAACAGCTGCAGGAAGCCCATCAGCGCGGTCCAGAAGCCGGCAGAGACCCAACAGAACAGAATGGCAAACAGGAACAGAATACCGGTCTGCAGCACGTAAGGCAGGATCTGCATCAGCGACTGCTGCCAGTTCTGGTTGATCATCTCCAGCGGATCGATCAGCGCCCAGCCCTGGTACGGCAGAATGGTTTTCATGTACCAGGTGGCGATCACCGTCTGGATCAGCGTCAGCCCCAGCAAAATATAGCGACGAATGGAGCCAACGTGGCGCCATTTATCTTCGGTCTTCTGCTCTTCTTTGTTGGCATAACGGGGCGTTGATTTGCGCCCGCGCAGCGAGTTCCACGCCCGGGCCACCGGGTTGGTGCGCCACTCTTCCGGATACATCGAGGAGCGGGTGTGCTGCGGCATCGCCTTAAGCGTGGTGCGGTCCAGCGTATCTTTATCAAACTGCGCGCCGTCGGCAACCGAGTCCGGCCAGCTCATCTGCACGCGGGCTTTCACTGACTCCTGCGGTGCGTCGTCCGCACGGGTTTCTACCGGGCCATCCTCGGCCAGCTGATGGTGCAGCTGGCTGAAGCTCTCCTGCGGCCCGGCGGGAAGCGCGTCACGCAGCGCCCCTTTCCGCTCGGCGGTCAGGGGCAACGCGTCAATGTATTGATCGGGTATTACGGTCGATTTATTCATTGGCAGGCAACTGATAGCTCCAGGTTTCGGTCAGCGTTTTGTCGCCGTTAACCAGCGCCGCACGCATTTCTGTTGGCTGTTTATTGTCCTTCACCTTCAGGCGCAGCACCAGACGCCAGCCTTTGGTGACCGGGTTATAACGCACGCTGTTTTCAACCAGCTCGCCGTTATTACCAATGCTCACCTGCGGGGCCACCGGCGTATTTTCCGCCAGCTTGCTCATTTCCGGGCCGGTGAAGTCAACGATAAAGGCGACGGTGCCGTCCGGCTGGCGCACCAGGTTGGACTGCTTCACGTCACCGGTCGAGCGCAGCGTGCTTTTTACATAGGCCGTTTCGGGCGAGTGCAGCTGGTTCTCATCACGGGTGAAGTGCAGGCGATAGTTGAAGTCCATCTCTTTGCCCGGCTCCGGCAGGGTTTCTGGCGTCCAGAACGCAACGATGTTGTCGTTGGTTTCGTCAGAGGTCGGAATTTCAACCAGCTCTACGCGTCCTTTACCCCAGTCGCCTTTTGGCTCGATCCAGCCGCTCGGGCGCAGATCGTAGCGGTCGTCCAGATCCTCGAACTGTTCGAAGTTACGGCCGCGCTGCAGCAGACCAAAGCCGCGCGGGTTTTCCACGGTAAAGGTGCTGACCGCCAGGTGGCGTGGGTTGTTCAGCGGACGCCAGATCCACTCTCCGTTGCCGGCGTGGATCGACAGGCCGTTGGAGTCGTGCAGCTCTTTGCGGTAGTTGGTGACCGGCGACGGCTGGTTGGCACCAAACAGGAACATGCTGGTCAGTGGAGCCACGCCCAGCTTGCCGACTTTGTCGCGCAGGAACACTTTTGACTGTACGTCAACGGTGCTGTCTTTACCTGGGGTAATCAGGAAGCGGTACGCGCCGGTCGCGCGCGGCGAGTCCAGCAGCGCGTAGATCACCAGGTGCTTATCCTGCGGTTTTGGCCGCTCGATCCAAAATGATTTAAAGCGCGGGAACTCTTCACCGGACGGCAGCGCGGTGTCGATCGCAAGTCCCCGGGCAGACAGACCGTAAACCTGGCCGTTGCCGATTACGCGAAAGTAGCTGGCACCCAGGAAGCTGGTAATTTCGTCTTTCTTATCTTTACTGTTCAGCGGGTACAGCACTTTGAAACCGGCAAAGCCGAGGTTTTTCAGCGTGTCAGGATCGTGCGGAACGTTACCGAAGTTGAAATAATCCGCCGAGTATTTGATCGGACGAACGCTGTTTGCCGTCACTTCATTAAGCTGTACCGGGGTGTCGAAGTACATGCCCTGATGGTAAAACTCGAGCTTGAACGGGGTTTTCAGTTTATTCCAGTAGGCCTTATCATGGTTAAACTGGATCTGCTGATAGTCAGCATACTTCATGTCGCGCAGCTGCGAGGGCAGATTACTCTTCGGCGCCTCAAAGCCTTTACCGGCTAACTCCTTCGCCTGCTTTGCCACGTCATCAATGTTAAACGCCCAGCTGGCGCTGGTGTACATTGAAAGCAAAACGGCCAGGCCAGACCAGCGCAACAGCATCTTAGGTTTATTGTTCATTTTACTCAGCACATCTCCCCCTTCCGGGCGCGTAAATCAATTCAATCCATCTTAATGGATAATCTGGCTTTCCGACAGCCTGACAACGTTTTTGTTCCACTATTCTGAATCCTTAAGGTCCCACTTCTCAAGTGCTTAGCGGAAACAGAATCGACTGATAGTATACCCGCCTTTACTCTTCTAAAGTAAGCAGTAAGCTTTAGGCCGGTTCAGGGTGAACCGGAATGATAACGTGTTGAATAGTGGATAAATATGACTAAAACGACGCCGCAACGAGAATATTTTCTGGATTCCATTCGCGCCTACCTGATGTTATTAGGCGTGCCTTTTCATCTTTCTCTGATTTATTCATCGCAAAACTGGTCAGTAAACAGCCCGGCCCCCTCAGAATGGCTGACGCTGCTGAACGAGTTTATTCACGCTTTCCGCATGCAGGTTTTTTTTGTTATCTCCGGCTATTTCTCTTATATGCTCTATCTGCGCTATGCGCCGGGCGACTGGCTGAAGGTGCGGCTGGAGCGGGTTGGCATCCCGATGCTGGCCGCCATTCCGCTGGTAACGCTGCCACAGTTCTTTATGCTGAAGGCCTGGACCAGTAAGGTTGGCGACTGGACGCAGATGACCACCTATCAGCGTTATAACGCGCTGATGTGGGATCTGATTTCCCACCTGTGGTTCCTGCTGGTGCTGGTAGTGCTGACCCTGGCCGGTTTCTGGCTGTTCCGCCTGCTGCGCGACGCAAGACCGGCAAAAACAGACTATTCCGATCTCGGCTGGGGCAAACTGACCCTGTTTATCCTGCTTTCTGCTCTGGCGTGGGGGGCGTTTCGCCGCGTCATGCTGCTGCTGGCTCCGCAGGTGCTGGGCGACGGTCTGTTTACCATGGCGGTAATGCAGTCGCTGCAATTTCTGCCGTTCTTTATTCTCGGGGCGATGGCGTGGAAATACCCGGCGATTAAGGCGCTGTTTGTGAAGCCCAACCCCTGGACCTTTATCGGCTCGGCGCTGGCGTTCGCCGCCTATGTGGCCAACATCTCCTGGAATAAAGGTGACGGCTGGCTGTACGAACTGGATGCGCTGTGCGCGATGCTAATGGGGCTGTGGATGGTCAACGTGGTGTTCTCGCTGGGCTACCGCCTGCTTAATTCACACTCACCGCGGGTCACCTATCTGGTTAACGCCTCACTGTTTATCTACCTGGTCCACCACCCGCTGACCATCCTGTACGGCGTGTTTGTCGTTCCGGCCATTGGCAGCAGTACGCTGGGCTTCCTGCTGGGGCTGGTGATGGTGTTTGGCGCCGCCTTCCTGCTGTATGAGATCCACCTGCGTATTCCGCTGCTGCGCTTCCTGTTTTCCGGTAAACCGCAGGGTGCCAAAGCGCGCAGCTAGCGGGCCGTCAGCCGCTGCCTGACTCACGCTGCCGGCGCAGACGATCGTGCCAGTGCGGACTGCACTGGCATCCAGGTTGAGCGGCCCGCGACTGACTGCCCCTGCTGGCCTGACAGCCTGGCAACGGGTGAGTATGCCCCCTGCCGTTGCGGTTACAGCAACCACTCGATCGGTAAACGCCACACCAGCCTGACCAGCAGCCTCTGCATCAGGCGGGTGCGCGGTTCATGCTTGTGTACCTGTTCACGCGCCTCGCCCGGATACTCAACCCAGTTGACCCGCCCCCACTTATCCAGCCGCAGCGTCCATGCCCGCTCGCGCAGGTTATCGATAAAGCGCTGGTGCAGGGTGGAAGCGAGGCTCTCGCTCTCAATCACCAGCCCCATCTCGGTGTTGAGCACCGCAGAACGCGGATCAAAGTTAAACGAGCCGATAAACACCGTTTTATTGTCCACCGAGAAGGTTTTGGCGTGCAGGCTGGAGCCGGAGTTACCGGTCAGCCCGCGGTCGTGCGGCGCATCCTGGGCGTTGCCCTGCGGTTTCAGCTCATAGAGGGTGATGCCATGACGCAGCAGTTTCTTACGCCACTTGGCGTAGCCGGCGTGTACTACCGAGACATCGTTGGCCGCCAGAGAGTTGGTGAGAATGGCGATCCTGACCCCTTTGCGCACCAGCGCCAGCAGCTGCGCCACGCCTGAGCGGGTCGGCACAAAGTAGGCAGAGATAATATCAAACTGCTGCTGCGGCTGGCCGATCACCTCCAGCAGCCGCTGCGGCAGCAGGCTACTGGTTTTTGCCCGCCCCAGCCCTTTACGCGGATCGTCGCTGAGCAGACGGGTATGCGCCCAGATAAACGGCAGGCTGCGCTGCTCCAGCTCGCTGACGAATGTCGAACTGTGCAGGCGGCTCAGGTAACGCTGCACCTGCTCGCTGTCGCGCCAGGCCTCCGGTAGCGACACCGCCGAAGGGGCATCTGCCGCCGCGTCTTCAACCACCGATGCCAGCGGTGCCACGGCCTCGCACTGCCAGTAGCGGCCGAAGTCCCGCGAGACCTCGCTGACCACCGGCCCCACCGCCAGCACGTCGAGATCGGAGAACAGCGGCGCGTCACCCGCGCCAAAATATTCGTCACCGATGTTGCGTCCGCCGACGATGGTTGCTTCACCGTCTACGGTAAAACTCTTGTTGTGCATCCGTCGGTTAAGCCGGGCGAAATCGGTCAGATAGCCCAGCGCACGCAGCAGGCGGAAAGAAAACGGGTTAAACAGTCGGATCTCAATATTTTCATGGCGGTTGAGTTCGCTCAGCGTCTCATCCAGCCCCTGGGTATTGTTGTCATCCAGCAGCAGGCGCACTTTTACCCCACGCTGCGCCGCCTCCAGCAGCGCGCTGAACAGCAGCCGCCCGGACATATCGTTCTGCCAGATGTAATACTGAATATCGAGCGTCTGCTGCGCCATGGCGATCAGCAGGTAACGGGCAGCAAAGGCATCCAGACCTTCCGCCAGCGGATAGATCCCGCTGTGCAGCGGATGCGCCGCCACCAGCGGCATGATCGCCCGCTGTAATCGCGGCGCCTCGTCGGGCCGCACAATTGACTCAGGGCCAACGTCGCTCATCACTGTTCCTTTACACGTCTTCGGGTCACGTTGCTCTCCCCCGCCGCAGGATCGGCGCACGGAGGACTCAATCAGCGTAGCACGGGCGTCGGCCGCTGGCGGAAGTTAACTGAAAACAGGGGGTACGGCGTTAAAGCCGCAGAGATCGGGTTATGCAGAATAGCGCGGGATCAGAGCGAAGAGTTATCAGACAGTTGGCAGGTTTTAACGTCGATTTTCTGTTCAGGCGGGGTACGAACGTCAGAAAGCCAGGTGAGCGTGAACAGCACCGTCACGGTGATCAGCCCGGCGGCCAACAGGCCAACCAGCGCCAGCAGTTTGTCTTCTCTGGAATCCATTACGCCTCCCTCCGTGGTATCGGCATTGCAGCGGCCCGTTGCCGGGGATTATGACAGCCACAATGTAATAGTCAGGACGAAGATTATAAGGGTTAGGGAGGTGACTGCAAGTACCACAATGGCAAACTGCGCATCATCCAGCGGGATCCGGGGCTCTCTTTCCGGTTTTAATTCAGAACTCTTTTTCATGTTCAGCCACAGCGTACTGACAAAAACCCCACCCGGGTGCCAGTAAAATTTAAATGACGTCCATTTCATACAGTCAGATAAAATTCAAAATTCGCCGTCCGGACAGGGCAACAAAATAAAGAATTACTTACGTAAAATCAGCGCAGAACCCAGACAAAATAGCAGCATCAGCCTGCAACACCACTCTGTCTGATGCGAATAATCATAACACAGCGGTGAAAAAGATTAATGCATTAAATTGACTTATATCCGCTGATTCAGGAATAAGATATTCCTTTTGGTAATGCACCCACAGCAGGTTTAGCTACCCTCCTTATCTTTGCGCCGTGAAACAGTTTATATAAATTAATGCAAGTCTCTGAGTCGTATCGGATAAAATGCCTGATTACGCACGCTTAACGTCACGCGCCGTCCAGCGTCATTACGCCTGTTTTCGCCGCGTTTTGCGCCAGATGACATGGACTCAGGCCTGAAATGGCTTGATAATACTGGCGCTAACGTGACAGCTTCGCCCTGATTCTTGCAGCGCTACCAGGTTTATTATGTATCGACATCGCCTTCCTGAAGAGAGTTTATTCATTTTTGAACAGATTATTGAGCAGAGCAGCCAGGCGATTTTTATTGTCGATAACATTCTGGCGCTGACCTTTGCTAACCCGGCGGGTGAAGTGCTTTATCAGCAACTGCTGAGTAGCGGAAAGCTGCGCGATGCCCTGCTGGCGGACGATCCGCTATGCGATCTCTCTTCCCCACGACAGCCCTGCTATCTGCGCACCCGAGTGGTGAATCTGAACGCTCCCCCTCACGCCGGTGACACCCTGCTGATCGCCAGCGACATCACCACCGAAGTGGTCGCACAGCAGGACGCGCGGCTCTCCCGCTGGCGTCTGGAGAAGACGCTGGAGCTGGCGGAAGAGGGCTTCTGGATGTGGGATATCACCAGCGGCATGATTTCACACAACAGCGACTGGAACCCGCTGTTTGGTTTTAGCGACGGCAAGCTGACCCACCATCAGGATGCAATGTTCGCCACGCTGCATCCTGACGATATTGCGTCGGTAAAACAGCATTTTTCCGCGCACCTCAGCGGGCAGACCTCGCAGTTTCACTGCGAGTACCGCGTGCTGACCGCCGCAGGCCAGCGCTGGGTGCAGAGCCACGGTAAGGCGGTGCGTCACGACGGCCAGGGGCAGGTGGTGGAGATGCTGGGTAAAGCCAAAGATATTACCGAAAAAAAACGCCGGGAAAGCGCGATGTTACAGCTGGCCTGGCAGGATCCGCTGACCCAGTTAGACAACCGCGCGCGCTTTTACGATAAGGTCGAAGCCGCGCGGACGCACGCCAACAACGGCCAGTTTTCCGCCCTGCTCTACCTCGACCTCAACCGCTTTAAAGAGGTCAATGACAGCCTCGGCCACAGCGCCGGTGATGAACTGCTTAAGCTGACCGCCCAGCGCCTGCGTGCCACCCTGCGCAGCCATGACACCATCGCCCGGCTTGGCGGCGACGAGTTTGCCGTGCTGGTGACCAACCTTGGCGAAAGTCACGCACCCGCGCGTGAAAAGTTGATCCTGCTGGCCGACCGTCTTTTGCACAGTCTGGAGCAGGATGCGACGATCGCCGAACGCCACGTCAACATCAGCAGCAGCATTGGCATCTACCTGTACCGTGACGACACCACGCCAATCGCGGAGATGATGCACAAAGCCGATATGGCGCAGTACTACTCCAAGCGTAACCAGCGCAAGTGGATGTTCTGGTCGTCGCGCCTGCATGCTGAACAGCGCCAGCGGGACAGCATCGAGAGCGGCCTGCGCCGCGCGCTGAACAACGACGAGTTATTCCTCGAGTACCAGCCGCAGTTTTCGCCGGCGGGGATCCCCCTCGGTCTGGAAGCGCTGCTGCGCTGGCGTACGCCGGACGGTGAACTGGTGCCGCCCGCGACCTTTATCCCGGTAGCCGAAAACAGCGGGCTGATCCTCAATATCAGCGAGTGGGTGCTGGAGCAGACCTGTCGTCAGCTGAAGGCCTGGCAGTCGCTGCGTGGCATGGACCAGGTACACGTCTCGGTCAATATCAGCCCTCGCCACCTGCGGCGCAGCGACTTTATCGCCCAGGCGGAACGCATCGTCAGCCGCAGCGGCATCGTGCCGCAGCGGCTGAGTTTTGAAATTCTGGAAACCGCGCTAACCGATATCGACGACGTGCAGCGCAAGCTGCTGGCGCTGCGCGATATGCAGCTCGGGATTGCGCTGGATAACTTCGGCAGCGGCATGGCCTCGCTGACCGGGCTGCGCCGTCTGGGGATCGATGAGGTGAAGATTGACCGCTCGCTGGTGATGGAGATGAACAGCAACGCCCAGCAGCTGCAAACCATCCGGGCGATTATCGCCATGTGTCAGGCGCTGGATATTAATATCGTTGCCGAAGGCGTAGAGAACCGGGCGCAGTTTGATACCCTGTGCCAGCTTGGCTGCCACCGTTTTCAGGGCTGGCTGTTTTCACGATCGCTGCCGGTGGATCAGGTGCAGAGTTTGTTTATGTGAGCTGCAGACGGGCAGGCATTTAAAGCCGAACGGGACAGACATCAGCACCCCGTTACACGGCGACTCACGCCAGGCCCCTGCCCTGACGTGAGTCGCTGCCCTTTAAGGCCAGCGCCGGAAAATCAGCGACGTATTAATGCCGCCAAACGCGAAGTTATTGGACTGGATGTAATCAGTTTGCAACTGACGCGGCTGATGCATGATGTAGTCCAGATCGCCGCAGTCCTCCGCCGGTTGCGTCAAGTTCAGGGTCGGCGCAAACCAGCCCTCACGCATCATCTCAATGCTCATCCAGGCTTCAAGCGCACCGCAGGCACCCAGCGTGTGGCCAAAATAGCTCTTTAGCGAGGAGATCGGCGTATGTGCGCCAAACACCGCGGCGGTCGCCAGGCTCTCTGCCACGTCACCGCGATCGGTGGCCGTGCCATGAGCGCTGATATAGCCAATATCACCGGCCGTCAGCCCGGCGATGCGCAGCGCCCCTTCAATACACACCTGCATTGTTTCGCGCTGCGGCTGGGTAATATGTGCAGCATCGCAGTTGGTATGAAAACCGAGAATCTCAGCATAAATAGTGGCACCGCGCGCCTCGGCATGTTCCAGGCTTTCGAGAATCAAGGTACCCGCGCCTTCGCCGATCACCAGGCCGTCGCGCTGACGGTCAAAGGGTGAGGGCGTACTCTGCGGGCGGTCATTACGCTGACTGGTGGCGAACAGCGTATCGAACACCGCCGCCTCTGACGGGCACAGCTCTTCCGCCCCCCCAGCGACCATCACCGTTTGATAACCATGACGAATGGCCTCCCACGCGTAGCCTATTGCCTGGCTGCCAGAAGTACAGGCGCTGGAGGTAGGGATCACCCGGCCGCGCAGGCCAAAGAACAGCCCGGCGTTGACCGCTGCGGTATGCGGCATCATCTGAACATAAGTGGTACCGGTAATATTATTGGTGTGTTTCTCGGTCAGCATAGTCGCAAACTCGCTGACCGGGCCGGTGCTGCCGGTGGACGAGCCATATGCAATGCCGGTGGCACCGCTGGTCAGCACCGGGTGTTCCAGTAGCCCGGCCTGCTCCAGCGCCAGTTCGGTGGCCCGGGTTGCCATCAACGATACCCGGCCCATTGAGCGGATACGCTTGCGCGTATAGTGCGGCGGTAGCGTAAAATCATCTACCGGCGCGCCCAACTGAGTGTTCAGCCCGGCATACACCTGCCACTCCGGCATCGATCGGACCGCATTTTTTCCTGCCCGTAGCCGTTCAGCCACCGCCGGCCACCGTTCTCCGAAGGCGGTCACCCCCCCCATACCCGTTACCACCACACGCTGGATCACAACATACCCCCATTGATCGAGATCACCTGGCGCGTCACGTAACCCGCGATATCCGACATCAGATAACTGGCCAGCCCGGCCACTTCGTCCGCCGCCCCCATCCGCTTCATCGGAATCATCTTCATTGCTTCCTCCAGCGCCGGCTCTGCCATCTGAATCATGCCGGTGTCGATCAGGCCGGGCGCGATGCAGTTAACCGTGATGCGCCGTTTAGCCAGTTCGATGGCTAATGCCTTAGTGGCACCGATAATACCGGCCTTGGCGGCACTATAGTTAACCTGCCCACGGTTGCCCGCAAGGCCCGAGACCGAAGAGAGCGTGATAATACGCCCACCGCTTCGCAGGCCGACCATCGGCATTACGCAGGGCTGGATCACATTGTAAAAACTGTCGAGGTTGGTGTGAATCACGCTGTCCCACGCCTCATCATCCAGAGCCGGGAACGCGCCATCACGGGTGATCCCCGCATTGCTCACCACACCGTAGTAAGCGCCGTAGCGTGCAATATCGGCTTCCAGCTCCTGACGGCACTGTTCGCGGTCAGCGATATCAAAAGCCAGCATGCGCCCCTGCACGCCTGCTTCAGCGATCGAGCGTAACGTCTCCTCTGCGCCCTGCCGGTCGCGGTGGTAATGTACCACTGGCGTGAAGCCGTCTGTTGCCAGGCGCAGTGCAATGGCACGGCCAATACCTTTACTGGCTCCCGTCACTAAAACTGAACGCATCATCCGTTATTTCCCTGTTCTATAATTTTCTGTAACTCTAGGTTATCAGGCTGATAGGTATTCAGCCGTCCGCTGGCCACACAGGCATCATCGATGCAAATCTGACCTTCAAAACTGCCCATTTTTTCATCACGCATCAACAGGGTGACGTGAACATTCAGCCAGCAGTCAGCGGGAAATGCGGCCAGCGTCGTGCGATAGCCTCGCCCCCCCAGCAGCATGCCGATTTGCGGCGCAGCATCATCCCGCCGTTGCGCATGCCAGCCGGACCAGACGCCGATGGTCTGTGCGAGGATCTCAATGCCATACCATGCCGGTAACGCACCGGCAGCATTGAGAAACGGGGCCAGTACGCTGCACGCGCTAACCTGCACCCGGCAGTGTGCCGTCTCTTCCGTCACTGCGATTACCCGATCAATCAACACCATGGGTGCGGAATGCGGCAGGTAACGGGCGGCAGGCAGGTAATCGGTCATGGAATCGTTCCTAAGATCAGGCAGGCGTTATTTCCGCCAAAGGCAAATGAATTACTGGCAATAAAGCGTTGTTTCAGCTGCTGCTGCTGCTGCAGCAAGCCAAATTCACCCAGCTCAGGGTCCGGGCTGCTAACGCTGAAATCCTGGGCGGGGAGCGGCAGTTCAGCGGTTAACAGCAGCCAGCACAGCGCGGCTTCGGTAATACCCGCCGCGCCGAGGGTGTGTCCGGTCAAATGCTTGGTAGAGCTGCAGGCGACCAGGTCCCCAAACAGACGCCGGATCACGGCGGCTTCGACCTGGTCATTCAGCCGGGTAGCGGTACCGTGCAGATTGATATAGCCCAGCTGCTGGGGTGCAAGACCCGCCTGCTGCAGCGCCTGTGACATCGCACGTTCCGCGCCGGCCCCCTGCGGGTGCGGTGCAGACATGTGGTATGCGTCGGAGGACTCACCGACGCCAAGCAGTGCCACGCCCTGCCGTTCACGGCCAAGCAGCATCAGCGCGCCCGCTTCGCCAATGGTAATACCGTCGCGCTGTTCGCTGAACGGTGTGCAGCGCCCGCGGGAGAGCGACTCCAGGCTGTCGAAACCGTTTAACGGCATGCGGCTGAGGGTATCCGCCCCGCCGACAATCGCCACGTCAGCCAGCCCGGCTGCAATCAGCCGCTGTCCGCTGATCAACGCCCGCGCGCTGGAGGAGCAGGCGGTAGAGAGCGTATACGCCGGGCCGTCCAGCTGCAGGTAGTGCGCCAGAAAACGCGACGGATCGCCCAGCTCCTGCTGGTAATAGTGATATCTATCCTGACCCTCGCTGATAAAACGGTCACCCTCATCCAGTCCCGAGGTGCTGGTGCCAAGCACGATCGCCACGCGATCGCGACCAACGCGGGCGATGGCCGCATCAACCTGAGGGCGGATCTGCATTAACGCCGCCAGCAGCAGCTGATTATTACGGCTCTGGTGGGCCATCAGATAAGGGGGGATCTCCGGTAACGGGGCATCAATACGCCCCGTCCAGCAGGGCCGGTCATTTGTCAGCCAGCGATCGTCTGGCCGCATGCCTGGTGCGACGCCCCGGCGCAAATTTTCCACCACCTCATCCTTTGAGGCCCCCAGAGCATTAAGCATACCCACGGCAGTAATGGTGATCATGACGCGTTCAGATCCTGAATAGTAATTTGGTAGCCAAAGGCAAACTGCTGCACGCTCACCGGCAGGCGTTGCGAACCGCGCTGCAGATAGCGGATTTCGGTGATCAGCTCCCCCTCTGCATCGCGCAGCTGGCGACGATCTCCCCGATCCTTTAGCGTCCAGCCTGGCGGCAACTGTTGCTGCCAGACGGCCAGCGGCCAGCGACTCAGCATAATGTCGGCCAGTACCTGACTGGCTGGCGGCATCTCCGGCAGCACCAGCGACTGCTCGGTATGGATCCCCTGCTGATTGTAGGTGACACGAAACAGGCGGATACCGAGCGATGAAAGTCCGGCCAGGGTTATTTGCTGCGCATCAGCGTTCAGCAGCACCAGTAGCGACTGCTGTCTGCCTTTAAAACTGCCGGTCAGCAGCTGCTGCTGGCTGAACGGCGGGCTGATGCCCGGTGCCGGCAGCATCACGCGCACGCCAGGCTTCAGCCACGCCTGCGGGCGGGCGTCGGGCGGGCGGGCGCAGCCGGTTAACAGCAGCACCGCACAGAGTAGCGCCATCAGCATTTTCATTTTGCTTTCCTTTTGGGGGCCAGCGCCAGCGGAGCGAGCAGAAAGGCGGTAAAGATGCCGCAGCACAATACAATACCGAAACTGCTAATCGCCTGGGTGCTGCTGAATACCAGCATCCCCAGTGTCAGCAGCGTGGTGGCCATTGCCAGCATCACCGCCAGCAGTGAGGTGATCGGCGTGCCGCGTGGATTGCTGAAGAACAGCGTGTAGTTAATGCCAATTCCCAGTACCAGCACCAGCGCCAGCAACGAGAACAGGTTAAGGTTGTGCCCGGAGAGGGCCAGTGCGGCCAGGCCGGCGGCCAGCGACAACAGCGATGGCAGGGTACAAATCAGGCCGCGGCGCAGGCCAAGCCGCACGATATAGCTGCAGGCGATCGCAGCAACGGCCGCCAGCAGCAGCCAGCTCAACATCCCGCGGTAGAAGGCAAATAAGCGGCTAAAACTCTCTTTACGGTCGTTCCAGCTGACGCCTGGCAGCGCAGCCACTCGCTCCGCCAGCGCGGCACCGTGGGTTACGCCGGACACCGGCACCAGCACCGCGCTGCGACCGTCTGGCCGGGTGAGCCACAGTAGCCGCCAGCCCTCGCTATTTGGGCTGGCTAACCACGCCACGGGCGTGACCGGCATCGCCGTCACATCCGCCGCCGGTACCGTTATCCCGGCGGCCTGCAGGCGGGCGTTCACCGTCGGTGCGGCCTGGCGCAACAGCTCAAGATCGTGCTGCTGCTGTGCCAGTGAAGCCAGCGGCAGCAGGCGGTATCCCTGCAGCCAGCCGCGCGCGTGCGCCTGTTCCAGCAGCGGTGCGACCGCCTCCAGCCGTTGCAGGGTCTGCTCTGCCGTTTCGCCATGCACCGTCAGCCAGGTTTGATCGGCGCTCTGGCCGGTCAGTTCGGTGATCTGTTTCTCCTGCTGCAGCAACGCGGCAGGCAGTTGCTGTAACTGGGCAATATCATCATCAACCCGCAGCTGACTGAGTCCGACCATAGAGAACAGTGAGACAGCCAGCGGCAGCCCGACGTTCAGCCATCTTCTGCGCCGCCATGCCGCCAGCCAGCGTCCCAGCAGCGCCAGCCCAGGAACCGGACGCACCGGTAGGCCGGCCACCAGCCAGGGATACCAGCAGATGACCGTCAGGCAGGAAGCGGTGAGGCCGGCAGCCGCAAACACCGCCAGTTGACGGATGCCGGGGAACGGGGCCAGCACCATGATCAGCCAGGCAATCGCCGTGGTCCCGAGCGCCAGCAGCAGCGTCCGCTTCACCTTGGCCAGGCTCTGCCAGGGGGTGACATCCGCCCCGTGCACCATCCGTTCGGTAAGGTAATAGAGGGTGTAGTCAGCGGAGATGCCAACGATGCTCAGGCTCATCACCAGGGTCATCAGGTGCAGTTCGCCAAAGCACAGCAGGGTGATTACCGTCCCGGCCAGCGCGCCAATCGCCACCGACAGCGTACACAGCAACAGCGGGCGCAGCGATCGAAAGACCGAGAAGACCAGCAGCAATACGCCGATAACTGTCGCCAGCCCGAGGGTGGAAACATCGTGTCGCGCCTGCTGGCTGGCGTAGTCGCTGAACCAGACGGTACCGCGTGAGAGTAACTGTGCGGCAGGATAGACATCCTGCCACTGCTGTTGCTGCTGCCGTAGCTGGCCGATAAGCGCATGGCTCTGCTGCATATCGAACGAGTCACCGGCCAGCTCACCATGGATGAAGTACCAGCGTTGCCCTTGAGCATCACGCGCGGTAAGCCAGCCGTCGCTGAGCGTCAGACGGCTGGCATTTTTTTGTAACGCCAGCTGCGCCCCCCTGACCAGCATCAGCGGATCGTGCTGCAGTTCCCGGCCGCTGACCCCGGAGAACGCTGAAAACAGCTGTGCCAGCACCCAGTCAGCCTGCCCCGCCCCGCCCTGCTGCAGCCGAAAACGGGTGGTCGCGTCGATCAGACCGTTGCGGTGCTGCCAGGCAAACGCTCCCCACGCCTGCTGCTGTGCGACATCCAGCGGTCCGCGCACATTTTTCAGCGCCGGCAGCTGGCGCAGACGCGCCAGCCAGGCGCTGGCGACGTCGGGATTATCCTGTTCACCCGCACTTACCAGCCAGACCATCTGCCGATCCAGCCGCTGCATAAATCCCTGCTGCAGATCGGCCGGCATGCCGCCCAGCGTCTGATCCGGCAGCAGGGCCAGCACGCTGCCGTTAATGCGCGCCTGTGGCCATAACCCCCCCAGCGCGCTCAGCAACAGCAGACAGGTAAGCAGCCATGCCAACGCCGGCCGGTAACGACGCTCAGAAGTCAAAACGCTGCCGCTCTTCATCGCTCAGGCTGGCTGGCGTCAGACGCTGCTGACTAAAGGTGATGGCCGTTCGATCGCCCTGCCGGTCGTCCAGCGCAATCTGATCGAGATACTCAGCACCCTGCAGCGTAATGGTGGTAAACAGCTTATCCAGCGGGGTAGTGACCGGCGTCAGCACCAGCCGCCAGCGTTCGCCACCCAGACTTTTGAAATCCAGCGTGAAATTCTGTTCCAGTACCTGGCGGTCGGCCTGAAACAGCGCGCGCAGCAGATGATTAAACTGAAACATCTGCGGATTGCTCTCTGCGGTGACGATCTCAGGCGGCTGGCCATTCATCACCTGCACCATGCGTTTTTCATCCAGCAACAGCGTGAGAGGAAACGGCTGCACCTGCTGCCACCAGAGTCCTTTATCGCGGGCAATCAGCAGTTGACCACGGGATGTAAGCGGCTGTGCCATGCCGCTGATCTGCCGCAGTTGCTCAAAACTGGCGCGTACTACAGGCTGGCTGGCGAAACGCTGCTGCAGCGTCTCCAGCGTCTCCAGCGTGACGGCGCGGGCGCCGAGGCTGAACAGGGCCAGCGCGATCAACACGATTTTTTTCATGGCTGGATCCCCAGACGCTCAAACAAGATGGCCGGGGAGACAAAGCTCAGAGCATGTTCCCCCTCGGCCACTGCGACCTGGATGGTGTAGCCGGTGGTGGTCCGCCGGCCGCTCTGCACGTCGAAGATTTGATAGCTGATACGCAGCCGGTTCTCCACTTCCTCCAGCGTGGCACGTACGCGGATCCGCTGTTCAAAGGTCAACGCACTGCGGTATTTCACCCGGGTGTCGACCACCGGCCACAGATAGCCGGAGGCTTTCATTTCGCGATAGCCGTAGTTAAATTTCGCCAGTAGTGCTTCCCGCGCCACCTCGAAATAGCGGAAATAGTTACCGTGCCACACCACGCCCATAGCATCCACATCGTGGAAGGGCACGGTCAGTTCAACCTCGGTGCTGAAACGCGGATCGTTTAACACGGTGAATTTTTCTCCTGTTGCTGAACGCCAGATTCCGGCAACTGCCAGAAATCAAAAAAGTTAAACCAGTCGAGCGGTGAAATCAGCGCATGGTGCGCGAGCCGCTGTGCGTACTGATCGACCACCTGCTGTAATGCCTGCTGGCGCTCGCCGCGCGGGAGCAGCAGCGGATCGGCAAAGGGTTCACAGTAGAGTCGCAGCCTGCCCTGTTCGCGCAGGGCGAACATCAGCAGCACCGGGCAGCGCAGCGCCGCCGCCAGCACAAAGGGCCCCTGTGGAAATGGCGCAGGTTGACCCAGAAACTCGCTCCAGACCACCCGCCTCTCGCCGCCGCGCTGGCGGTTCACCGCGGTACGATCGGCGACGATAGCCACCCACTCGCCGGCATCCAACTTTTGCTGCAGCAGTATGGCGGTCTCCGGGCCAATGGTGCTGACGGGGATCACGTTGACGCTGGCCTGCGGCGCAATCTCGTCGAGCACGTGTTTAAAACGCCGGGCATTCTCGGTAAACACCAGCGCATTAATCACAAGGCCGCTAACTTGCTGTGCCAACGCCCGGCAGGCTTCAATATCCCCCAGATGCGACGCGAGGATCAGCCTACCGCCCGGCCTGCCGGCAGCGATCGCGGTTTCGGCGCCAGGGGCAAAATCGATATCCTTGCCCCACTGCAGATCGCCGCGCCAGCTGGCAATTTTATCCAGCATCGCGTCCCCAAAACGCAGAAAATGGTGGAAGCTGTTAAGCGGTCGCGGCAGGATTTGCTGCTGCGCAACAGCATGGCGGCCGATGGCCAGCAACCACTGCTGTGACGCCCGCCGCTGACGTGCCCCACTCAGCCAGTAGACCGCCACCACCGGCCACAGCAGCAGCGTAAAGGCAGAGCGCCCCAGACGCTGGTAAACCTGCAGCATAAAACGCATGCCCCACAGCCCTTTACGCTCCTGCGCGACCGACCAGTGTGGCTGACGCCGTTGACGCAGCAACTGTGGGATACGTGGCAACATGCCGAAAAACAGCCGGGTATGCATGAGGCTGATACGCAGATTGTCGCGCAGCCCATCAAAATGCGATACGCCATCTGGCGGATAGACAACGCGGGTGGGGATAAACCGGCTCGGGGTGCCCGCCCAGTAGAGGCGCACCATAATCTCGGTGTCGAAATCCATCCGCTGCCCAATCGCCTGGCGCTGTGCCAGCGCCAGCGACTCCACCAGCGGATAGACGCGGAATCCACACATGCTGTCCTTCAGCGAAAACGACAGCGTCTCCACCCACACCCAGAAATGGGTCACATAGCGGCCGTATAGCCGCGCGCGCGGCACCGAATTGTCATACAGCGGCTGGCCGGAGATCAGACTGTGCGGCTCAGCCCGGGCTGCCGCCAGTAATGCTGGGGCATCTTCAATATGGTGCTGACCGTCGGCATCGACCTGCAGCGCGTGGCTGTAACCGCGGGCGGCCGCCTGAGCCAGCCCGGCCATCACCGCCGCCCCTTTACCCTGATTGGAGGGCAGGCGTAACAGTTCGATGCCCGGGCCGATCAGCGCGGCGAGCTGTGCCGCCGTTTGCGTGTCACTGCCATCATCGACGATCAGCACCGGCAGATTAACGGCCGCCAGACGCGCCAGCACCGCGGGCATCATGGCACCGTGGTTGTAGCAGGGGATCACTACACAAGGCAGAAAGTCGCGTTTCAACACAAAGTCACCTTGCCGCTGCTGGCGGGCGTACGTCCTTGAGGCTGAATAATCTCGTAGAGGAAAGTCAGTTTTTGCGGTGCCTGCCAGCTCAGCGTTAACGCCAGGCTGGCACCGGGCAGAACCGGGTGCTGAAACTTAATGCTCTCTACCGCCACAAACGCTTTGCCCGGTACCAGCAGCTGAGTGGCGTAGTGGATCGCCCAGTCGAGCTGGGCCACGCCTGGCAGCAGCGGCTGAGCAGGGAAATGCCCCTGAAACCAGAACAGTTCCGCATCCACACGCAGCAGCAGTTCAAGCCGATCGGTCTGCCGGGTGACGCCAAGCTCAACGGGCAACATAAAATAACTCCTGTATTTGCGGCCAGTCACGTTTGCTCTGGCTGTTGTGAGGGATCGCCGCCACCACGCGCCAGAAGCGCGGTATGGCCACCGGCTCCAGCCAGCGCTGCAGCTCGCTGCGCCACTGACGTTTCAGCTGGCTGACATCATCCCCTCCGGCCGCCAGCACCAGTACCACACCAATTGCGCTGCGCCCGCCACGCGCGATCTGCAACGCGGCTGCATCAACAATGCCGGGCAGCGCCAGCAGCCGTCGTTCGATTTCACTGAGCGAGATGCGCTTATCTTCAATTTTCACGATGCGATCGCGGCGCCCGCACAGCTGGAACTGGTCACCGCTGAAGCGCAGATCGTCATCCAGTTGCAAGCCTGCTGCCTGCGGGATCAGCGGTGAGCGTGCCCACCATGTCTGCTGTGGGTCCTGCACGAGTGCCACGCCTGCGAAAGGTTGCCAGCCGGTACGCTCGGTAAGTCGACGACGGCTGGCCAGCACGCCAGTTTCAGTACTGCCATAGATTTCATCAACCGCCTGGCCGAGCCCCGCACAAACCCGGCTGGCATCGTCCCATGCCAGCGCGCCGCCGGCAGAGATCACCAGTTGACAATGTGGCGGCCGCAGAGAAAAATCGATGCGACGCAGGAAAGCCGGGCTGCCGATCAGCACGTAGCGCGCCGCCGGACGCGCCGCCAGCTGTTCGCTGTAATAGATCTGCTGACTGTCAAAGGGAAGGCCCAGCGCCAGTGGAAGGATGATGCGAAAACTCAATCCATACAGATGCTGATGGCTGACAGAGGCGATCACCTGGCAGCCGTGCAGCCGTGTTTCCCACAACGACGCCAGCCAGCGCGCCTCTTCATCCAGGCAACGAACCGGCTTCACCACTTTACGCGGCACGCCGGTCGACCCAGAAGTAAAGAGTATCACCGCAGCATCGGCAGGCACCGCTGGCAGCGCAGACATCGGCTCATCGCTGGGGTCAGGCACCGTCAGCAGCGGGCAGTTCAGCGTTAACGGCCGATCGCCGATCGCACCATCGAATTCCGTCTGCTGCTCTTCAAGCAGAGACGGACGAAGGTGACCGGGGATCACCGGCGTTTTCCCCGCGTGCAGGGTGGCCAGTAACGCCACGCTGAACAGATAGCTATCTTCAAAGCAGAGCGCCCAGCGTTGTTCAGGTTGCGACAGCAGGCGCTGACCCAGCTCACGGACCTGCTGCTGCCACCGGTGGCGGGTCAGCATGCTGCTGCCCCGCCAGGCAATCACATCATCACCCGGAGCGGTCAGCCACGCAGCCAGTGGCAGCACCGCCCTGCTCACCGAGCCGCTCGCATACGCTGGCGAATGCACCATTCGCAGGCCATCAGCAGCCCGATCAACAGATAACTGATTACCCCGTTCCATAGCGTCCACCAGTACACAGAATCAGCCAGGCAGGTGAACAGCGCCACACTGCCATTGAAAATAAAAAAGCCGCACCAGACCTGCGTCACCCGGCGGGTATAAACCACCGCATACGGAGGCAGGTCTGGTTCGCGCACCCTTGCCAGCCGCTCGACAAGGGGCATTCGGCTGAACAGTGAGGCAGCAAACAGCAGCAGCAGGATGGCATTCACCGCCACCGGATACCACAGCAGCAGCCGTTCGTTCTGCAGCAGACTACTGACGAGACACAGCAGTGCCGCCGCCGCCGCCAGCCATTTTCCTGCAGAGGCCAGCGCTCCCTTACGGCGACGTAACGCCAGCCAGCGCAGGACAAACAACAGTGCCAGTGGCAACAGCAGGCCGCGAAGCGGCGGGTGGCTGATGCTAAGCCAGACCAACGGCGGCCACAGCAGCAGTAGCAGGCCGCTCAGCAACGTTATCAGACGCGGCATGCCGGTGCCTGCATGGTCACTCTTCACCGATCAGCTGTTCGACCGCATCCACGACATCCTGCACGGTGCGCACCGATTTGAAGATTTCCGGCTTGATTTTGCGGCCAATGCGCTTTTGCAGATGGACGACCATATCCACCGCATCGATGCTGTCCAGCTCAAGATCCTCATACAGCCGGGATTCCGCAGTGATGTCTGCGGCATCCAGTTCGAACAGCTTCACCAGCAGTTCCACGATTTCCTGATAGATCGCATCTTTTTCCATCATAAAGCCTCCCGCTGCGTTCAGGGTGCCAGCGCAGTGCGCTGAGCGTGGATAAAGGCCGCCAGGGTTGCGACAGAGTAGAAGTGCTGGCGCATCTCGTCACTTTCAGCTGACAACACCACGCCATAGCGGTTTTTTACCGCCAGCCCCAATTCAAGGGCGTCAATCGAATCGAGACCCAGCCCGTCACCAAATAACGCCGCGTCGGTTTCAATCTCATCCGGGGCGATCTCCTCCAGATTAAGTGTGTAAATAATCATCTGTTTTATTTCGAGTGATAGCTCGTTCATACGGTCTTCCAATTATTCATTAATCTACTGGCGTTAATGCCTGTTGCAAAAATTGGGTCAGATGACGAACCGCGCGCGGGTACGTCTCTTCTTCACCGGCGATAAAATCGTCTATCGCAATATGCTGCCGGACGCTGACCCGAAAAATGGGTTTCTCCGGCGGAATATGGTACCAGCGGCTCTGCTTATTCAGCGTTTTCTGGCTACAGACAATCTGCACCAGCCGTAAATCACCGCCGCTGCGCACGGCAATATTCGCCGCACCACGTTGTAGTTTCAACGGCATACCGGGCTCGCTGCGTGTACCTTCCGGAAAAATGATAATCACGTCGCCCTGCGCGAGCCGCCGCTGACTGTCCGGCAGCAGCGTTTCCGCGTGACTGTTAACCAGGTAGTCTGCAGCGCGGATCACGCCGCAAAAAAAGAGGTTATCTTGCAGCCCGGCTTTCACCAGGCAGTCGGCTTCCGGCATCGCCGATGCCAGCAGCACATAATCTATCAGCGTAGGGTGATTGGCGACCACCAGACAACGGCGCTCACTGCGCAGCAGTTCTGCGTTATCGATATGATAGTCAAGGACGCCCAGCGCGCGTGCGCTGCGCAAAAACAGTCGAAAACTCCACGAGATACTGCGCCGGGCCAGCTGACGACGGCGTAATGGATCGCGCTGTATCAGCAGCAGCAGGTTGAACCAAACCAGCGACAGCAGCAGGCCACCCGCGCCGAACAAGGCAAAGCAACAACCGGTCATCAGCAGGCGCCAGCCGCGATTGAGCCAGCGGCCCCGGGTTACCGTCAGCACGCCTTCACTCATCGCGGCATTCCCACTGCCAGCTCACTCTTTCACCTGTCACGCAAAAACGTTTCTGCCCGGCCAGCCGGGCATGCAGAAACTGTAAGCTCTGAGGGAGAGCAGCCCACCGGGGAGAGGATAGTGGCTGACCGTAACAGCTGCAGTGGTCGCCCGCCGCCAGCAGGAGGGCCACGGCATAAGGTGCATGCAGCGTCTGATCGCTAACGTGGGGACGGTAAACGGCAGGAATAGCCCCATCAAAGTCCACCAGCATCACCTGTTGATAACCTGCGGCGTGCAACGCGGCGACTTCCACCAGCCCCTGCTGGAAAGAGTCGATACCGGCGGAGAGTGAGGTTGCGACCAGCGGCGCGGCGGCGGCAATGGTCAGGCTGCCCACGGCCGCGTTGTGAACGGACATGGTGAAGTCGGTAGGCGACGGCGTCTGCTGTTGCGCCAGCGCGGTCAGGATACGCAGATTACGTTCGAGCTCGCCATGCCGGCTGGTAAACACCACCGCGTCAACCGAATGACGGTGCAGCAGCTCCAGCCCACAATCGACCGCTGCGCGGCTGCCTTCATTTAACCGACGGGCGGCCATCATCGGTAGCTGGCTGCATTTCGCCAGCGGCAGCGCAGCATCGATGGTTGCCGGCAGTGCGCTCCAGTTCAGCCACTGTTCAGTGGTGCTCAGGCCGGGTGCTCTGGCGTGCCAGTCGAGCAGAGTAAAGGCTAATTGCATAAAAGTTCTTCATTTGACTGGTCACAAGAGGGGTTCCTGACCGGTCAATCCGCCCTTACTGCTGCTGTCCGGCCAGACGCAGCTGGATTTGGCGATCGAGATTGGTCACCCAGCGGTTATAGTTGCGGTGTATCTGCCCCGCCCCTGCCAGCAGATTCTGGCTGGCGACATAATTAATCTGATACTGGCTGGCGCTGTAGGTGATGCGAATATCGGCGACGTGACCACGCTGAGCGAGGTGGCCGTTAATTACACCGAGCTGTACCGGCTGCATGACCCATTCGCGATCGGCACCCGCCTGCAGGATCGCCGTTTTAAGTTGATTGTCGCTGTAATGAATGTTCAGCGTCTGGGTAACATTATGGATTGGTTGTGTACGTGAGCAGCCTGCCAGCATCAATACAGCAAAGGCAACGGCCAGATAAAGATGTGCTTTCATAGTGTCCCTGAATGATTTGTCCCGATACATCGCGCGTTGAGCCAACGCTGGTGAGACCAAATGTAAAGTTTTTCACATTATTCTGATTAATTATTGCTACGGGCAACAGTCTATCATCCGCCACCCGTTGATGAGAAGAGCCGCTGGACAGTTTAAGATCGTTAAACTAGTGCCTGCGGGATTGCCTCATGCTACAGGCTCACGGCTGCCAGCCGCCACCCAGCGCACGATAGAGGTCGACCTGCGCCAGCAGCAGGTTGTTCTTCGCCTGCACCACGCTGAGCTGAGTAGAGAACAGAGTGCGCTGTGCATCCAGCTGATCGAGGTAAGATGCGTAACCGTTCTGGTAGCGGTTGGTGGCGATACGTAGCGCCTCGCTAACCACCTGCTGCTGATTCTGCAGCTCCTGCAGCTGTTCGCCGTAGCGCTGGATGGCGTCCAGGTCGTCATTGACCTCGCTGAACGCGCTGCGCACCACCTTCTCATAGTTGTACAGCGCCTGATTGCGGCCGGCCATTGAGACATCGACCTGCGCGGTCAGCGCCTCGCGGTTCAGTAACGGGGCCAGCACGCTGCCGCCGATGCTCCACAGGCGGAACGGATTATCCACCAGCTGGTGCAGTACGGAATTCTGCAGCGTGCCGCTGGCGGTCAGGTTCAGCGACGGCAGCAGGCTGGCGCGCGATGACTGCAGCGTGGCGTCGACCGCCAGCAGCTGGCGCTCCGCCTGCACAATATCCGGCCGCCGCTGCAGCAGCTGCGACGGCATTACCGCCGGCAACGTCTGCGGCACCAGCCGGTCAAAATCACGGCTGCGGGCAATCTGCCGCGGATTCATCCCTACCAGCACGCTCAGCGCGTTCTCCTGCTGCGCAATCTGATGCTGCAGCAGCGGCACCTGCGCTTTGGCGGTCTGATATTCAGATTCAGATTGCACCCACTCCAGCTTTGAGGTGTAACCGCTGGCGAACTGGCGCTGTGCCAGCTTCAGCGAGTCCTGACGCGAGGCCAGCGTAGCGTCGGTGACCTGCAGCTGCCGGTCGAGCGACAGCAGGGTCATATAACCGGAGGCCACCGAACTGGCGATGGTCAGTTCGGCCGCCGCGGCCGCGGCCTGTTGCGCGGCCAGCGTGGCGCTGGCGGCATCAATGCTGCTGCTGCGCGCGCCCCACAGGTCGACGTTATAGTTAGCCTGCAGCAGCCCCTGAAATACCGTGGACTGCACCGGCTGCCCGGTCGCCGCCGAGATCGTGCGCGCCCGGGTGGCCGCTACCCCGGCGTCCAGGGTCGGAAAGTTATCCCCCTCCGCCCCGCGCAGCCGGGCGCGGTACTCATCCACCCGCGAACGGGCGGTGAGAATATCCGGGTTATTGCGCAGCGCCTGCTCCACCAGCCGGTTAAGGTCGGGATCGTTAAACGCCCGCCACCAGTTAGCTTCCGGCGCAGCGGCCGGGCCGGCCTGGTTGCGCCACTGTTCGGGGATCGGCAGCGAAGACGGAGCCTGCTCAACGTGGGTGGCACAGCCGCTCAGCAACGCGGCCAGCAGCAGCGCCGCGCCGGTATGACGGCGGATCATGGCTGGCCCCCAGCCGCGCCACGGTCATCTGCCGGTGGCACAATCCGCCCCGTCGCGTTCCCCTTACCATCGTCTTCAGTGGTGGTGGTCATGCCCGCGCCGGCTGACGCGCCCGGAGCCGCGCTGCGGTCCGACACACTCCCCTGCTGCGTTTCATCCGGCTCTGCTCCGGTATCAATACTCACCTCCACCGACATGCCGGGGCGCAGCCGTTCCGTATTACCGCCGGTAATGCGGATACGGACCGGGATACGCTGGGCGATTTTGACGAAGTTACCGGTGGCGTTGTCCGGCGAAATCGCGCTGAACTCCGACCCGGCCGCCGGCGAGATAAACTCCACCTCGCCGCTGAAACGCTCGCCGTTCAGCCCGTCCACGCGGAAGGTTGCCGGCAGGCCTGGGCGGATGCGCGCCATCTGCGTCTCTTTCAGATTGGCGATCACCCATTTTTGTTCAGGCACCACCGAGGTCAGGCGGGTACCGGCGCTGACGTAGGCCCCAAGCCGTACCGACATCTGCCCCAGCTGCCCGGACGCCGGTGCGACGATCTGCGTGTTGGCCAGATCGATTTTTGCCAGCTCCAGCGCCGCCTGGGCGCTGGTGACGTCGGCCGCCAGCGAGGCGCGGTTCACGATAGCGGTTTGCAGATCCTGCTTTGACACGTCCAGCGTCGCCTGGGCCTGCTGCACGTCCGCACGGGTCTGCGCGTTGCTGGCGCGGGCCGCGTCGCGTTCACGCACCGACAGCGAACCGTCGGCGGCAAGGCTCTCCACCCGCTTCAGATCCAGCCCCCCCTTCAACGCCTGGGCGCGGGCGTTCTGCAGCGCGGCCTCGTTGCGGGCGATCACCGCCTGCGCGCTGCGCTGCTGCTGCTGGTTATTCGCCAGCGCCGCCACCTTCATCTCCAGCGCCGCCTGCGCCTGGTGGACCTTCTGCCGGTAGATGCGGTCATCAATGGTCATCAACAGCTGCCCCTGCTGCACCGGCTGCAGATCCACCACCCTGACCGCGGTGATATAGCCGCTGACCTGCGGGCTGATAAAGGTCACCTGCCCGCGCACGTAGGCGTTTTCGGTCGACTGCATCTGGCTGGTAAACGGCGGCAGCTTCCAGGCGTAGAGGATCACCAGCACCCCGACCAGCGCAATGCCGGCACCGAGGGTAATTGATAAGATCCGCAGCTTGTTATTTCTCTGGCGTTCAGCAAACTGCTGTTCCTGTTGGCTCATGCTTTCCCCGTCCCCGGTATTGTTGTTGTTTGTTGCATCGCTAAGCGCTCGGCTTCCGCCTCACGTTTAGCCTGCTGCCAGCTGAGGTAACGCAGACGGCCAATGCGCCAGGTCACCCACAGTAAGGTGACGCCGGCCATCGCCGCCGTCAGCAAATAGACGTCGTTATAGGCCAGCACGTTGGCCTGTAACGTGGCCACCGTCTGCAGCTGGCTGGTACTCTGCGCACCGAGCAGCACGCCGTCGCCCAGCTGGCTGGCAAACAGGCTGTTGTACTGCGCCAGCCGTTCGGTGACGTTAGGGTCCAGCAGCGACAGCTGGTCGGCCAGCAGGCTGGAGTGGTACTTCTCACGCCAGGTCTGGAAGGTGCCGAGCAGCGCCGAGCCCATCAGCCCGCCGATGTTCTGGCTCATGCCGAACAGCACCACAAAGCTGACCAGATTTTTCGGCTGGGTGACCACGCCACCAATGCCTAAGAGCATGGCCGGAGCGATAAAGAAGGCGGTGCTGAACCCAAGCAGGAACTGGCTGAACAGCATATTGTCTGCGCGGGTCAGCGGGTTGGACTGCGCGTCCATCAGCGACGCGACCATCACAATCCCCAGCGACAGGACGATCGGCCAGTTAAGGTGTCTGGGGTTGATGGTCAGCGCGCTGACCACGATGCCGCTCGCCACACCGGCCAGAATCGCCAGCGCCAGCCCCTGCATCTGATCGTTGAGCAGCCCGACCTGCTGCAGATAACCGATCGCCCCGGTGTTCTGCTCGGCCAGCATCATCCGCAGCAGGATCATCACGATACCGAGACGCACGATCGCCCCGGTCCCCAGCCAGCGGGTGTTGATCAGCGGATTGCTGCGGTTGTGCTCCACCACCACCGCGGCAATCACCAGCACCAGCCCCAGCGCCAGGCAGACGCCCAGCCACGGCGTGCTGGTCCACCATTCGATGCGCCCCAGCGACAGTACGGCACAGAACAGCGCCATGCCGGGTGCCAGCAGGAAGAAGGTGAGAAAATCTTTCTTTTCAAAAACCTTGGTTCGTTCACCCGGCGGCAGCTTGAGGATCAGTACCGCCCCCAGCGACAGCAGCGCCAGGCCCAGTTCGAGCAGATACAGCCCGCGCCACTCGTCCAGCTGCAATAGCTCGCTGGAGAACAGCCGCGCCAGCGGGATCGCCAGCTGCGACGCGCCGATACCGATCGCCAGCGCCTTCAGCCGGTGCTTCGCCGGCCACGCCTGCACCTGGTAATAGATGCCCAGCGAACTGAGCGCGGCCCCAACCATGCCGTGCGCGGCGCGTACGATAATTGCCGAGCTGAGATCGTTGACCAGCAGATGAAAGAACGCCACCAGCACGTAGAGCACCAGGAAGGCTTCGGTGAACACCCGCAGCCCGAACTGCTGGCGGAACTTAACCAGTAACAGGTTGATCGAAATATTGCCCATTACGTACACGGCCGGCAGCCAGGCGATCTCATTGCTGTACGCGCCAAACACCCCCTGCAGGTTGGTGAGATTGGCGGTGACCAGCGCGTTGCTCAGCGCGCCGGTGATTGAAATCAGCAGGCCGACGATGCCAAAAGCGAGCCGTTTGTGCGTGGGGTGTTGCGGGGTTGAGGGGGAACCAGGCAGCATCGGCTTTTCGCCGGGCGCCCACTCCCGTGGCGCATAAGGGTTGGTTTTCACACGCGACACATTACTTACCTTCCGTCGCCACCAGCAGCTGTTGCAGCACCCGCTCAGTGATCCGCAGCTCGCCAGGATCGATATCTGCCAGCAGCTCGCTGCGCAGCGCATCAGCCTGGATTTTCAGATCCCTGTACAGTTCATCCCCCAGTGGGGTAACGTGGAGCAGGCGCTTGCGGCGATCTTCCGCCGGCTGCACACGCTCCACCAGCTGCTGTTTTACCAGCCGGTCGATCAGTGGCACCACGCTTGCATCTTCCAGGCCAAGCGCCTGCGCCAGCGCCTTCTGGGTGATTGGCGTCTCCTGGATCGCAATGGTGGCCACGGCCATCCAGCTGCTCATGCTCAGGCCGTTATCTTTGACCCGGCGATCCACCGCCTGGCGCCAGGCATGAGCGGTAAGATGCAGCAGGCGGGAAAAGTTAAGTTCCTGCGTATTCAATGTTTAGGCACCTAATGATTAGAGATCTAACTAAATGGCCCTGCAATTATAACCGTGCGCGGTTAAACAAGGGAAGAGCTAAGAAAAAGTTTAGATAATTCTGAACCACAGCGCCACGTGGTGGATAAACAAAGGAAAAAAAATGTCATCAAGCGCAATTATACCCCTCAGACAACAGCCTCAGCGTGCGGAGGAGATCGCGCATTTTCTCTTCCAGGAGTGGCACCAGCTGGATAACTGGGCCGATCCTCTCGAGGTGGCTGAACGTCTGCATCAGCGTAATCTGCCGGGCAGCGTCGGCTTTACCCTGCTTGCCCTTAGCGACAGCGGTGAGCTGAGCGGTACGGCCAGCGTCATTGAATATGAACTGAGCGATAACCCCGCCCGCCGCTACTGGCTTGGCGAAGTATTTACCCTGGCCGAGTGGCGCGGCCAGGGGATCGGCTCACGGCTGGTCAACGCCTGCATCGCCCACGCGCGGCAACAGGGGGTGGCAGAGTTATGGCTGTATACGCCGGATCGGCAGGCACTGTATAGACGTCTGGGCTGGCGCGAAGTCGAGCAGCGCGAGGTCAACGGAGAGTGGGTGTCGGTGATGGTGCGGGCACTGTAGTTCCCGGGCAGGCTGTATCAGCCGCGATCTTCAGGCGTAATCCGCAAGCAGTTAATTTTGAAATGGATGCTGCGCTAACGATGATTGCCGGGCTGACGCGATAGCCGTCATTATTCAGGAGGCTGCATTGGCGCTGATTGCCGGGGGTAATGCGATAACACCATTGTTCTGCGGCAGCGCTGACTTAGGGTGAGTGCAGAAGCCGTAATAGCCGGATACGCCTGCGGCAGGCGTATCCGTCTGAGGCCGCATCGTTACGCGGCTTTGTTCACTTCAATTTCGATATCACTGATGATCGATTCAATCTCATCATGCAGCTTGCCCTGGGCATTCAGCAGCTTATCGATCTTGTCCGCCAGGTCCTTATCTTTGTACTCGCCGGTATCGAAAGCCAGCCATTGAGAAGACAGGGTCTCCGCATTATTCTGCGCGTAGTGACGGATCTCCTTCAGCTGAGAAAGAACGTCATGGAGGTACTGCTCTTTAGTTTTGTTTTCAACTTCTGACATGCCTGTTTCCTTCTGTTGGCGTTGGAAGGAATAAGCTTAGCTGGGGAAATCTGAACTTCATTAAGAATATTCGCAAACGCGCTTCCGGCTGGTGACCGGAGATACCGGGGGCTTGCCACCAGACCATTTCAAATGATTTGGTGCAATGAAAAACCATATTATGATAAGTGATGAAATTTATAATAAACAGGTGATCCCGCACCGGCACGCGCAGAATTAGTCGTACTGCGCCTTTATCGCCGCCAGCATCGCTGCACAATCGGTAGCCCGGTCCTGTTTCGCGCTGGCCGCCAGCGCGATGACCACTAATCGCTGATGGTCCGGCATATGCGCCAGACAGAACAGGTTAAACAGGGGGGTCAGCGTGCCGGTTTTGCCGCCGATCACCGTCGGGTCTGAAAACAGCAGATCGTTGGTGTTAATAATATATTCCAGCCGCGGCGCGTTCCCCGAGACCTTAATAGCGTGAGTCTGGGTTCGCCAGCTCTGCATAATCAGAGGATATTGCGTTGCCGCCGCGACCATTTTCAGAACATCAAGCGCGCTGGCGCTGTTTCTCCCCAGCCCGGAGGGCGTGGTAAAACGCGCCGAGTGCATCCCCAGCGCCTGCGCCCTGCTGTTCATCTGTGCCACCCAGCGGCTGACCGCCTGCGGGACGCTGTAACCGCTCTGCCCTTCTGCCGTCAGCAGTTTGCCGCCATAAATCCGCGCAACCATATTCGCCGTCACGTTGGACGAGGGCAACATCAGGTTGTAAACCGCATCCCGCAGGCAGAGCGTATCCCCTTCGGCCAGGTTAGCGCCCGATCCGGTGGCGGGATCGCAGGAAAGCCGGGTAAGTTTCTCGCTATATTCCGGCTGGCCGTCAAGTAACACGATGGCCGTCATGATTTTAGTCAGCGAAGCCAGCGGGTGAATCGCGTTTTCGCCATCAGCGATTAATACCTTTTCCGGATTTATGCTGCCGTCATGGTTAATTATCGCGGCAACACGCGCCTGTGAGGTGGTCACCGATACCTGACTGACCGGATGAAGCGCACGCGGATTGTATTTTTCGGGCCGGCCAGCCGGCGAAGAAGCGCCACCCGGTTTATACCCCGCCGCAAGCCAGGCCTGAATCTTCGCTATAACCGGCTCTGCCGGTAGCGGGCTGGTCGCCACTATCCGCCCTAACAGCAGCGGGCTGGACGGCACCTGGCGGCCAACGGTGCCAAACAGGGTAAAAGGCGTGGCAGGGATTGCGCTAAGCGTAAACGTATCGATCTCTCTGCCATCGACGATCAACCGTGAGGCATCAGGCTGTGCGCTGAGAACCAGCTGCACCCGGTGCCAGACGCCGGGCGATACCGCCACCGGTTGCGGCATCCCCCCTGCCCCTTTTCCCCCTGAAGCACCGGCAATAAACACGCCAAGCAGCGTCGGGAGGTGGGCCAGTGCGACACCGTTGAAGGCACCGTTCTGCACGATTTGCAGGCGAGCGACGGCCCCGGTAGCCTGCTGCCAGATAACACGCTGCATCGTGGCCGGATCAAGGTAGCGATAGCTGAAGCTGAGCAAAGAGTCGGGTTGCGACACCAGCGGAGCCGATCCGGTCAGCCCTTGCCCCCCGGCGCTTTTTCCCGCCAGCGCGACAGCGCCGTCGCTTTCCAGCAACTGCACATCGCAGCATAAGGCATTGCTGAGGGTAACCTTGCCACACAGGCTGTGGAGTCCGATCAGGGGAGACCCGGCTAACGGAGGCTCGGCATATTCCGGCCGGGTAAAATCAAATGCCGTAAACTCCCCTGACGGGAACAGGCTGGCGATTTCATCTGTCATGGCAGGTACCTGCCACCTCGTAGCGATAGGTTTTCAACGAGAGATGACTGTAGCACAGGCAGCAGTTAACAGGTTAAAGGGTTATCTCATTAACGATAAGTCGAGCGCCTCATCGGGTACTCATCACGATCTGAAAGCAAAGGGCATATCAGACCTGTCCGGCAGACTGGCAGACTATTTTCGTTCACAAAAATATTGAGCAGACCGCACGCTATGACAGGAGGATTGTGGTGGCTCCGGTGGTCGGCGGACATAAGAAAGCTGAATAATATTAGGTAGGAGTATTATGAAAGGACCCGCAGAAACAAAAAAACCGCCTTTAAGGGGCGGTTACGACATCATTCAACTGCTTGTTTTTATTCGTTTTAATCGGTAGTGCGAAGATGGTGCCCAGAGTGGGACTTGAACCCACACAGCCATAAGCCGAGGGATTTTAAATCCCTTGTGTCTACCGATTTCACCATCTGGGCATGGGAATAAATTGGAGGCGCGTCCCGGAGTCGAACCGAGGTAGACGGATTTGCAATCCGTAGCATGGCCACTCTGCCAACGCGCCTTAATTCTGCTGTCATCAGAGAAATTTCTCTGCTGAACTAATCTGGAGCGGGAAACGAGACTCGAACTCGCGACCCCGACCTTGGCAAGGTCGTGCTCTACCAACTGAGCTATTCCCGCTTAGCTTTCAACGTCTTACTTGCTGACGTTGACTGCTGCTTTCGTCTGGCAAACCGTGCTGCCTTTCGATGCGTTGCATTCTACTGAGATAGCGAACTGAGTCAATAAAATAATCCTTACTTTGCATCTGTTTGCTGCTTTTTGAACCGCTTAGATCATCCTTCGAACAGATCGCCGCGCGCGGCGCTTAAATATTGATACATCGACCAGAAGGTCAGCACCGCCGCGATGTACAACGCCACCACGCCAACACCCTCAATCAGCGGATTTGGCCGCCACAGCAGCGCAAACAGCGCCAGCATCTGCGCGGTGGTTTTGACCTTGCCAATCCACGACACCGCCACGCTGCTGCGTTTGCCGATTTCAGCCATCCACTCGCGTAGCGCAGAAATAAAGATCTCACGGGCGATCATCGTTGCCGCCGGCAGGGTGATCCACCAGGAGTGGAAGTACTCCGCTACCAGCACCAGCGCGATGGCCACCATCACCTTATCGGCAACCGGATCGAGGAACGCGCCGAAGCGGGTGGTCTGTTTCCAGCGGCGCGCCAGGAAGCCGTCAAACCAGTCGGTGATCGCGGCCACGATAAAGATCAGCGCACAGAGCAGCGGAGCCCATTGAAATGGCAGGTAAAATGCCAGCACAAAGAATGGGATCAACACTACGCGAAACAGGGTAAGCAGGGTCGGAATATTTAGTGGCATAATTACGCTAACTGTTTGGACAGAGTCGAATTTGTTTCTATGTTCCTACATTGCACCGGGTGTTGCAATGCTTAGTGTTTCAGCGCATAGAAGATTTTTTCGGCCAGTGCCTGAGAAATTCCCGGGACCTTCGCTATCTCCTCCACCGAGGCATTCGTCAACGGTTGCAGGCCCCCCATATACTTAAGCAGCATCTGCCGACGTTTAGGACCAATCCCTTCAATGGTCTCCAGCGAGCTGGTGTTCTTCACTTTTGCCCGTTTGTTGCGGTGGCCGGTAATTGCATGATTGTGAGAGTCGTCACGAATATGCTGCAGCACGTGCAGGGCCGGCGAGTCCGGCGGCAGCGAGAACCCCTCCCCTTCCGGTTCGAGGAACAGCGTTTCCAGCCCGGCTTTACGATCGGTGCCTTTGGCGATGCCCAGCAGCAGCGGATGGTGTTTGTCCCACTCCACCTCCAGCCCGGCGAACACCTCTTTCGCCTGGGCCAGCTGCCCTTTACCGCCGTCGATCAGTACCACGTCGGGGATTTTGCCCGGCTCCAGCGCTTTACCGTAGCGGCGGCGCAGCACCTGATTCATTGCCGCGTAGTCATCGCCTGGGGTAATACCGTTGATGTTGTAGCGGCGATATTCGCTGCGCAGCGGGCCGTTGGCGTCAAACACCACGCAGGAGGCGATAGTCTGCTCGCCCATGGTGTGGCTGATATCGAAACACTCCATCCGTTTAATCGGCGGCAGTTTCAGCGTTTGCGCCAGCGCTTCCAGCCGCTGATGAATAGTAGAGTGCTGCGCCAGCCGGGTCACCAGCGCGGTGGCGGCGTTGGTGCGCGCCAGCTTCAGGTAACGCGCGCGGTCGCCGCGCGGTTTGTTCTGAATCGTCACCCGTCGTCCGGCCAGTTCGGTCAGCGAATCGGCCAGCAGCTCTTTTTCTGGCAGGGTGAAATCCAGCAGGATATCGCTGGGTAGCGTACGCGCCTGGCTGCCCTGCAGGTAGAACTGCCCAACGAAGGTCTGTACCACTTCCGCCAGTTCGGTGCCGCCTGGCACCCTGGGGAAGTAGCTGCGGCTCCCCAGCACCTTGCCCTGACGAATAAACAGCACGTGCAGGCAGGCCATCCCGGACTCGAACGCCACGCCAATCACGTCAAGATCATCGCCCTGGTTGGAGACAAACTGCTTCTCGGTGACCCGACGCACCGCCTGAATCTGATCCCGCAGCCGCGCGGCCTCTTCAAAACGCAGCCCCTGCGCCGCCTGTTCCATGCGGGCAACCAGCTGGTTAAGCACCTGATCGTCTTTACCCGAGAGGAACAGCCGCACGTAGTTGATCTGCTGTGCGTACTCCTCTTCACTGACCAGTCCGGCTACGCAGGGGCCCAGGCAGCGGCCAATCTGATACTGCAGGCAGGGGCGTGTGCGGTTACGGTAAACGCTGTTTTCACACTGGCGCACCGGGAACACCTTCTGCAGCAGTGACAGCGTCTCCCGTACGGCGTAGCCGTTAGGGAACGGGCCGAAGTACTCGCCTTTGGCATGTTTAGCGCCGCGATGGCTGGCCAGCCGCGGATGCGCGTCACCGCTGAGAAAGATATAGGGATAGGACTTATCGTCACGCAGCAGCACGTTGTAGCGTGGCTGGTAGAGCTTGATGTAGTTATGCTCGAGCAGCAGCGCTTCCGTCTCGGTATGGGTGACCGTAACGTCAATCTGACGGATCAGGGCCACCAGCGCTTCGGTTTTACGGCTGGCGAGATTGTCACGGAAATAGCTGGAAAGACGCTTTTTCAGGTCTTTTGCTTTTCCGACGTAGATTACCGTTTCCTCGGCATCATACATCCGGTACACGCCCGGCTGGCTGGTGACGGTTTTCAGGAACGTTTTAGCATCAAACACATCACTCACTACTGATTTACGGCTCCGTACTGTACAGACCATGACGAATGGCCAGGTGGGTCAACTCGACGTCACCGCTGATGTTCAGCTTGCTGAACATGCGGTAGCGATAGCTGTTAACCGTTTTCGGGCTAAGACTGAGCTGTTCGGAAATTTCCGTCACTTTCTGCCCTTTGGTGATCATTAGCATAATCTGCAATTCGCGTTCCGACAAACAGCTGAACGGCGAGGCCGCCTTTTGCGGCTCAATCTGGCTAAGCGCCATCTGCTGCGCAATATCTGAGGCGATGTAACGCTGCCCCGCATTCACTGAACGAATAGCGCTGACCACTTCCTGCGGCGCGGCACCTTTACTCAGGTACCCGGCGGCCCCGGCCTGCATCACTTTTGCCGGCAACGGGTTCTCAGTATGGATGGTCAGCATGATGATTTTGCTGTCCGGCGTGTAGCGGATTATCTTGCGCGTCGCTTCCAGCCCGCCAATCCCGGGCATGTTCATATCCATCAGCACCACGTCAACGTTGTTAGCGCGGCACCACTTGACGGCATCTTCACCGCAGTTGGCTTCACCGACTACCTGGATACCTTTAATATCCTCAAGGATACGACGAATCCCAGCGCGTACCAGTTCATGGTCATCAACGAGAAAAACGCTTATCAAACGGAACTCCCTAAATGGCTGAGGCAGGTAACGATTAGTCACACAGGCAGGCTGATTATGTTACTCCTTTTCCGGCGACGAAAGAACAGAAATAATAGCCACATTAAGGCAAACGTTTATTTAACAGACATGAAAAAAAGTAATAATAATAATTATCCCTTTCCAGAAATCTTTTTTAGCTACCATAAAAAACTCAGTAAAGCGCCGACAAACAGAATCAATAAAAACTATACTAATCAATTAGATAATTATTAATCCATGAGTTTTTATTATGCGTAACGGCAATAACATGCTCAGCTTTTGCGCAATTTTTGCATTTTTAGTCACATCATTCAGTGGCGACAGGCAGGCAGGTAAACGCCAGATTCTCCACGCCAGGCATCCTGAAGCAGGCCAACACGTCACGCGATTTTTTTCCTGCAGAGTATGGTATGCTTTTAACACTTTCAGGCAGACGGCCGCGCGGCCAGAAACCTGTTTTTCTTTATGATTTTCAGGAGCGATTATGAGTCAGATTGATTTTTCAACCAGCGATGATGCTAAAACCCTGGCCCACGAAGTCACCTGTCTGAAGCAGTTAGTGACCCTGATGCTGAAATCGATTGGCCAGGCTGATGCGGGTAAGGTGATCATTAATATGGAACGCTACATCGCCCAGCTGGAAGACGCCGAGCAGGCTGAAGTGCTGGGCAATACGGTGAAACAGATTAAAGTCGCCTTCCGCCAGTAACGCTGCCTCAGATACCGTGCTGAATGGCACGGTATCTGCCTTCCCTTACCTGACGAAGATCATCATGGGTTTACTGATTAAAGCCGCCGTCGGCGCGCTGGTGGTGGTGCTGATTGGCATTCTGGCCCGTACCCGCCACTACTACATTGCCGGACTGATCCCGCTGTTTCCGACTTTTGCCCTGATCGCCCACTATATCGTTGCCAGCGAGCGCGGCATTGAGGCACTGCGTGCCACGCTGATTTTCGGCATGTGGGCCGTTCTTCCCTATCTGGCGTACCTGATTTCGCTGTGGTATTTCGTGGCGCTGATGCGGCTTCCCTGGGCGCTGCTCGCCGCCGTTTGCTGCTGGTGCGTGGCAGCCTGGCTGCTGATTACCTTATGGTCGAGGTGGCAGGGATAACCTCACTGCACCTGCTGCCCCCAGTTGGCGGAAACGCCAAGGGTCGGCAGCACCTCTTCCGGCCTGAAGCGTCGGGCGCCGTGGAATTTTTCCGCCAGATGCGGCTGCTCCACCGGAATTTTTACCGCAAAAAGGTTGTCTTCAGACTGAATAATGCCCGGCGGCAGAGGATCGAACTGCACGCGCTGCGCGTCGAACAGATTTTCGAGCAGGGGGGTGGCCGCGCTGAACAGCAGATCGATGCCGGACTGGCTGGCTAACTGTACAGCATGCCAGAGGATAGTTAACGGCAGCTCCGCATCGATCTCCATACGCGCGGAGAAGCGGGACATCTCCCAGACCCGCTGCCCTTCGGCAAGAGGGTGTTCTCCCGGTGCGAGGATGCGGTGACGGTCAGGATCCTGCCACGGCATCAGCCGCGCACAGCCGCAGATGCCGTGCTGGGCTGACCAGGCAATCAGCCACACCACTTCGGAGCGATCGTAGCGATCGAATTCCTGGCCCGGCGTACTGAGGCGGGAGGGAATTGACCAGCCCTGGCCGCTGGCAAAAACGCTGTAGCGGTAACTTCCCAGTTCGGCCAGTAACGATGAGGGCATATCCCTCAGTCTGGTCTGAATAATTTTCATCTCTGCTCCCCTGTCGCTTTCGCTCATGTATTCCGTTTAAACGGTTCGCGCAGGGTTGCTACCCCTGTCGCAGGGTAGACAACCGATTGGTAATACGAAACTACTAAAGTTAGTAGTTGCAACTTCATTTCATATTAATCCGATAGCTGCGGCGTAAGATGCAATTTGCGTTTTGTTCGGTGCATTCAATCGTTTTTGCATGTTTTTCTGATGAAAATTAACCGTATTCAACGAAATACTGAGGATCAGAGATATTTCCATCGACGTTTTCCCCTCAGCCGTCCATTTAAGAATCTCCAGCTCTCTTTTACTCAGCTCCAGTTTTGTCGATGACATGGAAATATCGTTCAGTCGGATTAATGCCGTTAAAAACAGATCCAGCAAATACCTGAGTTTAAGCTCCAGCTCGGTGGTCAGCACGACCTCTCTTTTGCTGCTCGCCGACGAGAATGACAATATACCGATGGCCCTGTTTTTTGCCATCGCGGACGCCGAAACGCCCGCATAAATGCCGTGTTGCCTGGCCGCCTCAAACACGCGTGAATTGCTGTCCGGGAGAGTCTCATCCCATACCCACAGCTCGCCGGGCTGATGACAAATTTTTAACACCGGATCCTGATCATAAAACGCGTGCAACAAATAATAGTCCAGCCACGCCTGCGGATAATTGGTGTAAAGAAACGTTTTGGGCCGGGTAAATGGCACCGGTTGCCGAATATACAGCGCGTAAAAATCGAATTCCATCTCGCGCATTTGCTGCTCTGTTACGCGGGTAATCTGAGCAACGTCAGCGCCCTGACCGAAGGCTGAATACGCTTCGTTTCGCCAACTGAAATAGTTCTCAGCAGTCATCAATGCCTCAATGGAGCCAGGAACATCCTCGCCCGGTTTGCCACCACCGCCGGGGAACCGCCCACACCGCTAATGGCAAGAAAATTAATTTTAAAGATGAATTTTAACGCCGGGCAATCAATTACAGACAGAAGATGATCTTTTTCCTCTGCCTGATTCAGATCGGTAATCAATGAACCCTCAATTAAGGAATGAATAATACCTGAGGTTATCATTACTCCTTGTATCATCCGCGTTCACTCACGTCAGCAATAACAGAACAGAGATACTGATAAATCACCTATAACAAGAATAGGATTTTTCCTACTACTATTCAATAATTTTGACCCGCTTACGTGCAGTTTTAAGTCCAGGTTTGTTACTGCAAATTTATCATAAATGGCATTTTATGCGCCCAACCCCCTTCACTCGATGATTTAATACAATGATAAGTAAGAACTTTACTTTAAAATGCGAAAAGTTTGGTTTTTTGAAGATTGATAAGCCAGCCTGAATAACGGACTTTAGCGGCAGCGCCCACGCCGCACGCTGGTCCGGCCATTGACTAGCGGCACAGATTAAAACCCCGCATGCCTAAATGAAAGTGATTAGCATGCGCAGCGTTGTACTCCGGCCCGAGCGCATTACCAAACCAGACGCACCCTTCACTGAACACCTGCCTCAGCCAGCGCCCCTCGGGGGTCTCCCGCGGCCATTCGCGCAACACGTCGATGCGCTGGCCGTTTGCCAGCCGGAACCCGCTCAGGTCCCACGCGTCAGCGCTGGCGTGTTCGCTGAGCCGCCCCTGTGCCCGATGGTAAATGTTGCGGCAGGCGTAGCTGCCAAGATGCTCGATCCGCACCAGCGGTGACCCCAGTTCGCTGAGAGCTCGCGGCCGCAGCGTCTGGCTGACCAGCATGGTGCTGCTGACCGCCAGCGGGCAGCTGCTGAGAAAACTGCCGCTGAGCCGCACGTCACCGAAACCGGTGATGCGCAGCGGATCGTCCAGTGGACAGTTGCCCGCGGAACGGCCAGGCCGGCTGTAACTGACCAGTCCGGCTTCGCGGGCCCTCGCCATCACGTCCATACAGGCCGCATCGCTGCTTAGCCTTTGCAGTTTATAACGCGTAACCAGCGTCGGAGGATCGCTGACCGACAGCGGAGCGAACGGGTTCCACCACGGCGGCAGCTGCGGCCAGAGTATAGCGGCCCCCCCTGCCAGGGCGGCCAGTAAGGTCAGCGTAACGAGCCAGCGCATCGCTCCTCCGGCACATCAGAAGACCGGCCAGCGCCGGATTTATGTTCATATACAGGCATCGATTCCAGTTTAGCTCCATTTTTTGCGCTTTCCGGCGCTTTTTTACGTTAAGCTCCAAAGCCGTGGTAACGGACCAGGCTTTCGCAGTCGCCGTCACTATTGCTAAAAAGAATTAGTCAGTAACGACTTAAGTACATTATGTTATGTCACTTATGTCTGGCATCGTCAGATCAAGGAAAAGCCAACAGAGCTTACTCGTTATTACAGGACAGGAACCCGTTATGGTAAACCAACTCAAAGAGGCCGCGCCCTCTGAAGACGCGCCGGTGGAACTCCGGCGTAGTCTGCATAACCGTCATATTCAGCTGATCGCCATCGGCGGTGCTATCGGCACCGGCCTGTTTATGGGATCGGGCAAAACCATCAGCCTTGCCGGTCCGTCGATCGTCTTCGTCTATATGATCATCGGCTTTATGCTGTTTTTCGTCATGCGTGCGATGGGCGAGCTGCTGCTCTCTAACCTCGAATATAAGTCATTCAGCGACTTCGCCGCCGATCTGCTTGGCCCGTGGGCCGGCTACTTTACCGGCTGGACCTACTGGTTCTGCTGGGTGGTGACCGGCATCGCCGACGTGGTAGCGATCAGCTCCTACTTCCAGCTGTGGTTCCCCGGGTTCCAGGTGTGGATGAGCGCCCTGCTGTGTATTGTGGTGTTCGTGTCGCTGAATATCGCCACGGTGAAGCTGTTTGGTGAGATGGAGTTCTGGTTCGCGATTATCAAAATCGTCGCCATCGTCGCGCTGATCGCGACCGGCATTGTGCTGGTGGCCATGCACTACCCTTCACCGGGCGGCGGCCATGCGGCGCTGAGCAATATCTGGGATCACGGCGGTATGTTCCCGAAAGGGCTGAGCGGCTTCTTTGCCGGCTTCCAGATCGCGGTGTTTGCCTTTGTGGGTATCGAACTGGTGGGAACGGCGGCGGCTGAAACTCACAACCCGCGCGTGGTGCTGCCGCGCGCGATAAACGCCATTCCGCTGCGCATCATTATGTTTTACGTGCTGGCGCTGCTGGTGATCATGGCGGTAACGCCGTGGAACCAGGTGGTGGCGGATCGCAGCCCGTTTGTGGAGATGTTTGTGCTGATTGGCCTTCCGGCCGCGGCCAGCATCGTTAATTTTGTGGTGCTGACCTCGGCGGCGTCATCAGCTAACAGCGGTATCTTCTCTACCAGCCGTATGCTGTATGGCCTGTCGCAGCAGGGCGTGGCGCATCGCCGTTTTGGCATGCTGTCCCGCCGTGCGGTTCCCACCGCCGGGCTGTTCTTCTCCTGCTTCTGCCTGCTGGGTGGGGTAGCGCTGATCTACCTGATCCCGAACGTGATGACGGTCTTTACCCTGGTGACCACCGTGTCGGCGATTCTGTTTATGTTCGTCTGGACCATCATCCTCTGCTCGTATCTGGCGTACCGTAAAAAGCATCCGCAGCGTCACGCTGAGTCTGCCTATAAGATGCCGCTGGGTAAGCTGATGTGCTGGGTGTGCATGGCGTTCTTCGCCTTTGTCATCGTGCTGCTGACGCTGGAGGATGATACCCGCCAGGCGCTGATGGTCACGCCGCTGTGGTTCCTGCTGCTGGCCGTTGGCTGGTTTATGCGCAACCGTAAAAAAGCCTGATAGCTCAGGGAGGCCGGCATCTGCCGGCCTCTGATTACCGTACCCGAATCCCTTCGATCACCATCCGCTGCACGTTTTCCACCGTCTGCGCAAAAAAGTCCTCATCCGCCAGCGTTTTGCCGGTCACCGCTTCCACCTGGCTGGCAAAGTCGGCGTAGTGCTGGGTGGTTGCCCACAGCATAAAGATCAGATGGTGCGGTTCGACCGCCGCCAGTTTGCCCTGCCCCACCCAGGTTTCAATCACCTGCGCTTTATCTTCCACCAGATGACGTAAATCGCCGGCCAGCTCAGCCTTCAGCAGCGGTGCGCCCTGCAGCATCTCCAGGCAGAACAGCCGGGACGCCTGCGGATGATCGCGCGAGACTTCCAGCTTGAGGCGGATATAGTCACGAATCGCTTCCAGCGGCTGCTGGTCGGCTCGCAGCGCGCGCAGCGGTGCCAGCCAGACGTCGAGCAGGTCTTTCAGAACCGCAATGTAGAGCGCTTCTTTCGAGGGAAAGTAGTAAAGAAGATTGGTCTTAGAGACGTCGGCACGCTCTGCAACCTTATCGAGGCTGGTGCCGTGGATGCCAAAACGGGAAAAAAACTCCAGCGCGGCGGCGAGGATCGCCGTGCGTTTGGCGGCTACCGCACGGGAACGGCGCGTGGCCGTTTTTGTCGGAACATTATCAACAGAATTCACCGTAACTCCTTTTTCCACGGGACTCGCGGAATCATAGCAAATCGCCCGGCGCACTCCTACCCCGCTCGACGGTTCGCTGCAGCCACTCGACGCGGCGCGCTGCCCCACCGGTTCCTCTGCCGGCCGATCCGCTTTTCCTGTTCACCCATGTGCTGCTTATAAGCGAGCCGCGCCTGCTTCCCGGTTCCCGTCCGCACTGCACTTTTAGCGGGCAGCCTGCCTGCTGGTTGTGCAGCCATTTTTGACCAAATGGTCTGTTACAGACCATTCACTCCATTCACCGAAATCAGTAACAGATTAACTGCATGATCTGATTGTACTTTTAAATAGTGGCACGGCCTTTGCAATCTTTCTCACGAGCGCCGCGATCGGGGAGTGCAGGAAGCAACGCAGCGCCGGGATAACATCACACACTTAAACCAAGGGGTTTCGTATGAAAATGGGCGTCTTTATCCCGATCGGCAATAACGGCTGGCTGATCTCCCGTAATGCACCGCAGTACATGCCGACCTTCGAGCTGAACAAGGCGATCGTGCAGCGGGCAGAGCACTACAACTTCGATTTTGCGCTGTCGATGATCAAGCTGCGCGGCTTCGGCGGCGAAACCGAGTTCTGGGACCATAACCTGGAGTCGTTCACGCTGATGGCCGGCCTGGCGGCGGTGACCTCGCGCATTGAGATCTACGCCACCGCCGCTACCCTGACCCTGCCGCCGGCGATCGTCGCCCGCATGGCATCGACCATTGACTCCATCTCCGGCGGCCGCTTCGGCGTCAATCTGGTGACCGGCTGGCAAAAACCGGAATATGACCAGATGGGGCTGTGGCCCGGCGATGAGTACTTCTCGCGCCGCTATGACTACCTGACCGAATATGTCAGCGTGCTGCGCGATCTGTGGGGCACCGGCAAATCGGATTTAAAAGGTGAGTTCTTCACCATGAACGACTGCCGCCTGAGCCCGCAGCCGCAAAAGCCGATGAAGGTGGTATGTGCGGCGCAGAGCGACGCCGGCATGGCCTTCTCCGCCCGCCACGCGGACTACAACTTCTGCTTCGGCAAAGGGGTGAACACGCCGACCGCCTTTGCGCCGACCACTCTGCGGATGAAGCAGGCCGCCGATGCCGCTGGCCGTAACGTCGGCTCCTACGTGCTGTTTATGATTATCAGCGATGAAACCGACGAAGCCGCCCGCGCGAAGTGGGAGCATTACAAAGCCGGTGCCGATGAGCAGGCGCTCTCCTGGCTGACCACCCAGAGCCAGCAGGACCAGCGCTCCGGCAGCGACACCAACGTGCGGCAGATGGCCGACCCGACCTCGGCGGTCAATATCAATATGGGCACGCTGGTCGGATCTTACGCCAGCGTGGCGCGGATGCTGGACGAGGTGGCCACCGTGGAGGGCACCGAAGGCATTTTGCTGACCTTTGACGATTTCCTGCAGGGCATTGAGAACTTTGGTCAGCGCATCCAGCCGCTGATGCGCTGCAGAACAGACGCGATTGATGCCGCACAGGAGGTGGCCTGATGAACCCGAAACAGCCTGTAGTGTGCACCACCGCCAGCCAGCACAATGCCGTGACCCTGCCGGCACGCCCGGAGCCGATCCGGTTCCCGCCGGAGCAGACCGCGCTGATCGTGGTGGATATGCAGAACGCCTACGCCAGCGCGGGCGGTTATCTCGACCTGGCCGGTTTTGACGTTTCGGCCACCCGGCCGGTGATCGAGCAGATTAAGGTGGCGGTCGCCGCCGCCCGCGCCGCCGGCCTGCAGATCATCTGGCTGCAGAACGGCTGGGATGAACAGTATGTCGAAGCGGGCGGCCCCGGCTCCCCCAACTGGCATAAGTCCAACGCGCTGAAAACCATGCGCCGCCAGCCGGAACTGCAGGGCACGCTGCTGGCCAAAGGCGGCTGGGACTATCAGCTGGTCGATCAGCTGACGCCGGGCCCCGGCGACATTGTGCTGCCTAAACCGCGCTACAGCGGCTTCTTTAACACCGCGCTCGACAGCATGCTGCGCAGCCGCGGCATCCGTCACCTGGTGCTGACCGGGATTGCCACCAACGTCTGCGTCGAGTCGACGCTGCGCGACGGCTTCTTCCTCGAGTACTTCGGCATCGTGCTGGAGGATGCCACCCACCAGGCGGGGCCGGCGTTTGCCCAGCAGGCCGCGCTGTTTAATATCGAAACCTTTTTCGGCTGGGTGTCTGACGTCAGCAGCTTCTGCAGCGCGCTGCAGGCAGAACCCATCCCGGCGGCGCAGGCCACCGCCCTTTAACCGGAGCACGCTCATGCCTAAAACGATTATCACCCCGCCGGGCACCGGCGTGCCGATTGCACCGTTCGTCCCCGGTACGCTGGCAGACGGCGTGGTCTATGTATCAGGAACGCTGCCGTTCGATAAGGACAACAACGTGGTGCATGTCGGCGATGCGGCGGCGCAGACCCGCCACGTGCTGGAGACGATTAAAAGCGTGATCGAAACCGCCGGCGGCACGCTGGAGGACGTCACCTTTAACTCGATTTTCCTCACCGACTGGCAGCACTATGCGGCGATCAACGCGGTGTATGCCGACTACTTTCCGGGGGAGAAGCCGGCCCGCTACTGCATTCAGTGTGGCCTGGTGAAGCCCGACGCGCTGGTGGAAATCGCCAGCGTGGCGCACATCGGTCGTTAAGGAGGCTGCGCATGCACATAACCCTTTCCGGCCGTGACGACGCGGCCGCCACTACGCTGGTGTTGTCCGCAGGGCTGGGCGGGCTGGGCAGTTTCTGGCTGCCGCAGCTGGACGCGCTGCGCGCGCGCTATCGCGTGGTGAGCTACGACCAGCGCGGCACCGGGCGCAGCGCCGATAGCCTGCCGGCCGGCTACAGCATGCAGCAGATGGCCGATGAGCTGATCGCGGCGCTGGATGCGCAGGGTATCGATAAATTTGTGCTGGTCGGCCACGCGCTCGGCGGCCTGATCGGCCTGCAGCTGGCGCTGGATCATCCGCAGCGCCTGCTCGGGCTGGTGGTGGTCAACGGCTGGCTGCAGCTGGACGCCCACACCCGCCGCTGCTTCCGCGTGCGCCAGGATCTGCTGCTGAACAGCGGCGTCGAGGCCTTCGTGCGCGCCCAGCCGCTGTTCCTTTACCCGGCGGACTGGCTTTCCCGGCATCAGGCGCGCATTGAAGCCGAGGACAGCCTGCATATCGCCCATTTTCAGGGCACGGATAACCTGCTGAAACGCCTGCAGGCGCTGATGGCCTGCGATTTCAGCGCCAGCGCCGCGCAGATCGCCCTGCCGGTGCTGCTGCTCTGCTCACGCGACGATCTGCTGGTGCCCTGGACCTGCTCTGAACAGCTGCAGGCGGCCCTGCCAGACGCTACCCTGCAGCTGATGGACTGGGGCGGCCACGCGATGAGCGTGACCGACGGCCCGGCGTTTAACCGCTTATTGCTGAACTGGCTGGAGAGCACGCCATTCTCCACGCCCCACCGTCACCCCACTCCCGTTACCGGGTAAGGAACCGCAATGTCCCTGGCCACACTGAATCCCTCCCCTTCCGCCGCCGTGGAACGGCAGCAGTTTCGTAACGCGATGGCGCAGCTGGCGGCAGCGGTCAACATCATTACCACCGATGGCCCGGCCGGCCGCGCCGGCTTTACCGCCTCGGCGGTGTGCAGCGTCACCGATACGCCACCCACGCTGCTGGTGTGTCTGAACCGTTCGTCGTCGGTGTGGGAGACCTTTACCCGCAACGGCCGCCTCTGCGTCAATACCCTGGCCGACGGGCATCAGCCGCTGTCGAACCTTTTCGGCGGCAAAACGCCGATGGCGGAACGCTTTAACGCCGCCAGCTGGACGACGCTGGCCACCGGATCGCCGGTGCTCAGCGGCGCGGTGGCATCGTTTGACTGCACGCTGATCCGCACCATCAGCGTCGGCACCCACGACATTCTTATCTGCGAAGCGCAGGCGCTGATCTGCAACGACCAGGCCCACGGCCTGATCTACTACGACCGTAATTATCACCCGTTGCAGCGCAGCGCCAGTTTACCGTAACGCCGCGGGCAGGGTTTCCCTGCCGCGGGCTACCCGGCGGCGGTGCCGTCACTTAACGCAGTTCCCTCACTCTGGAGAAGACGATGGCGAGTTCCTGGTTTCCTCAATGGTCCAAAACGCGGGCAGGCTCTGCGGAGATTGTTGCCCCCGATGAAGCGTTACCTGCCGGACAGACGTTGGTAATGGGCCTGCAGCATGCGGTGGCGATGTTTGGTGCCACGGTGCTGATGCCGTTGCTGATGGGGCTGGATGCCAACCTTGCCATCCTGATGTCCGGCGTGGGCACGCTGCTGTTCTTTGTGATTACCGGCGGCCGGGTACCGAGTTACCTTGGCTCCAGCGCCGCATTTGTCGGGGTGGTGATTGCCGTCACCGGTTACAGTGGCCAGGGGATGAATGCCAACCTTGGCGTGGCGCTGGGCGGCATTATCGCCTGCGGTGCCCTCTATACGCTGATCGGCGTGATAGTGATGAAGTCCGGCACCCGCTGGATTGAGTCGCTGATGCCGCCGGTGGTCACCGGCGCGGTGGTGATGGCGATCGGTCTGAACCTGGCGCCGATCGCCGTGCGCAGCGTGTCGGCCAGCGCCTTTGACAGCTGGATGGCGGTGATGACGGTGCTGTGCATCGGTGCCGTGGCCGTCTTCACCCGCGGGATGGTGCAACGCCTGCTGATCCTGGTCGGGTTAATCGTCGCCTGGGGGCTTTATGCGCTGCTGACCAACGGCTTTGGCCTCGGTAAGCCGGTGGACTTCAGCCTGCTGAGCGCCGCGCCCTGGCTTGGCCTGCCGCAGTTTACCGCGCCCTCCTTCAGCAGCCATGCGATGTTCAGCATCGCGCCGGTGGCGATCATTCTGGTGGCTGAAAACCTCGGCCATCTGAAGGCGGTAGCCGGTATGACCGGCCGCAGCCTCGATCCGTATATCGGCCGGGCCTTTGTCGGTGACGGGCTGGCAACCATGCTGTCAGGCGGCGTCGGCGGCAGCGGGGTCACCACCTATGCAGAGAATATCGGCGTAATGGCGGTGACCCGGGTGTACTCAACGCTGGTGTTTGTTGCCGCCGCGCTGATTGCGCTGCTGCTGGGCTTTTCGCCGAAGTTTGGCGCGCTGATCCACACCATTCCCGGCCCGGTGATCGGCGGTGCGTCAATCGTGGTGTTTGGCCTGATCGCCGTGGCCGGCGCGCGCATCTGGATCCAGAATCAGGTCGATCTCAGCCAGAACGGCAACCTGATTATGGTGGCGGTGACGCTGGTGCTGGGCGCGGGGGATTTTGCCCTGAATATCGGCGGCTTCACCTTCGGCGGCATCGGCACCGCCACCTTCGGTGCCATTCTGCTGAACGCTCTGCTCAGCCGTAAAGGCGCGGCAGCGCGTGCTGACAGCGTCATCCGCCAGCAGGGTTAAGCGTTATCACACTTCAGCGGCGCGGGCTCCTGCGCCGCTTTTTTTCGTTTCAGCTTCAGCTCGCTGACCAGCACCCCCAGCACGATCAGCGCCCCCCCCAGCAGAGCGATGGCGGGCAGGCGTTCGCCGGCGATCCGCCCGACGATGCCGGCCCACACCGGTTCCCCGGTGTAAATCACCGTAGCGCGGGTCGGTGAGACGCTGCGCTGCGCCCAGTTCATCGTGACCTGAATAATGGCGCTGGCCACTCCCAGCCCGACGGCGCTCCACAGCAGGTACGGGCTAAAGGGCGGTACCGACTCCTGGTTGGGCAGCATCAGCAGAAAACCAAACAGCGAGGCGGTCGCCAGCTGGACCACCGTTACCCGACGCACGTCAACCCGCCCTGCGCTGGCGCTGATCAGGATGATCTCGGCGGCAATCGCCAGCGCGCTGAGCAACGTGACGATCTCTCCCACATTAAAGGCGACCGATCCGACGCTCGGGCCGGCCAGCAGCAGCAGGCCGATGAAAGCCAGCAGCACGCCGATCCACGACATCAGGCCCGGCATCCGCCCGAGGAAGATCCACTGCAGCAGCGGCACCAGCGGCACGTACATGGCGGTAATAAACGCCGACTGGCTGCTGGTGATGGTCTGCATGCCGTAGGTTTGCAGGCCGTAGCCGAGGCTGATGCTCAGGCCGATCAGGGTACCGGCTTTAACCTCCTGCCAGGTCATGCCGCGCATGCTGCGCCAGAAGATCGCCCCCAGCAGCAGCGACGCCGCGGCAAAACGCACGCCGATAAAGAAAAACGGGCCGCTGAACTTCATCGCATGGTGGACGGTGAGAAAGGTGCCGCCCCAGATGATAGTGATCAGCACCAGGATCAGCTCCTGACGGCTGAGAGAGAGTTTGTAACGCGAGAAAAAACCAGCCATAGCCCACCCGGAAAAAAATTTGCGCCAGTGTGCGCACTTCGTGCGGGCGGGTCAAGCACATCGCCACAGGCGCCGGCATGGCGGGTTGCGGGAGCACACCCTATTTTCGCGCCGACAGGCACACCGGCGGCGATCTTCTATACTGAGGAGTCAGGCGCACCGGACGGTGCGCCGCCTGTGGCGAGAGTCCGATCCTTCATCATTCAATCAGGAGAACGGAATGACAACGCATCAAGCAAAAGCCCACCATGTGGCACAGTGGGCCGATCTGCGGCTGACCTCCCATGAGATCGCCGAAGCGATTTTTGAAGTGGCCAACTACGACGAGCGGCTGGCGGAAACCATCTGGGCGCAGCAGGGCAGCGACGACGTGCTGATCCGCGCCTTTGAAAAGACCGACCAGGATATTCTCACCTGGGATAACAAACAGGTCGAACGCCGCAACGTGTAGCCTGCCGGGGCAGGCGTCTCTGCCCCGGACTGCCTTACCGGCCGTGAGAGTCCTCCGAAACACGGCCTGTCCCCTTTTTTGCCTACTACGCTTATTCCGTGCAGCAACACAATGGCCCACTCAGGCTGAAAACTGACTCAAGGAGAGCGCAATGTCCTATCAGAGCATTAATCCCGCAACCAATTCGCTGATTAAGTCCTGGCCCGACCACAGCGATCGGCAGATCGAGCAGGCGCTGGCCACGGCCGATGCCCTCTACCATTCAGACTGGTCCAAAGGGCCTATTCAGCCACGCCTGCAGGTTCTGCATAAGCTGGCCGACCTGATTGACGCACGCGTCGATGAGCTGGCCAAAACCGCCAGCATTGAGATGGGCAAGCTGCTGCGGCAGAGCCGCGGCGAAGTGCAACTTTGTGCGCAGATCGCCCGTTATTACGCCGACAACGCGGAGCGTTTTCTGGCACCTGTCCCCTATCCCACCGACCTCGGTGAAGCCTGGGTCGAACACCATCCGATCGGCGTTCTGGTGGCGGTAGAGCCGTGGAACTTCCCGTTCTACCAGCTGATGCGCGTGCTGGCACCGAACCTGGCGGCCGGTAATCCTGTGCTGGCCAAGCACGCCGCCAACGTGCCGCACTGCGCGGTGCTGTTTGAGCAGCTGGTCAGGGAAGCGGGCGCGCCGGAGGGGGCCTGGACCAACCTGTTCGCCAGCAATGAACAGATAGCCGACCTGATCGCCGACGACCGCGTGCAGGGAGCGGCGCTGACCGGCTCCGAACGCGCCGGCAGCGCTGTTGCCCAGCAGGCCGGTAAACACCTGAAGAAAACCACCCTGGAGCTGGGCGGTAACGACGTGTTTGTGGTGCTGGATGACTGTGACCTTGATAAAGCGGTAAAAAACGGCGCGGGCGCCCGCCTGAGCAACTGCGGCCAGGTTTGTACCGCCGCAAAACGTTTCCTGGTGCATGAAAAGGTCGCCGATGCCTTTCTGCAGAAGCTGACCGAGGCGTTTAAAGCGGTCAAAATTGGCGACCCGCTGGACGAAGCCACCACCCTTGGCCCGCTGTCGTCGGCGGACGCGCGCGATCGCCTGCAGGAACAGGTCAGCCGGGCGCTGGAGAACGGCGCGCAGTTGCTGATCGGCGGCGGTCCGGTAGCCGGCCCCGGCTGCTTCTACCAGCCGACCATTCTGACCGGCATCACCCGCGATAACCCGGCGTATTTCGAGGAGTTCTTTGGCCCGGTGGCGCAGGTGTATATCGTCAAAGACGATGACGAGGTGGTGAAGCTGGCTAACGACTCCCACTACGGCCTGGGCGGCGCGGTGTTCAGCCAGAACATTGCCCGCGCACGCGCGCTGGCCTCACGGATTGAGACCGGAATGGTCTATATCAACTCCGCCAGCGACACCGCCGCCGAGCTACCGTTTGGCGGCGTAAAACGCTCTGGCTTTGGCCGCGAACTGTCCGATCTCGGCATCAAAGAGTTTGTGAATCAGAAGCTGGTGGTCGTGGCATCGTAAACCGTTCGTATAAAAAAAGGCCGACATCACGTCGGCCTTTCTGTACGGCGATTGTAGCGAATGGAACTTAGCCGGCCGCAGGCTGGGCCGGTTTCGCCTCTGCCTGAGGCTGAGCCTCTTTGGCCGCAGGCTGGTCAGCCGCTTTATCCACGGCTTTGTCGTTAGCCGCCTTTTCTGTTGCGGCTTTATCCGCCGCGGCCTTCTCTTTCTCTTTCGCGACCTGCGCAGCCTTGTCCGAAGACGCTTTGGCCTGCGCAGCCTTCTCTGCCGTTGCTTTATCCGCTGCGGCTTTAGCCTGAGCTGCTTTCTCAGACGCTGCTTTATCCGCTGCCGCTTTGTCCGCCGCTGCCTTATCGGCTGCGGCTTTGTCACCAGCCGCTTTCTCTGCCGCATCCGCATTCGCGGCCGGGGCTTTCGCCGCATCAGCCGCTGCAGCTGCCGGAGCCGCTACCTGCAGTGGAGTGCCCTGCAGCGTATCGGTCAGCACTTTGGTGAAGGTGTCCCACGAGCAGAAGCCGTTGGCATCGGTCGGGCAACCGGCCATCTGCAGCGTCACGCGCTTCGGCGGGGTCTCTAGCGACAGCGGTTGTGCATCACGCAACTGTTCGCTGCTCTGGTAAACGTACTCCACCTTGACCAGGTCCCGGTCGTTTTTCTTATCGTGCCAGCGCTGGAACTGCACCATACCACCGATCGGCGTGCGTTCATTCTGCCCGTTCAGTTCATAGGGCTTAAAGTCCATCGCCGACAGCAGCGAAGCAATGTTGGAGTCGTGGCCAACCATCAGCGTCACCGCCGGGGTATCGTTTTTATCCTGCTCTACCAGCAGGCTGCGAATGTAGTCAACCAGCGGTGCGGCAACGTTGCGGGCCACCTGTGGCGAGGTAAACAGGGCATCCTGATAGCCATTTTTGATCGCCGACAGCTCCTGCCACTGCTCCGGGGTTTTGATCTGCCCCCAGGCCACCTGCTCCAGCGGCAGGCCTTCGTAATACTGCAGGGTAAAGGCATCCACCAGCGAATTGCCTACCTTCAGCGGACCGGCAACGTTCGGCTCCTTGCCCTTGTCAGCACTGAAGCTGTTCTGCCCGTCACGGCTCAGATCGCACTGCTTTTTGCCGTCGCAGGCCGCAGAATTTTTGTAATCAATGATTTTTTCCAGCCGCTGGAACGCCGGTTTCAGCGCCAGCTTCTCACCGGCGGCGTTCATCGCCGACAGCGCCTGCTGGTGGAAGGCATCACTGCCGTCTGTGATCTCCGGACTGAAGATCGGATCCATCACGCCCATCTCATCCTGATGGGAAACGCTGATATCACAGCCGGGGAAAGCACCGGTAATAAAGAACTGTGCGGTGGCCACGGTACGCTGCAGGCTGTTGGCATAGGCGTAAATAGCGCCTGGATTCGGGCATTCGCCGTCCTTCACCAGCCCCTGCTGCGCCAGCCATTCACGGGTGTAGCGCCCCATGTAGACCTCCAGCACGCCACCTTTGGTGGTCAGCTGACCTCCCTGCACATCCCACTTTGGCCAGGACTTTTTGGTCGCCTGCGCCAGCACGCTGCCGTTATCCGCCAGCGGAGCACGCAGGTTGTGACGGCTGAGCATCAGTACCTGTTCCAGCTGATAGTCGCTATCGGCCGCCCACGCGGCGGAGCCGGAAAGTGCAGAGCAAACGGCGACTGCACACAGAGTTAACTTATTGATCATAAGTGGGTTCCAATACTCGCTTGAAGTGTAATGAGGGTAATATAGCAGATTCTGACGCCGGCGGTTTAGAGGCTTCACTGCGTTGAAACGAAACAAGATGTTTACACAATGCTCTGCCCCTCTCTGCACAGAAGAAAATAACAGGAAGCAGGGGAAAACAGAAGGCATTAAACGGGCGTCAGGGCGGTGTTACCCACCCTGGTCAACAGTTAGCGGTGATTGAGGCTGGCAAAGGTCTCGCCGGCGGCAACCAGACGCAGCAACAGCGCAGAGGGCTGCCAGAATGCCGGCTCATCGCGGGCATAGTCAGCGATATCAGCGAGGACCTGTCTTAAGCCAATCCCGTCCGCCCGGTACATCGGCCCACCGCGATAGCGCGGAAAACCGTAGCCGTTCAGCAGTACCACATCAATATCCAGCGGCCTGCCCGCGATGCCCTCCTCAAGAATACGGGCACCCTCATTGATCATCGCGGCCAGATAACGCTGGACGATTTCGTCATCGCCGAAGGCGCGTGGCCGAACGCCGGCACGCCGACGCTCGGCCGCAACGATCTCCAGCACCTCCGGGTCGACGGTACCTCGGGGTTCGCCGGTATCGTAGCGATACCAGCCGCGCCCGCTTTTCTGACCAAACCAGCCCCGTTCGCACAGCCGGTCGGCCACCTGCACATAGCGCTCCTGCGGGCTGCGGCTGGCCGCACGGCGCTGGCGGGTCGCCCAGCCGATATCGCCACCGGCCAGGTCGCTGGTCTGGAACGGACCCATCGCAAAACCAAAGTGCCTTAACGCAGCATCGATCTGATAGGGCGAGGCGCCCTCCTCCAGCATCGCCTCTGCGGCACGCCGGCACACCGAGAGTATCCGGTTGCCGATAAAGCCGTCGCAGATGCCGGTGCGCACCGGAATTTTCCCCAGGCGACGCGCCAGCCCGAAGGCGGCGGACACCACGTCGCAGGGCGTCTCCGGCGGGATTACCACCTCCAGCAGGCGCATCACCGGAGCGGGCGAAAAAAAGTGCAGGCCGATCACCTGCCGCGGCCTGCCGGTAACGCGGGCGATCTCCCGAATGTCGAGATAAGAGGTGTTGCTGGCCAGCATGGCGGTGGGTTTACAGTGGTGGTCAAGTTCGCGGAACACCGCCTGCTTAGCCGCCAGATCCTCCCATACCGCTTCCACCACCCAGTCGGCGCTGGCGAGATCCGCATAGCGGGTAGTTCCGCCGTAGCGTGCCAGCCGGGCGTTCACCGCCGCAGCGGTGACCCGCTGCTTCGACACCTGGCGATGATAGTGTTCCTCAATTCGTTGCCGTGCGGCCGCCAGCCGCGGCTCATCCTGTTCGCACAGCACCACTTCCAGCCCGGCGTCCAGCAGCACAATGGCAATGCCGCTGCCCATGTTGCCACCGCCAACTACCGCCACCTGACGGCAGGCGACCGGTGGCATCGGTGCGGTCCTGGCCAGCTTCGCGGTGCTGCGTTCGGCGTTAAAGGCGTAGAGCAGCGCCGCATGCTCGGGGCTGTGCTGACAGCGCATAAACTGTGCGGCCTCCAGTCGCAGCCCCTCGTCAAACGACGATTCACAGGCGGCGGCCACGCACTCAACAATCAGCCCCGGTGAGAACTGTCCGCGATACGCGCTGCTCAGGCTGCCCCGCGCCGCGACCAGCGCCGCATGCCAGGCCGCTACGTTCTTCAGCGCCGCCGTCTGGTGGCGGGTCGGGCGCGGGCCTGAACCGCTGGCCAACAGTTCCCGTGCCAGCGCCAGGCCATCGCGGCGTGCCTCGGTTCCCAACCGGTCCGCCAGCCCCTGCGCTACCGCCTGGGTGGCACTCAGCGGACGGCCGCTGAGGATCAGCGCCAGAGCCGCCTGCGCCCCCATCAGCCGCGGGGCGCGCTGGGTACCGCCCGCTCCCGGCAACAGCCCCAGCCGCACCTCAGGCAGGCCGAGGCGGCAGCCGTCCACCGCCAGCCGGTAGTGGGCGGCCAGCGCAATTTCCAGTCCGCCGCCCAGGGTGTTGCCGGCCATGGCGGCGATCACCGGCTTACCGCAGGACTCCAGCAGATTGCACAGGTCGCGCAGCGCCGGCGGCTGGCGCGGCTGGGCAAACTCGCGGATGTCCGCCCCGGCGGAGAAATGCCCCTCCGCCCCCAGCAACAGCAGCGCCCGCAGGCTGGCGTCGGCTTCCAGCCGCTCCACGGCGGCCCACAGCGCGGCACGCACCGCATGGCTGAGGGCATTGACCGGCGGGTTATCGAGAAGGGCGATCAGGATCTCGCCATCGCGTTCAAGGTGCACAACAGGCCGTTCGACGTTATCCATGATGACTTTCCTTTTTTTTCCGTTCCAGAGCGGCAACCGGCGGGGCCAGCCGGTAGCTGGCCGGGGTGCGGCTGAGTTTGATCGGCGAGGCCACGCCGCGATAGCCGTCACCAATGGTGACCAGCATCTGACGATGGGCGGTATGCGGGTGGTTCAACGCCGCCGGTACGTCCAGCTGTGGCGCGGCAGGCACCCCACTCTGCAACAGCCGATCGGCCACGGCAGCCCCCTGCCGATCGGCCAGCAGCTCCACCAGCAACTGGCGCAGCGGGATGCGGTTGATGGAACGCAGCGCCGGCTCCGCAAAACGCGGGTCGTCACGCAGCGCCGGTGCATCAAGGCAGTCGCACAGCAGGGCAAACTGCCGGTTATTGCCAACGCCGATAAAGACCGGCACGGTGGCCGTCGGGAACACGTCATAGGGATAGAGGCTGACGTGGGCGTTGCCGGTGCGCTGCGGCGGCTGCCGGCTGGCAAACCAGTTGGATGAATAAGGGTGCAGCAGCGAGATGCCGGTGTCGAACAGGCTGCACTCGACGAACTGACCCAGCCCGCTCTGCGTTCGCTCGTACAGCGCCAGCAGAATACCGCTGACCGCGTTCATCCCGGTGCACTGATCGACCAGCGGGATGCCGACCCTTAACGGTTCACCCTGTGCCTCCCCGTTGACGCTCATAATGCCGCACAGCGCCTGGATCGCCGCGTCGTAGCCCACCCTTCCCCCCAGCGGACCATCGGCACCGAAGCCGCTGATGCGGCAGTGGATCAGCCGTGGAAATCGCTGCGACAGCAGGTCAAAACCGAGGCCCCACTTCTCAAGGGTGCCGGTTTTGAAATTTTCAATCAGTACATCGGCATCGGCCAGCAGTTCATACAGCGCTTCAACGCCCGCAGGCGTGGATAAATCCAGCGTTGTGCCGCGTTTGTTGCGGTTGAGGCCAAGATAGTAGGCGGCCACGCCGTCCTGGAACGGTGGCCCCCAGAAGCGGGTTTCGTCGCCCTTCGGCGGCTCAACCTTGAGCACATCGGCACCGTGGTCGCCCAGTACCTGGCCGCAGTACGGGCCGCCCAGCACCCGTGACAGATCGATAACCCGGACGCCGGCTAAGGCTCCGGTGACGTAGAGCGTCATCAGCGGGCCTCCCCGGGCAGTGCCCACGCCGACGCCAGCAGCCGCGCTTCGTCTTCCGCGCTCAGGCCATCGTCTGCCGCCAGCGGGTCGGCGGGCAACAGCTTGTGCTGCAGCACCAGCCCGGCCAGCAGCAGACGGTCTGGCAGCTGCGCCTGCTGGCTCTCCCAGGCCATAATCGTCGCGCTGATCAGGTGGTACAGGGCGCTGGTGGCTCGTCGCACCTGCCCGCCAGCGTTATCGGCCACGGCAGCCTGCACCAGAGCAAACACCCGCTGCTGCGCGTGGAGGAACTGCTGCTGCAGCGAACGGGGCAACTGAGACTCATCCAGCAACCGGCCCAGCCAGGGCTGCAGCGCATCCAGCGAGTGCTCGCGCAGCACGGCACGGCGCACGTCCAGCGCCACAATATTGCTGGTACCTTCCCAGATCGAACCAAGATGCGCGTCTCTGACCAGCCGCGGATCCCCCCACTCTTCGATATAACCGCAACCACCGCGGATCTCCATCGCGTCGCCGGTCACCCTGCGCGCGTCACGGCAGGCGCGGAACTTGATCAGCGGGGTGAGTAGCCGCAGCAGCGCATAGGCCTGCTTATCGCCGCCGTCCGCCTGCTGCAGCACGCAGGCCGTCTGAAACACCATGCTGCGCGCCTGCTCCGCGGGCAGCAGCAGCTTCAGCAGCTGGCGGCGCATTAGCGGCATCTCAATCAGCGTTTTGCCAAACGCCCGCCGGTGACGGGCAATAAAGAACGCTTCGCTGACCGCCCGGCGCATCAGCCCGGCGGAACGCACGCCGTTAGAGAGCCGCGAGTTGTTGACCATATCGGCCATCTGTACAAAACCCCGTCCGGCTTCCCCCACCAGCCAGGCGCTGGCCCCCTCAAGACGAATCTCACCGCTGGCCATCGAGCGGGTGCCCAGCTTGTCTTTCAGCCGCAGAATGCGGTAGGCGTTAAGCGAGCCGTCCGGCAGCGTGCGCGGCAGCAGAAACAGCGAGACGCCTTTCATCCCGTCCACGGCACCGTCAATGCGCGCCAGTACCATCGCCAGCCCGGCATCAGGGTTAGAGCAGAACCATTTGTCGCCGTACAGCAGATAGTTTTCCCCCTGCGCCACCGCCCGAGTGGTGGTGACGGCGATATCGGACCCGCCGCCCTGCTCGGTCATAAACATCGCCCCCTGCAACAGGCTGGCAGGGTCCCGCGAGGTCAGGCACGGCAGATAGCGGTCAACCAACTGGGGTGAGCCGAATTTTTTCAGGGTGCGGGCCAGCGAGTCGGTCATTGAGACCGGGCACATCAGGCCGAACTCCGCCTGCACAAACAGATAGGTAAACAGGTATTTTACCAGCGGCGGCAGCTGTCCCTGCCAGCCGAGCTGGTCCGGGCAGTGAGAGATCGCCGCCAGCGCAAACTCGCTGAACGCGCAGTGCTCCATCTCGCAATACGCCGGGTGTTTAATCACCTGCTGAACGTCGTCGCCGGTACGGGTGCGCTGCTGCAACTGCGGTGGATTTTTATCGGCGCGATCGGCCAGCTCACTCAGCCGCCCCCCCGCCAGCGCCCCAAGCTTCTGCAGCAGGGGTCGCAGATGATCGGCCAGCCCGGCGGGCAGATAGGCGTTAATCAGCGCGTCCAGCGTGGGATCGGTTTGCCACAGGCTGGTGCCGAAAGCGTCCGGAATAGCGTTGTGTTGATCGTTCAAGGGCATCATGGCCTTCTCCTGTCATTGCGTCAGCCCCTACCTTTTGCCGTTTACGCAGGATTGTCTAATACCGTCTGACTATCGGCTGATAGGCTGGAAAAATCGTGGTGCATCAACGGACACTGAGGCAGGCAATAGATGGATATTCGGCATTTACGTTACTTCCTGGTGCTGGCGGAAGAGCTGCATTTTGGCCATGCGGCCAGACGTCTGCTGATCTCGCAGCCGCCGCTAAGCGTGAGCATTCGCCAGCTGGAAGAGAGCATCGGCGCACGGCTGTTTGAGCGCAGCCACCAGCAGGTGCGGCTGACCGACGCCGGGCAGGCGCTGATCCCGGCGGCCCGGGCGCTGATTGCCGGCATGAACACCGCGATGGAGCAGGTACGCGATATCAGCAATGGGGTGACCGGCCACCTGCGAGTCGGATTTGTCGGCGCGCTGCTCTATCAGGGATTGCCCGCGCTGCTGCAACGCTTTCAGCAGCAGAGGCCAGGATTACGGCTGAGCCTGCTGGAGCTGAACACCCGCGAACAGCTGAGCGACCTGCTGCACGGTGGCCTCGACGTGGGCTTTGTCCATCACTGTCAGCTGCCGGCCGGCATTGCGGCGCGGCGCTTTTCCCGCGACCGCATCGCCCTGTGTCTGCCGCAGCAGCACCCGCTGGCAGGCCAGCCGAAGGTCGGTTTAACCCAGCTGCGCGGGGAACACTTTGTGGTGTTCTCCCGCGCGCTGTCGCCGTTTTACTACGATCGCATTCAGTCGCTGCTGCTTGCTGCCAGTATCGACGCGGATGCCCGCTGTGAAGCGCGCCACTGGCTGAGCGTCATTGCGCTGGTGGCAAAAGGATTTGGCGTGGCGCTGGTGCCCGCCAGCCTGGAACATGCGGCGATGGCCGGGGTGACATTTGTGCAGCTCGACTGTGCTGTCACGCAGTCTGAGGGCTGGTGCGTATGGAAAAAGGACGATCCGCGTCCGCTGCTGGCGGCGCTAACGGCCATGCTGCCGCCGCACCTGGCTGAAGATGGCGAACGGGGCCAGTAGATCCTCTCACATCATTATCCAGGGCTGCCGCGTAGCCTGCCCGGGTGCCGCACCGCGTAATCTCTAAAAGCCGTGTTTTGCTGCAGAGCCACACTCCCCTCCTCTTCTGCTCCGGCTAAAACGGCCACGCCTGGCCACGGACAGCGGATGCCGTTTCACCATCTCTTTCACCCGCTCAACGATATGCTGGCCGATAGGGATCGCCGACGTGGCCGCCGGGGACGGTGCATTACACACGTGCAGGGTGCGTTCGCTGGCGACAAACAGAAAGTCGTCGATCAGTTTGCCGTCGGCAGAGACCGCCTGCGCCCTGACCCCCGCCGGGTACGGCTGCAGGTCGGCCAGTTGCAGGCTGGGGCAGTACTTCTGTACCTGCCGCAGATAGCCCTGTTTGAAAAACGAGTTTTTCATCTCGTTGATGCCCAGTGAGAAATTTTGTTTCAACAGTTTGCGCACTCCCGCATTACGCGCCATTTCGAACAGGTCCCGGCAGCTGATGGCGCTTTTCCGGTAGCCTTCGCGACGCCAGGCCAGTACCGCATTCGGCCCGACGGTGACGCCGCCATCAATGGTGCGCGTCAGGTGAATGCCGAGGAAAGGCACGGCCGGGTCCGGGATCGGGTAAATCAGATGATTAACGATGTGGTTGTGCTGGGCGTCGAGGCGGAAATATTCGCCACGGAACGGGCAGATGATAAAACCCGGTTCGATGCCCAGCATGCTCACCAGGCGATCTGCCATCAGACCCGAGCAGGCAATCAGATAGCGGCTGGCCAGCTCCTCCTGTGCGGTTACCAGGGTGACGCGGTCAGCCTCTTCACGCAGCCCGAGGATCTCCGTCTGCAAACGTATCTCCCCACCGGCTTCGGTGAACACCCGCGCCATAGCAACGGTAACCTTATGGTAGTCAACGATGCTGCTGGAGGGTACGAATATCCCGCCGAGACCGGTGATATTCGGCTCGCGCCTGGCAAGCTCACCGGCCGAAAGCCACTCGCGCTCCAGTCCGTTAGCTTTGCTGCGCTTCCACAGCGCCTCCATCCGTTCCATCTCCAGCGGCGTGGTGGCCACCAGCATCTTGCCGCACTGCAGCCAGGGAATCTTCTGCGCGGTGCAAAAGGCTTTGGTCGCCTGGTTTCCCGCCAGGCAGAAATGTGCCTTAAGGCTGCCGGGCTTGTAATAGACCCCGGCATGGATCACCCCGCTGTTATGGCCGGTCTGGTGCTGTGCAAGGCGGTGCTCTTTTTCCAGCACCACAATACGGGCATCCGGGTAACAGGAGATAAGCTGCATGGCGGTGGAGATGCCGACAATTCCTCCGCCGGCAATCGCGAAATCATACATACGATGATGCCCCTCAGTGCCTGGCGGCCACTATTGCCCGCACAGCGGAGTGAAGTAGCCACGCTGGCGCATCAGCTCGCGCCGCAGATCGGGATGCGGGGTAAACCGATCGCGGCCATGCAGCCAGAAATGATTGTTGATCAGCAGGAGACTGCCCACCGGCACCGGGAGGGCGAATTTGGCCGGGCTGTTCTCCAGCGCGTCTGACAGATCGGCCAGCCAGTTCCCCTCGCTGAAGTCCCGCGGCTGCACAAACTGATCGATATAGCTCATCACCGGGCGGCCGCACTCGTCGGTGCTGAAAATCGGGTGATAAACGTTTTGCGGAGCGTTCTTACTCGGCGGCGAGGCCCAGCGCATACTACGGCGGGCCAGCGGGTGGTGAAAAAAGGTTTCCAGCTGCGGCCAGTCGTCCAGATGCAACAGCAGCGAGTCGCCACCCTGCATGTTCTGCTCGTCAATTTTCATCATCATCACGTAGTCGGTGGCTTGCTCGACATAGGTGCCGTCGTTGTGCAGCTCGAGCGGTTTATCCGGCTTACGCAGGTAGCTGTCAGAGCTGTCGACATTTTTCACCACGAAGCGCGCGTAATACTGCCCGCTCATCGAATCGAAGTTGGAGCGACCAATAAGATGGGCAATTGCCGTGGCCAGCCGCACCATATCGTCGGCCTGTTCCACCTGATTAAGCCCATCGGCGGCGATCAGCAAGGCTCCCTGCTCGCGGCCCAGTAAGGTGGTTAACAGCAGCGGGCGCAGCTGACCGCCACACAGTTCGTCCAGAATTTTAGCAACGCGAAAACGCAGCATCGACTTGTACTCCAGCGCCTGCACCGGCCAGCCGCTGCACTGTTGCAGAAAGCGTTGCGTCAGCTCAGCGCTGAAACGCAGTTGGAGCAAACGGCAGGAAACGGCAGAGACGGATAACGACACGCCGGGGATCGGCGGTTTTTGCTGGCGTCTGACGGGGGTTAAGGTTCCCATGATGGAGTTCTCCTGAATGGTCGTGGGCGACAGGCGGCGGCCTGTGCAGACAATCGCAGGTTATATCGACGTTTTTCAGCATGAGCGACATTTGATGCGCAGCACCAAAGCAAAAACCCCAGTCTCTTTCGAGACTGGGGTTTGAATTTGATGGTGGAGGAACAGAGATTCGAACTCTGGAACGGTTTCCCGTCGACGGTTTTCAAGACCGTTGCCTTCAGCCACTCGGCCATCCCTCCACGCTATCAGCCTGCGAACACATCCGCTAACTGATGGAGCGAAGTATAGGGAGTATTGGACACGTTGCCAAGTAAAATTTTCTCTAGTTTGTTGATTTAATGAACATTTAGATTCAGGTGCTGATTAAAGCGCCGTTATGCGCAAATTCACATCACGATCGGGTTATTCTGACGTCAGCCGGGCAAATCCGCGCCGGGAGGATGCAGGGTCGCAGGGTCGCAGGGTCGCAGGGTCGCAGGGTCGCAGGGTCGCAGGGTCGCAGGGGCAATGCTGACGGAGCAGGCTTCAGCAAGCCCGTTATTTTTCCTGCACAAAACAAAACGGGCCAGCTTGCGCTGACCCGTTGAATTTGATGGTGGAGGAACAGAGATTCGAACTCTGGAACGGTTTCCCGTCGACGGTTTTCAAGACCGTTGCCTTCAGCCACTCGGCCATCCCTCCACGTTGGGGCGCACTATAAACATCCCCCTGCGGCTTGTAAAGTTGATTTTTCTGCCAGTGGGCAAAAAAAAGCGTTCCGGCTATCGACTGCTGCAAAAAACGCCGGATTGATGATAAATAAAGCGGGCAAGCGAGTAAAGAAGGGTAAAACGCCTTTTCCTGACGGAAGCCTCTCTTTATGCTCGTTTTTATTTATTGGACCTTGAGAGGTGCTTTATGGATCGCCTTGTTACTTCCGCCAGTGATAGCTCGCTGCTCAGTACCCACCGGGTATTACGTAATACCTACTTTCTGCTTGGGCTGACGCTGGCGTTTTCAGCGTTCACCGCCACCATGAGTACGGTGTTTGCGCTGCCTGCGCCGGGCTTTATTCTGATGCTGGTTGGTTTCTACGGACTGATGTTCCTGACCTATCGTCTGGCTAACAGCCCGGCGGGGATTCTGGCCGCCTTTGCCTTCACCGGCTTCCTTGGCTACTGCCTGGGGCCGATGCTGAACAGCTTCCTGTCCGCGGGTATGGGTGACGTGATTGGCCTGGCGCTTGGCGGTACGGCGCTGGTGTTCTTCTGCTGTTCAGCCTATGTGCTGACCACGCGTAAGGATATGTCGTTCCTGTCAGGTATGCTGATGGCGGGCTTTGTGGTGCTGCTGGTGGCGGTCGTCGCCAACATCTTCCTCAACATCCCTGCTCTGCATATGGCGATCAGCGTGCTGTTTATCCTGTTCTCCGCCGGCGCAATCCTGTGGGAGACCAGCAACATCATTCACGGCGGCGAAACCAACTACATTCGCGCTACCGTTAGCCTGTACGTTTCAATCTACAACATCTTTGTCAGCCTGCTGAGCCTGCTGGGTATGTCACGCAGCAACTAAGCCTTACGGCGCAAGATCCGGCCCCGCCTCGTGCGGGGCTTTCTGTTTAGTGCGGCTGAGTTTTGCTACACTGCGCGCCGCAAAACAAGACGTGGGGCAACAGAGTGCAATTTAACGGTAAAGAGATCGAACGCGATGCGGAAGGCTACCTGAAGGTGGTCACCGACTGGAATGAAGCGCTGGCACCGCTGCTGGCCGCCGAAGAGGAGATCGCGTTAAGCGAGGCACACTGGGAAGTGGTCCGCTTTGTGCGGGAGTTCTATCTGCAGTTCAATACCTCCCCCGCCGTTCGCATGCTGGTCAAGGCGATGGCGCAGAAATATGGTGAAGAGAAAGGCAACAGCCGCTATCTGTTCCGCCTGTTCCCTAAAGGCCCGGCCAAACAGGCCACCAAAATTGCCGGCCTGCCCAAGCCCGCCAAATGCCTGTAATACGCACCCGCGAGGTAACTCCCCTACAGGCGCGTAAGCGGAAGAAGTAACAGCCTGACTTACACGCTGTAGTAACAATTCCCTTAGTGCAGCCGCACGCCCTCTGCCGGGTGCGGACGCGCAGCGTTACCCGGTGGTGAAACCGCTGGGTAGCGCATTGCCGACGTGCGGCTCCACCAGCACCTTATCGACACGCGCGCTGCGCGGACCACCCGCCTGTAACCACGCCAGCAGGGCGTCCAGCTGTTCAGTTTCGCCGCAGGCGAGCACCTCCACGCTGCCGTCATCAAGATTATTCGCGTAGCCGCGCAGCCCCAGCCGTAGCGCTTCACTCCGCGTGCTGTAACGAAACCCGACGCCCTGTACCCGGCCGTGCACCCACATTTTTCGAGCCTCAATCGCCATTTTTCCTCCTTACCCCGGCAGCGATTGCTTTTTGGCAACCGGCACCGGACAATACCCGTCGATCTTTCTGAATATAAGCATAGCAAATATGACCGTTCGTTTAATTCTTGCCAAAGGGCGTGAAAAGTCCTTACTTCGTCGCCATCCGTGGGTCTTTTCCGGCGCGGTTGCCCGCCTGGAAGGTAAAGCCAGTTCGGGTGAAACCATTGACGTCTGCGACAGCCAGGGAAAATGGCTGGCGCGTGCCGCCTGGTCTCCCGAATCACAGATCCGCGCCCGCGTCTGGAGCTGGGACGCAGATGAATCCATTGATATCGACTTCTTCGTCCGTCGCCTGCAGGCGGCCCAGCGGCTGCGCGACTGGCTGGCGGTACGTGACGATCTCGACAGCTACCGGATTATCGCCGGGGAATCCGACGGTCTTCCGGGCGTCACCATTGATCGCTTCGGCAACTTCCTGGTATTACAGCTGCTATCCGCCGGTGCGGAATACCAGCGCGCCGCGCTGATCACCGCACTGCAAACCTGCTACCCTGGCTGTGCCATTTACGACCGCTCTGACGTCAGCGTGCGTAAGAAAGAGGGGCTGGATATGACGCAGGGCGTGGTGCTGGGCGACACCCCGCCAGCGCTACTGCCGATTACCGAACACGGTATGAAACTGCTGGTCGACATTCAGACCGGCCACAAAACCGGCTATTACCTCGATCAGCGCGACAGCCGTCTGGCGACCCGCCGTTACGCAAAAGACGGTCGTGTGCTGAACTGCTTCTCCTACACCGGCGGCTTCGCCGTTTCCGCGCTGATGGGCGGCTGCAGCGAAGTGATCAGCGTCGATACCTCACAGGACGCGCTGGACGTGGCGAAACAGAACGTTGAGCTGAACGGGCTGGACCTGTCTAAGGCGCAGTTTGTGCGTGATGACGTGTTTAAACTGCTGCGCCGCTACCGCGACGAAGGTGAAAAGTTTGACCTGATCGTGATGGACCCGCCGAAGTTCGTTGAAAATAAAAATCAGCTGATGGGCGCCTGCCGCGGTTATAAGGATATCAACATGCTGGCGATGCAGCTGCTGAATCCGGGCGGCACGCTGCTGACCTTCTCCTGTTCCGGCCTGATGACCACCGACCTGTTCCAGAAGATTGTCGCTGACGCCGCGATTGATGCACGCCGTGAAGTGCAGTTTATCGAGCAGTTCCGCCAGGCGGCCGATCACCCGGTGCTGGCCAGCTACCCGGAAGGGCTGTACCTGAAAGGATTTGCCTGCCACGTTCTGTGACTTGAAAAAAGGTTGTCCTGCCCCGATATTATGTTCAGGGCAACTTTTTCAGGAGGTCATGATGATTGCCAGCAAATTCGGTATTGGCCAGCAGGTGCGTCACCAGCTGCTGGGTTTCCCTGGCGTGGTGGTGGACGTTGACGCGGAGTACTCGCTGAAAGATCCGGCGGTCACCGAGATCGACGGTTACGATGCGTTTCGCACCGCACCCTGGTATCACGTGGTGATGGAAGATGACGAGGGCCAGACGGTGCACACCTATCTGGCTGAGGCGCAGCTTTCGTGGGAAGCCCCGGATGACCATCCCGGGCACTCCTCCCTTGATGAACTGGCCGCCTCGGTGCGTCAGCAGCTAAGCGCGCCTCACCTGCGTAACTGAGTCCGGCCCCGCGATCGGCGGGGCCGGATTTCAGGCGCTTTTCAGCAGCCCCAGCCGCGGTATCTCTACCTTCGGGCAGCGATCCATTATTACCTTCAGTCCGGCGTCAGCCGCCAGTACACCCGCCTGTTCATTGATCACCCCAATCTGCAGCCACAGCGTTTTAGCGCCAATGGCGATCGCTTCCTGCGCTACCCCCCACGCGGCTTCAGAATTGCGGAATACGTCAACCATGTCTACCGGCTGCGGAATATCGGCCAGCCTGGCGTACGCCTTCTGCCCCAGCAGCTCCTTTCCCGCCAGCTTCGGGCTGACCGGGATCACCTGATAGCCCTGCGCCAGCAGAAACGCCATCACGTGGTAACTGGCGCGCGCCGGATTGTCACTGGCCCCCACCAGCGCAATGCTGCGGGTGGTATTCAGCACGTCATTAATCGTTTGATCGCTCATCTAAGGCCTCCATTTGCTGATAAAGCGTGTCAGAGAGTGTGGCTGACACGGGCGACGCCATCCGGGGATCGCCGATCCCGGTTGTGCGTTTTATGATATATAGCACGATTAAATATTTTAAAATGTTAATATGCTGCCATACTGAAAGACTTTGATACATTCGAATTTATGCCGTCGCTGACCGGGCTGGAGAAACAATGAAGTTGTATAAGGTTATCACCGGGTTGGTCATGATGCTGGTTGCCGCCGCGGTACCCGCCACCACGTTAAAACTCTCCCCTGAACTGGACCTGCTGGTGCTTGACGGGCGCCGGATTTCAGGATCTCTCCTGAAAGGCGCCGACGGGCTGGAACTGGAACGTGGTGAACATCAGCTGCTGTTCCGCCTGGAAAAAAACCTTAATCCACTGGCCCACCAGCGCGACACCTGGCGCTCAGCACCACAGATCGTCACCTTTATCACCAACAGCCGTTCGGTAGTGATCCAGTTCCCGGCGATCGGTACGCCACACGACGGCAGGGCCTTTGATAAAAAGCCGCAGTTCAGGCTGGTCGATGAGCAGGGTAATGAAATAGCCAGCAAGCGCGACCGGCTGCTGCAGCCGATCAACGGCGATGCGGAACAGGTGATGATCCAGTACAACCTCACCGGTAAAATTGCCTCGGTGCCGCGTTTCGCACAGTCAGGGCAGCGTTCAGCGCTGGCCGGCCCACCGGCCGCAGAGATGGCCGACAGCCACAGCGCCGCCGAGCGTATGTTGCACCTGTGGTATCAGCAGGTGGACTCCGCCACCCGCCAGCGTTTTGTGATGCTGCTGAAGGCGCTGCATACCAGTTGATCCCGCTTTGCCGCTGGCGCTACACTCAACTCCCTGTTTGACCTGATAATAACATCACCCTCTTTGCTCACAGGAAAGTTGAATGGACCAGACAAGCCGTACCCTCGCGCCGAGTAAGCATATTGCGCTGGTGGCGCATGACCACTGTAAAGACACTCTGATGCAGTGGGTAGCCGCCCACAAAACGCTGCTGCAGCACCATACGCTCTACGCTACCGGCACCACCGGCAATCTGGTGCAGCGCGCTACAGGACTGCCGGTCACCGCCATGCTCAGCGGCCCGATGGGCGGCGATCAGCAGGTGGGTGCGCTGATTTCAGAAGGCAGGATCGACGTGCTGATCTTCTTCTGGGACCCACTTAACGCGGTACCGCACGATCCTGACGTTAAGGCCCTGCTGCGGCTGGCCACCGTGTGGAACATTCCGGTGGCCACCAACCTGGCGACGGCCGACTTCATTATCAGTTCACCGCTGTTCTCCGGCGAGCTGGCCATTCAGATCCCTGACTACGAGCGTTACCTGCAGCAACGTCTGAAGTAACGCCCGCTGGCGTCAGGGTTTTCTCAACTGCGGAACGCCCTGACGAATTAACTCTGCAACAAAGGCCGAAGGCTGCTGGCGATCGACCATCAGCCACACCTGGTGACGGGCGCGGGTCAGCGCCACGTAGGCCAGCCGCCGCTCTTCCGCATCCGGGAAATCTTCTGCCTGGGGTAGCAACGCCGCCTCCATTACCGATTCGCGTGCCGCGGCCGGGAAGCCCTCTTTACCCGCGCTCAGCCCCAGCAGGATCACGTAATCCGCCTGCTGCCCCTTACTGGCATGAATGGTCATAAAATCCAGCGTCAGATTAGGCCAGCGGGTCGCAGCCTTATCGAGCAACGGCGGCCGGAGATAGTGATAGCGCGCCAGCAGCAGCACCCGTTCGCCACTTTTTACGTAACCGCTCATTTTATTAATCAGCGCTTCCAGCTGGTCATCCGGCAGCAGCTGTACCGCTTTAGCACCGCCCTTCGTCAGGCTGTTGAGCGGCTTTTTTAACTGATGCGGGTTGCTCTGCACAAAGCGGTTGGCCACCTCGCCGATGCGCTGGTTAAAGCGGTAGGTGGTGTCGAGCACGCAGCGGTCACCTTCACCAAAGTAGTGATGGAACGCGGTGGTCAGGGTCATCTCGGCGCCGCTGAAGCGGTAAATCGCCTGCCAGTCATCACCGACGGCAAACAGCGTGGTCTGGCTGTTCTGCCGCCGCAGCGCAGACAGCAGCGCGGCCCGCTGCGGGGAGATATCCTGAAACTCATCGACGAGGATATGCTTCCACGGGCTGACAAAACGGCCTTTTTCCAGAATATTGACCGCCTGATGGATCAGGCCGGCGAAATCCACCGCTCCCTCCTCCTTCAGCGCGTTTTTCCACGCTTTCAACAGCGGCGCCATCAGCCGGATACGTTTGCTGAACAGATCGCGCACCGCTTCCGGCGCGCTGTCGATCATCGCCGCCTGCGCGCCGCCGTGCGTGCGCATCAGCCCCAGCCAGCGGTCGAGCCGGCTGGCCAGTTTTTTAGCCAGCCGGTCATCCTGCCAGAAACTGCCGTCGTCCAGCTGCCACTCCAGCTCATCGGTCAGCCACTGCCGCCAGCCGCTGGCCTGCGCCTTCTTCTCGCTGCACTGCTGACGCCAGGCGTCGATAAGCAGCCGATGGCGGGCGTCGGTATCGCTTTCAAGACGGCTGACCTTCGGGGACTTCTTGCTGCCCTGCTGAATAATGAGCAGCGCCAGCGAATGGAAGGTGCGGGCTTCAATCTCGTCGCTGTGCAGCCGTTCACTGATGCGCGCGTTCATCTCCTGCGCCGCCTGGCGGCCGAAGGCCAGTAGCAGGATCTGGCTGGCGACCGCCTGCTTACGCAGCAGCAGCCAGCCGGCTCGCGCCACCAGCACCGAGGTTTTACCGCTGCCCGCCCCGGCCAGCACCAGCACCGACTCCTCGCCGTTGACCACCGCCCGCGCCTGGGCATCATTCAGCGGCGAGCTCTCCACACCGTCGAAGAAATCAGCATACTGCTGCAGCATGCGCCGGGTCCATGCACCGTTACGCGTCTGCCGCTGGCTCTCGCTGTCCTGCAGCCACCGCAGGCAGTACTCATAGGGCTCGCTGCAGGCGTCAAAGTCCATCAGCCGGTCAACGGGTAGCGGCAGGGCGGCAAAGGTGTCATCGATCTGCTGTTGAAAGCTGCTGATATCCGCCCGTTTCAGCCAGCGGTCCTGCTGTTCCAGCTCGCGCAGACGTCCGGCCTGCGCCTCCAGCACGACGGCGGCAATGCCGCTCATCTCTTCGCTCCACTGCTGCCACGCATGGCTGAAGTAGTGGAAGAAACGCTGAGTTTCACCCCATTCGGTACCGTGTAAACGCACAACTTTGTCATCCGGCAGGGAGAATTCCAGCTCTCCCCACACCAGCCCACGCTTGCACCTGACGGCCAGCAGCTGGTTAAACGGGATAACGTACTCATGCTTTTCGCCGCTCACCTCGACGCCCGCGTTCAGCAGCCGCACGCGATTATAGGGATGCTGTGCCAGATGTTTGCCCAGCGACGTTGCTTTCAGTTCCATTCCGGTGCCCCTGGGCTGCGGTTATTTTCTTCTGACGACAGTTTAACGGGCGCGGCGATACCGCTCCAGTGCTAAAACACGTTACAATCAAGCGATTGTCCTGACACCCTGTCTGAGAAGGAGCCCCGCGATGCGCGCAGTTCTCAATATTCTGAATTTTGTTCTTGGTGGCTTTCTGACCACGCTATCCTGGCTACTGGCCACCGTAGTCAGCATTATCTTCATCTTCACGCTGCCGCTCACCCGCTCCTGCTGGGAGATCACCAAACTGTCGCTGCTGCCTTTTGGCAACGAAGCCGTTCACGTCGATGAACTTAATCCGGGCGGCAAAAGCGCGCTGCTCAACTCCGGCGGCACGCTGCTGAATATCCTGTGGTTTATCTTTTTCGGCTGGTGGCTGTGCCTGATGCATATTATGGCGGGTATCGCGCAGTGCATCACTATTATTGGCATTCCGGTTGGTATCGCCAATCTGAAAATCGCGGCCATTGCGCTGTGGCCGGTAGGCCGCCGCGTGGTGTCGGTCGAGGTGGCCCGCGCCGCGCGCGAAGCCCGTGCGCGCGGACAGTTCCGCTAAGATCCGGGAATGACTGCACTTATCACCCGCGGGCTGCACCGCTACGCTTTCAATACCAGCTGGCTGTATAACCTGCGCATTACCCTGGCGCTGGCCGGCACCGCGGCGCTGCCGTGGTGGCTGGATCAGATTAGCTGGACCATTCCGCTGACCCTTGGGGTGGTGGCTGCGGCGCTGACCGACCTCGACGATCGCCTGAGCGGCAGGTTGCGTAATCTGCTGATCACCCTGACCTGTTTCTGCATCGCCTCGGTCTCCGTGGAGCTGTTATTCCCCCATCCGTGGCTGTTTGTGGTCGGACTGGCGATCTCCAGCTGGGGATTTATTTTACTGGGTGCACTGGGGCCGCGTTACGCCACCATCGCCTTTGGCGCCGTGCTGATCGCTATTTATACCATGCTTGGCATCAACCTGTTTGAGCAGTGGTATCTGCAGCCGCTGCTGCTGCTGCTGGGAGCCGTGTGGTACAACCTGCTGACACTGAGCGGACACCTGCTGTTTCCGATCCGCCCGCTGCAGGATAATCTCTCCCGCTGCTTCAGCCAGCTGGCGCAGTACCTGGAAGCGAAAGCCAGCCTGTTTGACCCGGACCTGGAGCAGGATGACCGCCAGGCGCTGATAGCCGTAGCGATGGAGAACAGCAAACTGGTGGCGGTGCTTAACCAGGCGAAAAGTTCGATTCAGTCGCGCCTGCGCGGCGATCGTGGCCAGCGCGGCACCCGGCGCACGCTGCACTTCTATTTTGTCGCACAGGATATACACGAACGCGCCAGCTCGTCGCACGTGCAGTACCACCACCTGCGTCAGTCATGGGGGGCCAGCGATATCCTGTTCCGCTTCCAGCGTCTGCTGACGCTGCAGGCACGCGCCTGTGAGCAGCTGTCGCAGGCGATCCTGCTGCGCGTGCCCTACCAGCACGATGTGCGCTTCGAGCGAATGTTCCACAACCTCAATGCCACGCTGGCGCGTCTGGATGGCCAGCAGCCGGACAGTACCGAGCTGCAGGCGATGCACTATCTGCTCAATAATCTGAAGGCGATCGACGCCCAGCTGGCCACGATTGAGTCCGGACAGAACCCGCCCGGCACACCGCCGTCCGATCAGCGGCTGTCCAGCGACGGCCTGACCGGCTGGGGCGATATCCGCCTGCGGCTCAGCCGCCATCTCAGCCCGGAATCTCCGCTGTTTCGCCATGCGGTGCGCCTGTCGCTGCTGTTATGCACCGGCTATGCCTTTATTCAGCTGACCGGGCTACAGCATGGTTACTGGATCCTGCTGACCAGCCTGTTCGTCTGCCAGCCTAATTACAGCGCCACGCGCCGCCGGCTGACGCTGCGTATCCTCGGTACGCTGGCGGGCATCGCCATTGGTCTGCCCCTGCTGTGGCTGGTTCCCTCCACCGAGGGGCAACTTCTGCTGATCGTGCTGTTCGGCGTGCTGTTTTTTGCCTTCCGTAATGTGCAGTACGCGCATGCCACCATGTTTATCACCCTGCTGGTGTTGTTCTGCTTCAACCTGCTGGGAGAGGGCTTTGAGGTGGCGCTGCCGCGCATCATCGATACCCTGCTGGGCTGCGGTATTGCCTGGCTGGCGGTGATGTTTATCTGGCCTGACTGGCGATTCCGCCGGCTGCCCGCCGTGGCACAGCGCACCCTGAACGCCAACTGCCGCTATCTGGATGCGATTCTGATTCAGTATCATCAGGGTAAAGATAACCGGCTCGACTATCGTGTGGCCCGCCGCGATGCGCACAATGCGGACGCCGAGCTGGCATCGGTGGTCTCCAGCCTGTCAGCCGATAACAAAAGCGACCGGGCATTGCGGGAAGCGGCGTTTCGACTGCTGGGCCTGAACCATCTGTTCCTCAGCTATATTTCCGCACTGGGCGCGCACCGTGAACGGCTGGAAAGCGACGAGATGCTGCAATTGCTGGATGATGCCGTCTGCTATGTCGATGACATTCTGCACGCGGACGTCGCAAATGAAGACCGCGCGCAAAGGATGATCGACAATCTTGCCGAGCGTATTCAACACCAGGAGAGCCAGGATAATACCAAAGAGCCGCTGGTGCTGCAGCAGGTCGGTTTACTGGTCGATCTGCTCCCTGAAATTGCCCGGCTTAACAGGCGTCTCGCCAGCCGTTAACGGCCCAGACCAGTTATCGCCGATCGCGCTGCGCATTCAAGTAAAACCAGATGCGCAGCTCCTCCTTCACCGCACGCGGCAGGGCTTCGTAATGGCGGCCGACAATTGCCCCCTCCAGCGCGAGGAGTGCGGCAAGGCCAAGGTTTTTATTGCAGGCCCGTAGTTTCAGCCAGCACTGTTTCGCTCCCTGCTGACGGAGATGGTTGATGGTATAAATACCCACCTGGCGCAGCAGCATCTCCATACGAAACCCCATATTGGGCAGATCTTTAATCCGCCGGTTGCTGATGCGCGCCTCGCGCTGCCGCTGGGCACCTTTCAGGCACAGGCTGGAGAGCGCCACCAGTTGATCGCTGTCCGACCAGAGCGCGTTGTCTACCCGATAGTAGTTCATCTCAACCGGCACGCCGCGCTTATGCATACTTAGCGGCACCATTTTACGTTCCGCGATGTAGGGCTGCACCTGCTCACAAGCCCGCAGGTAGAGTTCCCCCTCCGCCACCACCGCGAATACGGTCTTTTCTACCGAGAGACAATAGCCGCCAAATTGCGTGCGTGATTCCACGCAGCCCAGCGCGGCCAGACGCTGTTTGGTGGCTTCAATTCTATCCTTTGAACTTTTCATCATCATCCTCCGCGTCGCTTAAGAAAACTCTCACAACTTCCTTTAAATCAACGCACTGAGGATGCCGCTTCCCCTGTTACTCGTTCAATCAATAATTTAGATAACGCCGTTTTAGATTGCGATTTTGAGAGACGTCATCAAAAAATAAGGTTGATCTTTGCTCAGCAGCCATATACTGTATATTCATACAGTAACAACGTGAGCGAAGACATCATGCGTACTCATTCCCTGAAATCTCAGTCTGTTAACAGCACCTGGCATGGAGCAGCGCGCGGCACCCCCTCCCCTGCCTGCGCCAGCGGCATGGTCAGCGAACTGGTTTACAGTCAGAATCAACCCGGCATGACTCAGCTGTTACTTCTGCCGCTGCTGCAGCAACTGAGTACCCAGTCTCGCTGGCAGCTGTGGCTAAACCCGCAACAAAAGCTAAGCCGTCACTGGTTGCTGCAGTCAGGGCTGCCGTTGGAAAAAATGATGCAGGCCCCCCACTCAGGTTCGATTGCGACCGTGGAAGCGATGATCAAAGCGTTGCAAACCGGAAATTACAGTGTGGTGCTGGGCTGGTTTGATGAGGAAATATCAGAAATCGACCGGCAGCGGCTGGAGCAGGCCGCCGGTTCAGGCCAGGCGCTTGGTTTAATAATGCGGCCAGAACGCTCAGTTTCTGCGCAGGAGAGACCGTTAAAAGGATTAAAAATTCACTCGAGTTTGTATCATTAAGTAAAAATAGGATTTTTCTCAGGATTTTTCGTTGTGCAATGCCGTGCGGGCCTCCGATTATGTCATACCGGGGCTCAGGGATGATTTGGCTGGGGATTTAGACCGTCATTCACCCTCAGAATTCACTCGGAAATGTTAAAAGTTTTGTAAGAAACGCCCTTTTTTTGCTGAGTGGCCTCACATCTTACTTGTAAGTTTGCCGGTACGTTGTAGACTTTATCTCGCCAGGGTGCTCAAAAACCTCCTTTTTTGGAAGAGTCATAAATGAGCTCATAGCCCGGCAAGGATAACCAAAGAGCTTATTTTAAGCTCATTGCCTATTTGGATGATAACGAGGCGCAAAAATGAAAAAGACAGCTATCGCAATTGCAGTGGCACTGGCTGGCTTCGCTACCGTAGCGCAGGCCGCCCCTAAAGATGACACCTGGTACACCGGTGCTAAACTGGGCTGGTCTCAGTACCATGACACAGGTTACTACGGTAACGGTTACGAAAACAACAATGGTCCTACCCACGAAAATCAGCTGGGCGCGGGTGCATTCGGTGGTTATCAGGCTAACCAGTACCTGGGCTTCGAGCTGGGTTATGACTGGCTGGGCCGTATGCCTTACAAAGGCACCGTGACCAATGGCGCATTCAAAGCGCAGGGCGTGCAGCTGGCAGCTAAACTGAGCTACCCAGTGCTGGACAACCTGGACGTGTACACCCGTCTGGGTGGTATGGTATGGCGTGCAGACTCCACTCAGAAACGTTCTGATGGCAGCCGCATCTCTGACCACGACACCGGTGTTTCTCCACTGGCCGCGGTTGGTGTTGAATACGCACTGACCCCTGAGTGGGCTACCCGTCTGGACTACCAGTGGACCAACAATATCGGCGACGCCGGTACTGTGGGCACCCGTCCTGACAACGCCTTGCTGAGCGTAGGTGTTTCTTACCGCTTCGGTCAGGAAGAAGCTGCTGCACCGGTTGTTGCTCCGGCACCAGCCCCGGCTCCAGTTGTTGAAACCAAGCGTTTCACTCTGAAGTCTGACGTGCTGTTCAACTTCAACAAATCTACCCTGAAGCCAGAAGGCAAGCAGGCTCTGGATCAGCTGTACACTCAGCTGAGCAACCTGGATCCGAAAGACGGTTCAGTAGTTGTTCTGGGCTACACCGACCGTATCGGTTCAGAGCAGTACAACCAGAAACTGTCTGAGCAGCGCGCTCAGTCTGTGGTTGACTACCTGGTCTCTAAAGGTATCCCGGCTAACAAAGTTTCTGCACGTGGCCAGGGTAAATCTAACCCGGTTACCGGCAGCACCTGTGACAGCGTGAAAGGCCGTGCGGCCCTGATCGACTGCCTGGCGCCAGACCGTCGTGTAGAGATCGAAGTTAAAGGCATCAAAGACGTTGTGACTCAGCCACAGGCTTAAGTCATCCCGTGATGCAAAAAAACCCCGCTCTGCGGGGTTTTTTATTGTCCTGATTTTGTGCAGTACGGGCGATACCTGCATCGGGTTAACGTACCGTTCCTGACGTTACTCCGGTTTGCCAAGCATATCCTTTAGTCCCTGCTTCAGTGAAGACATCTGGCTGGCGTACTCTTCTTTGCGTTCGGCATCTTCAATCAGCTGCACGATGGTTTCCGACAGCGTGCTGTCACGACGCTGGGCCAGACCGGCAAGGCGCTGCCAGACAAGATACTCCAGATCGATGGATTTCTTACGCGTGTGCTGATGTTCCGCATTGAAATGACGCTTGCGGCGGGCGCGGATGGTCTGTTTCATCCGGTTTTCAAGCAGCGGATTGATGTGTGCAGCAATCCAGTTGGCGACGTCAACCGGCCGGTTCTCCATCGCCAGCAGCTCCTCCACCACCGCCTGGGCGGCGCTCTGCTCAATATAACGCGTGATCAATTCTCCCTCGCGGTGTTTTTTCACCAGGTACTTCCATTTCCACCCGCTTTCAAGATTTTCCAGTTGCTGATATTTCATCGGAATCTCATGCTGATCACATAACGACTTAAGAATAACAGCTTTTTTTCATCTGGCAGTAAAGAAAACCGACGAGGTGAGATGAATAATGTGTCTGCCGCCGCGTAAGCGCATGTCTGCGGTGCTTAACAGGCTGAATTATTGTATAATGCTGCTTTTATTCCAATGTGAAAAATACGATAACTTTGACCAGCAACCAACTCGAGTGGCGTGCCCTACAGCCCGATACTGAACGCTTTCAACATCTTCTTTCCCAGGACGTTGTTGCCGATGCAGAGTGCTTTGCCTCGGTACAGTCGCGCCTGTTTAATGGCCTGAACCTGTTCCTGCAAACCCCGGCAAAAGTACCGCTTATGCTGGTTAAATGTGCCGAAAGTGCTGAATATCTGGCTTTACTGCACCGTATCCTCTCCTCCCTGCACGAGGATGAACCGGATGCGCTGTATGGTGGTTCTTATCAGATCGACGGTACGACCGTTCACTGGCATCCGGCACAGAGCACCGGCGAGCCGTTCGCCAGTGAAGGCGGCGTCCATTGCGCCGACTGGATTGAAGCCGAGCAGCTGTTTGGCTGCGTGCGCCAGTACCAGGGCAACGTCCAGCTGACGCCGGGGCTGGTTCACCAGGCCAACGGCGGTGTGCTGATCCTGTCGCTGCGCACGCTGGTGGCACAGCCGCTGCTGTGGATGCGGCTGAAGCAGATGCTGACCACCGGCCAGTTCATCTGGTACTCGCAGGATGAAACCCGCCCGCTGCCGCTGGCGATACCCGCGATGCCGTTGAGTTTCCGCCTGCTGCTGATCGGCGAACGCGACGTGCTGGCCGATTTCCAGGAGATCGAGCCGGAACTGGCCGCGCAGGCGCTGTACGCTGAATTTGAAGAAAATATTCAGCTGGCGGAAGATGAAGAGTTCAGCCAGTGGCAACAGTGGGTGACCGGTATCGCTCAGGACCTGGGCTATGAGGCCCCGGCTGCCGACTTCTGGCCGTTACTGGTGCGTGAAGGCGCGCGTTACACCGGCGATCAGGATACGCTGCCGCTCGATCCCCTGTGGCTGACCAGCCAGTTGCAGGAGGCCGCCCTGTACAGTGAGGCCGGCCTGCTCAGCGGTGAAAACCTCAGCGATGCGTTGACCACCCGCGAATGGCGTGAAGGCTTCCTCAGTGAGCGGATCCGTGATGACATCCTGCTCGATCAGATCCTGATTGAAACCGAGGGTGAGGCCGTTGGCCAGATTAACGCCCTCTCGGTGATCGAATTTCCCGGCCATCCGCGGGCGTTTGGCGAACCGTCACGCATCAGCTGCGTGGTACACATCGGCGACGGTGAGTTCACCGACGTTGAGCGCAAGGCCGAGCTGGGCGGCAATATTCACGCCAAGGGCATGATGATCATGCAGGCGTGGCTGATGGCCGAACTGGACCTGGATCAACAACTGCCCTTCTCGGCGTCGATTGTGTTTGAACAGTCCTACGCCGAAGTGGACGGTGACAGCGCCTCGCTGGCTGAACTCTGCGCGCTGGTCAGTGCTCTGGCTGACCAGCCGATCAATCAGCAGATTGCGGTCACCGGCTCCGTCGACCAGTTTGGCCGCGTGCAGCCGGTCGGCGGCCTGAATGAAAAAATTGAAGGCTTCTTCGCCATCTGCAACCAGCGCACCCTGTCAGGCAGCCAGGGGATTATCATCCCGACGGCCAACGTACGTCATCTCTCTTTACAGCAGGATGTGGTGGACGCGGTGCGTGAGGGTAAATTCCACCTGTGGGCCGTCTCAGGCGTGGAAGAGGCGCTGCCGCTGTTAACCGGCGTGGAATGGTACAAAGAGAAGCAGCCTTGCCTGTTACAGTCCATTCAGGAGCGTATCGCACAATTCAACCTGCCAGACGCGCGTCAGCGCCCCTGGCCGCTGCGCTGGTTAAACTGGTTCAACCAGCGCTGACAGGGCTTGCTCAGCTTACACGTGTTCGCTAAACTTCGTGCTTCATTAAAATAAGGCTTATAGAGAATATGGTAGATAAACGCGAATCCTATACAAAAGAAGACCTGATCGCTTCTGGTCGCGGTGAACTGTTCGGTGCTGAAGGCCCGCCACTGCCGTCCGGCAACATGCTGATGATGGACCGTGTAGTTAAAATGACCGAAGACGGCGGTAACTACGGTAAAGGCTTCGTGGAAGCAGAGCTGGATATCAATCCGGACCTGTGGTTCTTCGGCTGCCACTTTATCGGCGATCCGGTGATGCCTGGCTGCCTCGGCCTTGATGCCATGTGGCAGCTGGTTGGCTTCTACCTCGGCTGGTTAGGCGCTGAAGGTAAAGGCCGCGCGCTGGGCGTGGGCGAAGTGAAATTTACCGGTCAGGTGCTGCCGACCGCGAAGAAAGTCTCTTACCGCATCCACTTCAAACGCGTGATCAACCGCAAGCTGGTAATGGGCGTGGCAGACGGTGAAGTGCTGGTTGACGGTAACGTAATTTATACAGCCACCGACCTGAAAGTGGGCCTGTTTAAAGACACTACCGCGTTCTGATAGTTTTGCCCCCGCGTTCACCCCCGGCAGAATATTGCCGTGCCGGGTGAACCGCGGGGTACAAAACGAAAACCTCCGCTTAAGCGGAGGTTCATTCCTTTTCTGTGAACAGGGGTTACGCGTTAACCGTCCTGTCCTCCATGGCCTGTCGCCAGCCTCCCAACCAGTGAGATCGTGCATCCAGTAATTGGTATGGACACATCTCTTTAGAGCGCCCGGTAATGCCGGCCTGATAACCTCTTGAATGTGCCCGATCCAGGCGATCTCGTTTCTGTCTCTTCATGCCGCGTTTCCCTCATCTGAGTCTTGGAATCTGGTGGAAAGAAAACAGTGGTTAGATTGTGCGCAACCACAGGACAGTTTTACCCCGGCTAAAATGAAAGATCAACGCGCAATTTTCACGCCAGCGTCATAATAGTGACGTAAAAAAATCGTAATCAGCGTGACTTTTTTTAGCGAAAAGCACCCTAACCTGCTGACGGGACGAAAAAAAACCTTTGATTCTGAAAATTCTGAATTTTCAAAAATCAAAGGCTTAGGCACTAAGTAAAGATTTTAATTAAGGTTTTGCAGCAATCGCATTAGCCATCTGCCGGCTGGCCTGCAGCCAGCCCTGCGCGAGCGTACGCACCATCGCGTCATAGCCATCCTCCGGCTGCGGCAGGGTAATGGCGAAGCTCTGCCGGCGCAGCTGTCCATCATGCTCCAGCACCCAGGCACCGCTGACCACTACGTGGCCATCATAACGGCCCTGGAAGCCGGTCACCGTCACGTTAAGCGTATCGTGGTCCGCCGCGGGCTGAGTGGTGGTCACCAGCGCGCCGGGTAACGCGGCGCTCAGGTTGCTGACCAGCGTCTGCTGCAGCTGCTGATCCAGCGGGCTGGCCCACAGGTTGCTGCTGGCAATCACGTACTGCACGTCGCTGGTCTGGTAAACCACGCCGTTGCCCGCCAGAGAATCGGGCACCGCAACGTGTTCAACCCACAGCGGGCGCATCTGCGCCTGACTGCTGACCGCGGTACCAGCTGCCGTCAGGTTTGGCAGCTGGTAGTAACGGGTCTCGCTGGTGCTGCTACAGGCGGTCAGCACCAGTGCCAGCGCAACCGGCATCCATTTGATCATTATTTCGCCCTCTTCGGCTGTGGGTCTTCGCCAGGTTTGGCCTCAAATACCAGCGCGTTGCTCTTGCTGTTCAGCGTGCGTAATACCGGCTGCAGCTCGCGCAGCACCTGGTCGAGACGCTGCATATCGCCGACCATCTTATTGTAAACCGGTGAGCCCGGCTGGAAGCCTTTCATGCTGCGGTTCAGCTCACGCAGCGTGCCCTGCATATCGGCGGGCAGCTGCTGCATCGACTGGCTGGAGGTGATCTTGTTCAGATTATCCAGCGTTTTCTGCAGCTCGCGCAGCGTGCGCTGGCTCTCTTTCAGCGTACCGGTCGCCTCATTCACCATCGGGTTCAGCGGCAGCGCGTTGATCTTATCCAGTGATTCCATCAGCTTCTGCTGGATCTGCGCCAGGCCACCGCTGGTGGTCGGGATCAGCTCATAGTTAGCGAAAGTGGTCGGGCCGGTAACCGCTTTGGCGTTAGCGTAGAAATCCAGATCGACGTACAGCGAACCGGTCAGCAGGTTAGCAGACTTCATCGAGGCGCGCAGGCCGGATCGGATCCCGTCCTTCAGGTGCTCTTCGAAGTTAAAGTCGTCACCCAGCTGCTTGCGGAAACGGTCCGGTTCGATGCGGATCAGCACCGGGATGCGGTAGTCGTTGTTCAGGCGCTGCGCGATGCCCGGCGCGGTAAACGGCACTTCTGCCACGGTACCCAAACGAATGCCGCGGAACTCCACCGGCGCCCCGGCCTGCAGGCCGCGTACCGAGTCGTTGAAGAACAGCAGGAAGTCTTTATGGTCGGTATACAGCGAATCCTGGGTGCTGCGCTGGTCGTCGAAAAGCTTGTATTCCGCCTTGTTCTGCGCCAGCTCTCCACGGTCCCAGCCGTCCGGGACGTCAAAGCTGACCCCGCCGCTGAACAGCGTAGTCAGCGAGCCCATCTCGACTCGCATGCCGTTCGCTGACATATCCACCGCGATACCGCTGTCCTTCCAGAAGCGCACGTTGGTGGTGATCAGGCGGTCATAAGGCGCGGCGACAAACAGCTGATAGGTCATCAGGCGTTTGTCGGCGTCAAAGGCGCTGGTCTCCACGGAGCCGACGCGGTAGCCGCGGAACAGCACCGGATCGCCGGCGTTAAGCTGTCCGGCCTTGCTGCTGTCCAGCGTAATACGAATACCCTTCGCATCCGGCGGTGCCAGCGGCGGCGCATCCAGCAGCTTATACTGCTCGGCACGTTCGCCTTTTGAACCCGGCTGCAGCTCGATATAGGCCCCGGAGAGCAGCGTGCCCAGCCCGGTGATGCCTTCACGGCCGATGGCTGGCTTCACTACCCAGAAGGCGCTGTCTTCGCGCAGCAGCTTTTCCATACCGGAATTCAGCCGCGCGGTGATCTCGACATGGTGCAGATCGTCGGTCAGCACGGCGCTTTCGACCACGCCAACGTCGACGCTGCGGCTTTTGATGGTGGTTTTCCCCCCTTCAATGCCCTCGGCGTTGGTGGTGATCAGCGTCACCAGCGGCCCCTGATGGCTGAAGTGGTAAAACAGGATCCAGGCACCGATCAGCACGGTGACGATCGGAATGATCCACACCGGTGACCAGCGTTTAATCTGATCTACCTTTGCGGTAGCGTGGTTATTGTCCGTCACGTGAAGACTCCTCAAGACTTTTTTCTCTGGTCCGATCCCAGATTAAGCGGGGATCAAAGGTAATGGCAGCAAACATGGTCAGGATCACCACCAGCGCAAACAGCAGCGCCCCGATGGCCGGGTAAATACTCATCAGCCGCCCCATACGCACCAGCGCAGAGAGCACGGCAATCACGAACACATCGATCATCGACCAGCGGCCCACCAGCTCAACCAGCTCATAGATGCGGTGCATACGGTCGCTGTCTCGCGGTTTCATGCTGTGCCCGTTGGCATCCCAGCACAGCCAGGCTATCGCCAGCATTTTCAGCGACGGCACCATAATACTGGCGATAAAGATCACCAGCGCCACCGGATAAGAGCCATCGCTCCACAACAGGATCACCCCGGCCATAATGGTCGAGTTCATCTGAGTGCCCAGCGCTTCAGTGACCATAATCGGCAGCAGGTTAGCCGGAATATAGAGCACCAGCGAGGTAATCAGCAGCGCCATGGTCCACTGCAGGCTGTGCCTGCGCCGCGCATGCCCGTGCGTGCCACAGCGCGGGCAGATAGCGGTGTCGCTGGCCAGCACCGCGGTACAGCAGGTGCAGGAACGCAGACCCTGACGCAGACCGCTGATGGCCGGCACCGGTTTTGTAGGCAACGGCGGCAACGGCGCCACCTGCTGCCACAGCGTGCGCCTGTCGATGCACTGGAAAGCGCGCAGCTGAAGCAGGCAGAACAGGCACCAGGGCACGAAGCTGAGGCCAATGCCGATATCGCCGTAGGCCATCAGCTTGACGAAGCTGACCAGCACGCCGGCGAGGAAAATCTCCGCCATGCCCCAGCTTTTCAGCTGAAACAGCGTGCGCGCCAGCGTTTTTTTCAACGCTGGCGGCACCCGCAGCGGGTTAACCAGCAGCAGGATCGCCACCATGCACAGTGCAGGTACGCCCTGAACAAACAGCAGGAACAGCGTCGCCAGACTGCTGTAGTCCTCCGCAACCATAACCGAAGGGATACGCATCAGGGTAATTTCGCTGCTCAGACCGGCAACGTGCATATTGACGAAGGGAAAAAGGTTGGCCAGCAGCAGCATAAACAGCGCCGCCAGTGCATAGGCGGTTGGCCGCCTGCGCGGCTCAACCCAGTTCATTTGGAGTGTGGTATGACAACGCGGGCAGCTTGCTTTGCTGCCCGGCCGGAGTTCTGGCATTTGTGTCATCAGGTCACACTGCGGACAGAGCATCCAGTGATGCGCGTGGTGCGACGAACACATACCTGACCCTCGGTGAATTTAACTCACTGCCTTATTCGCCGTTACTTAACGACTCAAGGTATTCCCAGCGCTCAAAGGCCACTTCCAGCTCTTTTTCCGCAACGGCCAGCGCATCCAGTACCGGCTGCGTTACCTCACGGGGCTGATTGAAGAAACTGGCGTCCGCCACCTGCGCCTGGTAAGACTCCAGGGTGGCTTCCAGCGCTTCCATTTTCTGCGGCAGCTGCTCCAGCTCACGCTGTAGATTGTAGCTCAACTTTGCCACCGGTTTTTTGGCCGTTTCCGCTTTTACATTTTCCTGACGCGGCTGGGCGCTGCTGCCTTTAGTAACCGCACGGGTTTGTTTAAAGGCGCTGCGCTGCAGCTGGGCATCATGATAGCCACCAACGAAGGCACCGATCTCGCCGTTGCCTTCAAAAATCCAGCACTCGGTCACGGTGTTATCGACGAACTGACGGTCGTGGCTGACCAGCAACACGGTGCCCTGATAGCCGTCGATCAGCTCTTCCAGCAGCTCCAGCGTTTCAACGTCCAGGTCGTTGGTCGGTTCATCAAGAATCAGCAGGTTGCTTGGCTTGAGGAACAGGCGTGCCAGCAGCAGGCGGTTACGCTCACCGCCCGACAGAGCGCGCACCGGGGTCATTGCGCGCTTCGGATGGAACAGGAACTCCTGCAGGTAGCCCAGCACGTGGCGTGGCTTACCGTTGACCATCACCTCCTGCTTGCCTTCCGCCAGGTTGTCCATCACCGTCCGGTCCGGATCCAGCTCGGCACGGTGCTGGTCAAAGTAGGCCACTTCCAGCTTGGTACCGATATGTACACGGCCGCTGTCGGCCTTCAGCTGGTCGAGCATCAGCTTGAGCAGCGTAGTTTTACCACAGCCGTTCGGGCCAATCAGGGCAATTTTATCGCCGCGCTGTACCTGACGGGAGAAACCGTTCACCAGCTGTTTACCGTTGATGCCGTAAGCGACATCTTCCAGCTCAAAGACGATCTTGCCGGAGCGGCTCGCCTCTTCCACCTGCATGTTGGCTTTGCCCATCACTTCACGGCGTTCAGAACGTTCGCGACGCAGCGCTTTCAGCGCACGTACTCGCCCTTCGTTACGGGTACGGCGTGCCTTGATACCCTGGCGGATCCACACCTCTTCCTGCGCCAGCTTGCGGTCGAATTCGGCGTTCTGCATCTCTTCAACGCGCAGCGCTTCCTCTTTGCTCAGCAGGTAAAGGTCGTAGTCGCCCGGCCAGGAGACCAGCTTACCGCGGTCAAGATCGACGATTCGCGTCGCCATATTGCGAATAAACGAACGGTCGTGAGAGATAAAGATAATGCTGCCCTGGAAGGTCTTCAGGAAGGTTTCCAGCCAGTCGATGGTCTCAATATCCAGGTGGTTGGTCGGCTCATCGAGCATCAGCACCTTCGGGTTGCTGACCAGCGCACGCCCCAGCGCCGCCTTACGCAGCCAGCCGCCGGAGAGCGATGACAGCTCAACGTCCGGCTCCAGACCGATCTGCTTGAGCACGTCGTGAATACGGCTCTCCAGCTGCCACAGGTTCTGGTGATCGAGGATGGTCTGCAGACGCGCCATCTCGTTGAGGTTCTTATCGCTCGGATCTTCCATCACCAGATGGGAAATCGCATGATAGGCTTTCAGGTGTTCAGCCTGCTCCTGCACGCCTTCGGCGACGAAATCATACACCGAGCCCTGCACGTTGCGCGGCGGATCCTGCTGCAGACGCGCCACGATCAGATCCTGCTCATAAATAATGCGCCCGTCGTCCAGCGGCTGTTCCCGGTTGATGATTTTCATCAGCGTGGATTTGCCGGCACCGTTACGCCCGACCAGACAGACGCGCTCGTTCTCTTCGATGTGCAGCTCAGTGTTATCCAACAGCGGCGCATCGCTGAATGAGAGGTAAGCGCCATGAATACTGATTAATGACATAACTCTTTATTCCTTACCGGCGTGCGTCAGCAGCCAGCAGTTGTGAATTTGACGGTTGCGGGCAAAATCCTGTGACTGGGTTTTGTCCGTAATTTCGCGGGCTTCCAGGCCCAGCGCGGCAAGGCCGGCCAGATCCATTTTGAAACCACGCTTGTTGTTCGAGAACATAATGGTGCCGTTATTGCGCAGCAGACGCTTCAGATCGCCCATCAGAGCCAGGTGATCGCGCTGTACGTCGAAGCTCTCTTCCATGCGTTTGGAGTTGGAGAAGGTCGGCGGATCGATAAAGATCAGGTCGAACTGTTCGTCGGCGTCGCGCAGCCAGCTCAGGCAGTCCGCCTGCATCAGGCGGTGCTGGCGGCCGGTCAGGCCGTTCAGCCGCAGGTTGCGCTCGGCCCACTCCAGGTAGGTGCGCGACATATCAACGGTGGTGGTGCTGCGCGCGCCGCCCAGGCCGGCGTGCACGCTGGCGCTGCCGGTGTAGGCAAACAGGTTAAGGAAATCTTTGCCGGCGCTCATCTTGCCCAGCATTTTACGCGCGATGCGGTGATCGAGGAACAGCCCGGTATCGAGATAGTCGGTCAGGTTCACCCACAGTTTCGCATCAAACTCGCGCACTTCGAAAAAGTCGCCCTTCTCGTTCATCTTCTGGTACTGGCTGGTGCCCTTCTGCTTTTCACGCGTCTTCAGCACCAGACGGTTGGCCGGCAGCTCCAGCACGCTGAGCGTGGCGGCGATCACGTCAAACAGACGCTGGCGGGCCTTGGTTGCATCGACGGTTTTCGGCGGCGCGTACTCCTGAATAATCACCCAGTCGGCGTAACGGTCGACCGCCACGTTGTAGTCAGGCAGGTCGGCGTCGTAAATACGGTAGCACTCAATGCCCTCCTGGCGCGCCCACTTGTCCAGCTTCTTCAGGTTCTTACGCAGGCGATTGGCATAATCATCTGCCAGCTGTGCCACGGCGCCGCCTGACGGGTTGGCCGCCAGCTGATAGTTTTTCTGTACGCAGTCCAGCGGGCCATTTTTCGCCTTAAACTGGCGATCGGCGCGCAGCTGCAGGCAGCTCAGCAGCTCCGGTGAGGCGCTGAACAGCGACAGGTTCCAGCCGCCAAACTGGCTTTTCATAATACGGCCCAGCTGGCTGTGCAGCGCAATCAGCGCCGGTTCACTCTCCAGACGCTCGCCGTAGGGCGGGTTGCTGACCACCGTGCCCGCCGGGCCTTCCGGCAGCGGGTTGGTCAGCTTCAGTACGTCCTGCGCGGTGAAGGCGATCAGGTCGGCTACGCCGGCACGACGGGCGTTAGCGCGCGCGCTTTCAATCACCCGGGAATCGTTATCGTAACCAAAGAAGCGCGAAGTGGTCTCTTTTGCTCCTTTACGGGCACGCACCTGCGCTTCGGTTTTGACTTCCTGCCACAGCCCGGCGTCAAACTTGTTCCAGCCGGTAAAGCCCCAGTGGTTGCGGTGCAGGCCCGGCGCGCGATCGCAGGCGATCATCGCCGCTTCCAGCAGCAGCGTGCCGGAACCACACATCGGATCGACCAGCGGGCTACCGGCCTGCCAGCCGGAACGCAGCACGATGGCGGCGGCCAGCGTCTCTTTCAGCGGGGCCGCACCGGTCTGCTGGCGGTAGCCGCGCTGGTGCAGGCCATCGCCGCTCAAATCCAGCGCGATGCTGGCGGTATCTTTATTCAGCCAGACGTTAACGCGGATATCCGGCTGCTCGCGATCCACGTCCGGACGCGGCAGATTTTTACGGGTAAAGCTGTCAACGATGGCATCCTTCACCTTCAGGGCACCGTACTGGCTGTTGCGGATCACCTCGTTCAGGCCGCTGAAGTGCACGGCAAAGGTTTTATCGCTGCCGAACAGCGCCGGCCAGTCGATCGCCTGCACGCCGAGGTAAAGATCCAGATCGCTGTAAACCCCACATTCGGTCAGCGGCAGCAGGATGCGTGAAGCCAGACGGCTCCACATCAGGCTCTGGTACATCAGACGATCGTCGCCCTGATAATGTACGCCGCCCTGGACGATCTGGCAGCTTTCCGCTCCCAGCGCTTCCAGTTCACTTTTTAACAGCTCTTCGAGCCCACGCGCCGTACTGGCAAACAGAGAATTCATAGCGTCACTTATCGTCTTCAGAAAATTGCTGCGCATTATAGCTAATCGGAGCGCCATGTCATAAAGATCGCGTGTTTTACGGCAAAACCCTTGTTACCATGCGGGCATTCATCGCTAAATTCAGGATCGGTCTCGACATGATCGTTCTCTCACGCTTGTTTATTCATCCGGTTAAATCGATGCGCGGTCTGCAGGTTTCGCACGCCCAGGCCCTGGCCAGCGGGCTGGCGTTCGATCGCCTGTTTATGCTGACCGATCCGGACGGCACCTTTATTACCGCCCGCCAGTATCCGGAGATGGTGCTGTTCACACCGTCGCTGATTATGAACGGTCTGCAGCTCAGCGCGCCGGACGGCAGCAGCGCCACGGTGCTGTTCAGCGACTTTGCCCCAGCCCCTGCGCCCACCGAAGTGTGGGGTACCCACTTTACCGCGCTGATCGCGCCTGACAGCATCAACCAGTGGCTTAGCGGCTTCTTCCCGCGCCCGGTGCAGCTGCGCTGGGCGGGGCCGGAGATGACCCGCCGGGTTAAGCACTATCAGCAGACGCCGCTGGGCTTTGCCGATGGCTACCCGTTCCTGCTGGTCAATGAAGCCTCGCTACACTCCCTGCAGCAGCGCTGCCCGGCAGGCGTGCGTATGGAACAGTTTCGCCCCAACCTGGTGGTGAGCGGCGCCGCGGCCTGGCAGGAGGACAGCTGGGCGTCATTGAAAATCGGCGAAGTAGAATTTGATGTCCCTAAGCCCTGCAGCCGCTGCATTTTCACCACCGTCAGCCCGCAGCACGGGCGCAAACACCCCGCCGGCGAACCCTTAGCCACGCTACAGGGCTTTCGCAGCGCGCAGGACGGCAGCGGCGACGTCGACTTTGGCCTGAACCTGGTGGCGCGCAACAGCGGCGTGGTTCGGGTGGGAGATGCGCTGGAAGTGCTCAGCCACCATGCGCCACGCCTGTACGGCGCGGGCGAGGTGGTGGAGACGCTGGAGGTCGCCAGCAGCGCGGTCAGCGAGCTGACGCTAAACTGGCAGGGCAAGGCTTTTTGCGGCGACAATCAGCAGGTGCTGCTGGAGCAGCTGGAGTTGCAGGGGATCGCCGTCCCCTACTCCTGCCGCGCCGGCATCTGCGGCAGCTGTAAGGTCACGCTGGTTAGCGGAGAAGTGAAGGCGTTGAAAAAAGGGGCGGTGCGCGCGGACGGCACCATCCTCAGCTGCAGCTGCATTCCGGCCAGCGACCTGACGCTGCGCTGAACCGGCCGCGCGGGTTACACCGCGCGCGCCAGCCGCAGATCGTCTGATTTCTGCTGCGGCAGCAGACGATCGTGCATGATTTTAATCGCGTCACCCAACTGCAAACCGCGCCCGGCGACCGTCATCTGCGGCTGCGCCACCAGGCACAGCGCGGCGCTCTCGCCCGGCTCCACCACCAGCAGGCTGGCCAGCTGGCCGCTGTCGGTAACGCGTACGCTAACCAGCTCGCCTTCTGCCGGCCGCCAGTCATGCTGAATATAGCTTTCAAAATGCCAGCTTTTCGGCATCAGCGGTTTCAGAAAACGCATCGCCACCAGCGCATTTAATACCAGCTCGGCGCGGCGGTCGCCTCTTATTCCGGCCTGACGGCAGCGCTCGTCAAAGGTAAAAAACAGCGCCGCGTCATCAACACAAAAACCGGAAACCGTAAAGGCATCCGGCGTTAACATCTTGCGCGGGAAGCGGGAACGGAACAGCATACCGTCAGCCATATCCAGCATCATACGGTCATGCTCAGCGTCAAAAAACCACCGCCAGTTATCGTCAGGTTTTATCCTCATGATGGATCCCGTATTAAATTGTTACATACATCCGGTCAGCCGTGTTCTGCCGGAAAAAATCTGCGCCCCTCTGAATCTCAGCGATCGCGGCAGCAAAAAATGAATAGTTATCGAACAGAACAAAATATAAACGAGCCAGAGGCAAAAATAAAGCCTCTGGCCTGGTTAACGCGGAATGGGCTTAGAGATGGGTCACAATTTCTTTTATCAGCGGCGGGCCCTGGTAAATAAATCCGGAATATATTTGCACCAGCGTCGCCCCAGCGGCGATTTTTTCCCGCGCCGAGACCAGGGAGTCAATACCGCCCACGCCGATAATCGGCAGCCTGCCCTGCAGTTCGGCAGAGAGACGACGGATAATTTCCGTACTGCGTAACTGCACCGGACGACCGCTTAATCCACCCGCTTCATCGGCATATTTTAATCCGGCCACCAGCGAGCGATCGAGGGTGGTATTGGTGGCAATCACTCCGTCTATATTATGCCGCACCAGGCTGTCGGCCACCTGAATCAGCTCTTCTTCCGTCAGGTCCGGGGCAATCTTCACCGCCACCGGCACATATTTATGGTGGATCTGCTGCAGTTCCGCCTGACGGGTTTTGACCACCGACAGCAAATCATCCAGCGCCTCACCATATTGTAAAGAGCGCAGTCCCGGCGTGTTAGGGGAAGAAATATTGATGGCGATATACCCGGCGTAAGGATAAATCTTATCCATGCTGATCAGGTAATCGTCCTTCCCCTGCTCTACCGGGGTATCTTTATTTTTGCCGATATTGATCCCGAGAATACCGTCGAAATGGGCCTTTTTGACATTCTCTACCAGGTGATCGACACCCAGATTATTAAAGCCCATGCGGTTAATAATGCCGCCCGCCTCGACAATACGGAACATGCGCGGCTTATCATTCCCCGGCTGCGGACGCGGGGTAACGGTACCGATTTCAATAAAACCAAAGCCCATCGCGCCGAAGGCATCAATGCATTCGCCGTTTTTGTCGAGGCCAGCCGCCAGGCCCAGCGGGTTCTTAAAGGTCAGCCCCATGCAGCTCACCGGCCGGAAAGGCAGCGACTGACGGATCAGGCCGCGCAGCGGCGTGCCGGAAAGGCGCTTCAGCTGCTGTAAGGTCAGCTCATGCACACGCTCAGGATCGAGCTGAAATAGCGCTTTACGTACGAAGGGGTAGTACATGGTCACTCCTGAGGTCCCGGGATAAAATCGGGGTCGTATTATCCGGGAATCCCCCGGTAAAGGGAAATGACCTGCCGCATAAAAATGCCAAAAAAGCCACAATCTGGCCTGATACCCGCGATGAACGCACTACGTTATCTGATTTAGAGCTTCTCAATGCCGGATAAATCATTTAAGCCCCCCTTCCCGCTCTGTCAGGATAAGACCAACTTTTTTTTGAAACTGTTTAATCAATAACTTTCAGTTATAAGGAGTGGTTATGCGCGTTATTACTCTGGCGGGAAGCCCCCGTTTTCCATCCCGGTCCACCGCCCTGCTCACCGTCTGCCAGCGTGCGCTGGAAGCCCGCGGCGTTGAGGTAATCCCCTGGAACGTGCATAACTTTCACGCCGAAGACCTGCTGTACGCCCGTTTCGACTCGCCGGCGCTGCTGGCGCTGAAGGAGGACCTCGCCAGCGCCGACGGCTTTATCGTCGCTACGCCGGTATATAAAGCCTCATTTGCGGGCGCGCTAAAAACTCTGCTGGATCTGCTGCCGGAGCGCGCGCTGGAGCACAAGGTGGTCCTGCCGCTGGCGACCGGTGGCACCGTCGCCCATCTGCTGGCCGTCGACTATGCGTTGAAACCGGTGCTCAACGCCCTGAAGGCGCAGGAAGTGCTGCACGGCGTGTTTGCCGATGACAGCCAGATCGCCCATTACGACCGCCAGCCAGAACTGACCCCTGGCCTTGCCGCACGGCTGGAAGAGGCGGTCGATACTTTCTGGCATGCGCTGGCACGCCGTCGCCCGCTGGCCACAGCGGTATAACCGGGCCTGTATATCGCCCTCACCCGTTTACCGCCCGGCCGGAATGGCAAACGCATCCGCTACGGCCCAACGCCACACTGATTAAGGAGCACGATCATGAGCCTGTCCGTATTCTGGTTTCTGCCGACGCACGGCGACGGTCATTATCTTGGCACCAACCAGGGTGCCCGCCCGGTGGATTATGCCTATCTGCAGCAGATTGCCCAGGCGACCGACAGGCTCGGTTTTGGTGGCGTATTGATTCCGACCGGCCGCTCCTGCGAGGATGCCTGGCTGGTGGCCGCGTCGCTGATCCCGGTGACCCAGCGCCTGCGTTTTCTGGTGGCGCTGCGCCCCGGCGTCACCTCGCCTACCCAGGCGGCGCGTCAGGCGGCCACGCTCGATCGTCTCTCCAGCGGACGCGCGATCTTTAATCTGGTCACCGGCGGCGATGCGGAAGAGCTGGCCGGCGACGGCGTGTTCCTCGACCACCGCGAACGCTACGCGGAGTCCGCCGAGTTTACCCGCGTCTGGCGACGGGTGATTGAAGGTGAGACCGTTGATTACGAAGGTAGGCATGTTAACGTGCGCGGTGCGCGGCTGATGTTTAAGCCGGTCCAGCAGCCGCGACCGCAGCTGTGGTTTGGTGGTTCGTCTGAGGTGGCGCAGGATCTGGCCGCCGAGCAGGTCGACGTCTATCTGACCTGGGGCGAGCCACCGGCGCAGGTGAAAGAGAAGCTCGCCGGGGTGCAGGCGAAGGCCGCCGCGCAGGGACGCAGGCTGCGTTTTGGCATTCGCCTGCATATTATCGTGCGGGAAACCAATGAAGAGGCCTGGCAGGCGGCAGAACGGCTGATCGCCCACGTGGATGACGACACTATTGCGCAGGCCCAGGCGAAACTGGCGAAAACCGACTCCGTCGGCCAGCAGCGGATGGCGGCGTTGCATGGCGGCAAACGCGACCGGCTGGAGATCAGCCCGAACCTGTGGGCCGGCGTCGGCCTGGTACGCAGTGGTGCCGGCACGGCGCTGGTGGGCGATGGTCCAACCATTGCCGCCCGCATGCAGGAGTATGCCGATCTCGGTATCGAAACCTTTATCCTCTCCGGCTATCCGCATCTGGAAGAGGCGTACCGGGTGGGCGAGCTGCTGTTTCCGCACCTTGACCTGCAGATACCCGAAATTCCCCAGCCGCAACAGGTGCGGGCACACGGCGAACAGGTCGCCCACGATTTTGCGCCGGACAAGATAGCCCGGCATCAGCGGTAGATCGGCAGACAGCGCCCTCCGCGGCAGCACGCAGCTGCTGCAATTTTGGACGATCCACCGAATGCATTGCGCCACAGTTACCCCCATTGTGTTGAGCGGGCACCCTGCTCAACCTGCCAGATTGGTGGCAGGTTCACTTAACCGACATCACTGCCGGAAGAATAATGAGGGATCTGTTATGTACAAGGCCGACAACAAATTTGTCAACGTCAGTCAGAACTATGAACTGGAGGACTGGTTGTACCGCAATCACTTCTCAAAACGAAAAACGAACGTGCAGGCACTGCAGCACATTATTGTGCAGGTGAAGGGCGGCAACACGGCCCATAACCTGAGCTGGGCGGCGCTGGATGAAGCGCTGTTGAAACAACCGGCGCTGTTCATTGAACTGGCGCCGGTTGGAGGTTAGGAACTCAGCGGATGTTGCAGAAGGTGAAATTGCCGGGTCAGCCCGGCAATTTCACCCACGATCAGGCATTCAGCGCTTTGCTGATCTTCTCGAACAGATCCCCGGACAGCTTATCAAGCCCCTGCAACTGCTCCAGCGCCTGACGCATCAGCGCCTGGCGGCCGCTGTCGTAACGCTTCAGGCGAATCAGCGGCTCGATCATCCGCGCCGCCACCTGCGGGTTGCGGGTGTTGAGATCGGTGAGGATCTCCACCAGGAACTGATAACCGCTGCCGTCGGCTGCATGGAATGCCGCCGGGTTGCTGGCGGCAAACGCGCCGATCAGCGAGCGAACCCGGTTTGGGTTGCCGAGGGTGAACGAGCGGTGGTTTAACAACGCACGCACCTGCGTCAGCACATCCTCCCCCGGGCCGGTGGCCTGCAGCATAAACCACTTATCCATCACCAGACCATCCTGATGCCAGCGGTCGTCAAAATCGGCCAGCAGGGCTGTCCGGCACGGCAGCTGCGCGGCTACCGCGGCGGAGAGCGCCGCTACGGTATCGGTCATGTTGTTGGCCGCGTGGTACTGGGCGCTGACCAGCCTGTCGGCCTGCTCCGCATCGCCAAAGGCCAGATAGCTCAGGCAGACGTTTTTCAGCGAACGCTTCGCGATCTCGGCATGTTCCACCCGGTACTCCGTGCTGTGGTTAGCGCGATACACCGCCAGTAGCTCGTCCGCCAGCTCGCCCGCCAGCGTGCGCATCAGCGCCTCGCGGACCGCCGCGATGGCCTGCGGGTCGATGGTGTCAAACAGCTCGGCGATCTCGTTTTCACCCGGCAGCGACAGGATCAGCGCCATCAGCGCCGGATCGCTGTTCTCTTCCAGCAGCACCGCGCGGAAGGCATCTGCCACGTGCAGCGGCAGCGACAGCGGCTGATCCTGCTGCTGGCGCGCGACGTTCAGCTTGATATGGGTTGCCAGCAGGCTCTGGGCCGCATCCCAGCGAGAGAAGTCATTGCGGGCGTGGCGCATCAGGAAGGTCAGCTGCGCATCGCTCCAGTTGTAGTCCAGCTTCACCGGCGCGGAAAATTCGCGCAGCAGCGACGGCACCGGCGGCTGTGGCACCCGGTCAAAGATAAAGGTCTGCACGCTCTCGGTCACGTTAAGCACGTGGTGCACCGGGTGCCCATTGTGCTGCAGTGGAATCACCTTACCCTGCGCGTCGTACAGCTCGATATCCAGCGGAATATGCAGCGGCAGCTTCTCCTGACGGTCGGCGGTCGGCGGCGTGGCCTGGGCCACGTGCAATGTATACTGCTGCAGCTCAGGGCTGTAGTCATCCCGCACCGTCAGCACCGGCGTGCCGGACTGGCTGTACCAGCGGCGGAACTGCGACAGATCGACGTTAGACGCATCCTCCATCGCCTGCACAAAGTCGTCACAGGTGGCCGCGCTGCCGTCATGCCGCTCAAAGTAGAGCTGCATGCCCTTCTGGAAGCTGGCTTCGCCGAGCAGCGTGTGCAGCATGCGGATCACTTCCGATCCCTTCTCATATACCGTCAGCGTATAGAAGTTGTTCATCTCGATCACCTGCTCAGGCCGGATCGGATGCGCCATCGGGCTGGCGTCTTCGGCAAACTGCGCGCCGCGCATCACGCGCACGTTATCGATGCGGTTCACCGGCCGTGAGCCAAGATCGGAGCTGAACTCCTGATCGCGGAACACGGTCAGCCCCTCTTTCAGGCTGAGCTGGAACCAGTCGCGGCAGGTCACGCGGTTGCCGGTCCAGTTGTGGAAATATTCGTGGCCGATCACCGCCTCAATACCGAGATAATCCTTATCGGTAGCGGTGGCGGCCTTCGCCAGAACGTATTTCGAGTTAAAGACGTTGAGGCCTTTATTCTCCATCGCGCCCATATTAAAGAAGTCGACGGCAACGATCATAAAGATGTCGAGGTCGTACTCGAGGCCAAAGCGCTCTTCATCCCATTTCATGCTGTTTTTCAGCGAAGTCATCGCCCAGTCGGCGCGATCGAGGTTGCCGTGGTCGACGAAAATCTCCAGCGCCACCTCGCGGCCGGAACGGGTGGTAAAGCTGTCGCGCAGCACGTCAAAATCACCGGCTACCAGCGCGAACAGGTAGCAGGGTTTAGGGAACGGATCCTGCCACTTCATCCAGTGGCGGCCATCCTCCAGCTGCCCGCCGTCAAGGCGGTTGCCGTTGGAGAGCAGGTACGGGTAACGGGCGCGGTCGGCAATCAGGGTGGTGGTAAAACGTGCCAGCACGTCCGGACGATCGAGATACCAGGTAATATGGCGGAAACCTTCTGCCTCACACTGGGTGCAGAGCGCTTCGCCGGACTGATACAGCCCTTCCAGCGCGGTATTTTTGTCCGGGTGAATATCGTTAACGATGGTCAGGGTGAAAGCATCGGGCAACTGCTCTACGGTCAGTGCGCCCTCCTGCAGGCGGTAGTGCGGCCACGGCTGGTCATTGACGTGCAGCGAGATCAGCGTCAGCTCTTCTGCTCCATCCAGCTGCAGCGCGGCATCAGGGCCGCCGAGCCGTTTGACCTGGCTGACCGCCGTGACCCGGGTGGTGGCTGCATCCAGGATAAAGGTCAGATCGATATCAGTAATGGTAAAATCGGGTGCGCGATAATCATGGCGGTTTTTGGCCTGCGGCAGTTGCGTCATAAGTTCTTCTCACGTCGATAATTAGTTAACCTTTTCAAGTCTATGCCTGTTAGCGTCCGGTTGCCATGTTGAATCACACCGAATGGCGTCAATGTGGCAAATTGACACATTGCGTTAACATGCCTGCAAAATGTGCTCGACCTGGCTGGCCGAATTGTGCTGTGATCGGCTTCACTAAATAAGTAATCAGGTTATACTCCTGCGACTTTTGCTACTTTTTTCCAGGGATAACGCTCTTCGCCAGAGGATGCTGAAACGCACCATGACACGACACGCTTCCCCCATTTTAAAGACGCTTCTCGATACTGACGCCTATAAGCTCCACATGCAGCAGGCGGTGTACCACCGCTATCACGATGTCACCGTGGCCGCTGAATTTCGCTGTCGCGGCGACGACCTGTTAGGCATCTATGCTGATGAGATCAATCAGCAGATTGCCAGCATGGCGTCGCTGGCGTTAACGGAGGACGAACACGCCTATCTCAGCAGCCTGCCGTTCTTTAAGGCGGACTACCTTGACTGGCTGCGCGCGTTTCGTTATGACCCGCAGCAGGTGCGGGTGCGCAACCTGCAGGGGCGGCTGGATATCCGCATCAGCGGTCCGTGGCGTGAAGTGATCATGTGGGAAGTGCCGTTGCTGGCGTTAATCAGTGAGGTGGTACACCGCCACCGTTCACCTGAGGTGACGCCGGCAATGGCGGTAGAGAAGCTGCAGAGCAAGCTGGCGCAGTTTGCCGGGCTGACCGCCGATCTGGATATGTCGCGTTTCCGGCTGATGGATTTCGGCACCCGCCGCCGTTTCTCCCACGACGTGCAGCTGGCCATCGTGACCACCCTGCACCAGAGCTTCCCGTGGCTGGTGGGCTCCAGCAACTATGAAGTTGCCCGCCAGCTGGGCATTGCGCCGGTCGGCACCCAGGCCCACGAGTGGTTCCAGGCGCATCAGCAGATCAGCCCGGTACTGGCCAACAGCCAGCGGGCGGCGCTGCAGGCGTGGCTGGAGGAGTACCCGGATCAGCTGGGGATTGCGCTGACCGACTGTATTACCATGGACGCCTTCCTGCGCGATTTCGGCCGTAACTTTGCCAGCGCCTACCAGGGGCTGCGCCATGACTCCGGCGACCCGTTTGAATGGGGCGAGAAAGCCATCGCCCACTATCAGCAGCTGGGGATTGACCCGCTGACCAAAACGCTGGTTTTCTCCGATAACCTGGATCTCGACAGTGCGGTCGCCCTCTACCGCCATTTCGACCAGCGCGTCAACCTGGTGTTCGGCATTGGCACCCGCCTGACCTGCGATATTCCCCAGGTGAAACCGCTGAATATCGTGATTAAGCTGGTGGAGTGCAACGGCAAACCGGTGGCCAAGCTTTCCGACAGCCCCGGCAAAACCATCTGCGAGGATCAGGCCTTCGTTCACGCCCTGCGTAAAGCCTTTGACCTGCCACGGGTGAAAAAAGCCAGCTGATCGCCACAGCAGGGCCGGCAGCAGCCGTCCCTGCAAGCGTGGCCTGCAAGAAATCTGCCCCGTTCCTCTAATTCCGCTTGTTTCTCCTCGCCTGGCAAGTAACATAGCAACACCCTAAATTCGGGGTAAATTTTCCTTTCAGATTAACAGTGAGAGACTGATATGAGCGTTGTGCCTGTAGCGGATGTACTGCACGGCCGGGTCGCGGTTGACAGCGAAGTCACCGTACGTGGCTGGGTGCGTACCCGAAGAGATTCAAAAGCCGGTATTTCCTTTATCGCCGTTTACGACGGTTCCTGCTTTAATCCCGTTCAGGCCGTCGTCAATAATTCTCTGAATAATTATCAGGAAGACGTGCTGCGCCTGACCACCGGCTGTTCGGTTGAAATCACCGGTAAGATTGTCGAATCTCCAGGCGAAGGCCAGAGCTTTGAAATTCAGGCCACTGCGGTGAAGGTGGTCGGCTGGGTTGACGATCCGGATACCTACCCGATGGCGGCCAAACGCCACAGTATAGAGTACCTGCGTGAAGTGGCGCACCTGCGCCCGCGCACCAACCTGATCGGTGCGGTCGCCCGCGTGCGCCACACGCTGGCCCAGGCACTGCACCGCTTCTTTGATGAGCAGGGATTCTTCTGGGTCTCCACCCCGCTGATTACCGCATCGGATACCGAAGGTGCCGGTGAAATGTTCCGCGTCTCGACGCTGGACCTGGAAAACCTGCCGCGCACGCCGGAAGGTAAGGTCAACTATGATGAAGATTTCTTTGGTAAAGAAGCCTTCCTCACCGTTTCCGGTCAGCTGAACGGCGAAACCTACGCCAGCGCCATCTCTAAGATCTACACCTTTGGCCCGACCTTCCGTGCGGAAAACTCGCACACCAGCCGCCATCTGGCGGAGTTCTGGATGCTGGAGCCGGAAGTGGCCTTCGCCGATCTGGAAGACAACGCCGCACTGGCGGAAGCGATGCTGAAGTACGTGTTTAAAGCGGTGCTTGCCGAGCGTGCCGATGATATGGCCTTCTTCGCCGAGCGCATTGATAAAGACGCGATTGCTCGCCTGGAGCGCTTTGTTACCACCGATTTCGCCCAGGTGGACTACACCGAAGCGGTAGAGATCCTGCTGGCCTCGGGTCAGAACTTTGAAAACCCGGTCTCGTGGGGGATTGACCTCTCCTCCGAGCACGAGCGCTACCTGGCCGAGAAGCACTTTAAAGCGCCGGTGGTGGTGAAAAACTACCCGAAAGACATTAAAGCCTTCTATATGCGCCTCAACGATGACGGCAAGACCGTAGCGGCGATGGACGTTCTGGCCCCGGGCATCGGTGAAATCATCGGTGGTTCGCAGCGTGAAGAGCGCCTGGACGTGCTGGATGCGCGCCTGGCCGAGATGGGTCTGAATAAAGAAGATTACTGGTGGTATCGTGACCTGCGTCGCTACGGCACCGTGCCACATTCTGGTTTCGGTTTAGGTTTCGAACGTTTAATCGCCTATGTCACCGGCGTACAAAATGTAAGAGATGTTATCGCGTTCCCACGCACGCCACGCAGTGCGACCTTCTGATTTCAGCATTAATTATAAGAAATTCATATATATATTAAGGCCAGCTTAGCTGGCCTTTTTTTATTTCTGTAAATTTTGATTTGACTCACAAAGTTCCGTGTTTTTTACATCTTGAAACACATACTTTCTTTCTGCAACAAGAATAGGAGATTAGTAGCATTTTCGGGCTGGCTTAAGTAATCTGTGAGTGGAAAGATGCGTGCAGACACAGGAAGACACCAAACTCTCTTCGTAGTTCTGTAAAGAATTATTGACGGCAGTGGCAGGTGTCCAAAATAACTCCAATGAGGGTAATAAAATGATGAAGCGCAACATTCTTGCAGTAGTTATCCCTGCTCTGTTAGCAGCAGGTGCCGTTAACGCTGCAGAAATCTATAACAAAGATGGCAACAAACTGGACCTGTACGGTAAAGTTGATGCGCGTCACACCTTCTCTGACAACGCTGGCGACGACGGCGATGCTTCTTACGTTCGTTTCGGCTTTAAAGGCGAAACCCAGATTAACGATCAGCTGACCGGTTACGGCCAGTGGGAATACAACGTTCAGGCGAACGTTGCTGAAGCAGAAGGCACCAAGGGTTCTAAAACTCGTGTTGGCTTCGCAGGTCTGAAATTCGGCGATGCCGGTTCATTCGACTACGGCCGTAACTACGGTGTAGGCTACGACCCACTGGCATGGACCGACGTGCTGCCAGTATTCGGCGGTGACTCTGGTTACAACGATAACTTCATGGTTGGCCGCTCTAACGGTCTGGCTACTTACCGTAACAAGAACTTCTTCGGTCTGGTTGACGGCCTGGACTTCGCTCTGCAGTACCAGGGCAAGAACAGCGAAGAAGGCACAGGCCGTGGCGCCGCTCAGGCTAACGGCGACGGCTGGGGCACTTCTGTAACTTACACCTCTCCAGTAGGTGTTGCGGTTACCGGTGCTTACTCTAAGTCTGACCGTACAAACAACCAGAAAAATGAGTTCTTTGCTAACGGCAGCAGCAACGCTGAAGCCTGGTCTACCGCGGTTAAATACGACGCGAACAACGTATACCTGGCAGCCATGTACGGTGAAACCCGTAACTCTACCAACATCTCTGCAGATGTGGGCGGCGTTGAGCTGAACGGCGCAGTGAACAAAGAGCAGAAATTCGAAGCGGTAGCTCAGTACCAGTTCGATTTCGGTCTGCGTCCATCCCTGGCCTACGTTCAGTCTAAAGGCAAGGACATCGAAGGCGTGGGCGACCAGGATCTGTACAAGTACGTTTCCGTGGGCTCTACCTACTACTTCAACAAAAACATGTCCACCTATGTTGATTACAAAATCAACCTGCTGGACGCTAATGACAACACCCGCGCAGCCGGTATCTCTACCGACGACGTAGTTGGCGTTGGCCTGCAGTACCAGTTCTGATTGCTGAATGCGGATGGCTCAGGCCAGCCGCATCATGCATCCCACGGGGCCTTCGGGCCCCGTTTGCGTTTCCGCACTTCCCCTCCTCACTCGCCAGCAATGTAGGTAACTGAAACAGCGTCACTACGGTTGCGAGCCGTTTCTCAACTCCTCGATTAACTTCCAATTCCCCAGCCACAGAGGCTGTACTTATTTTGTTCAGGCGGTACACTCGAATTTCAATCTTTCGCCAGGGAGTAACAATGGATATGTTCATGCAGCGCACAGAGCGACTGGAACAGGATAACGCCCAGCGTACACTGGAGCTTGCCGTGCTCAACGCACGATCGGCAACCTTTGCCACCAAAAGCGACCTCGCCGAACTCCGTACCGAGATGCATCAGGGCTTCAACCAACTGCGCGGGGAGATGCATCAGGAGCACAGCCAGTTGCGCGGTGAGATGCATCAAGAGCACAGCCAGTTGCGCGGTGAGATGCAACAAGGGATGGGAGAAATCCGTAAGGAGGTGGGTGATGTCCGCAAAGAAGTTGGTGATGTCCGCAAAGAATTGGGTGATGTCCGCAAAGAAGTGGGTGATGTCCGCAAAGAAGTGGGTGATCTGCGCAAAGAAGTGGGTGGCATCCACCAACAGGTAGGTGGACTGTATAAGCAGATGACCAGCCAGACCCAATGGGTTATCGGTACCATCATCGGCATCGCCGCACTGTGCATGACCGCCGCTAAGCTGCTGTTTTGATCCTGCGCCGCTTTTGCGTTTTTTTCAGCGCAAACGGTTGGTAATTTCCCCCGGCTGGCGTTAACCTGAGTCCTCTCTTCGCTTTAACCAAGCTTAACGGACTCCGACTATGTTTGAACGTATTGCCGCCGCACCCGCCGACCCGATTCTCGGCTTAGCCGACCTGTTCCGCGCAGATGACCGCACGCATAAAATCAATCTCGGCATCGGCGTGTACAAAGATGAGACCGGCAAAACGCCGGTGCTGACCAGCGTTAAAAAAGCTGAGCAGATCCTGCTGGAAAACGAAACCACCAAAAACTACCTCGGCATCGACGGCATTGCCGACTTCGGCAGCTGCACGCAGGCGTTGCTGTTCGGCGCTGACAGCGCGCTGACCGGCGCGAAGCGCGCGCGTACCGCTCAGACCCCGGGCGGCACCGGCGCGCTGCGCGTGGCGGCAGACTTTATCGCCACCCAGACCCCGGCTAAGCGCGTATGGGTAAGTAACCCAAGCTGGCCAAATCACAAAAATGTGTTTGCCGCTGCCGGTCTGGAAGTGTGTGAATACGACTATTACGACGCTGAAAAACACGCGCTGGATTTCGATGGCCTGCTGAACAGCCTGAACGCCGCCGAGGCAGGCGACGTGGTGCTGTTCCACGGCTGCTGCCATAACCCGACCGGGATCGACCCGACGGCAGAGCAGTGGGCCCAGCTGGCCGCGCTTTCACAGAGCAAAGGCTGGCTGCCGCTGTTTGACTTCGCCTATCAGGGCTTCGCCCGTGGGCTGGAAGAGGATGCCGGCGGCCTGCGACTTTTCGCCGCCGGGCATCAGGAGCTGATCGTCTGCAGCTCATATTCGAAAAATTTCGGCCTGTATAATGAGCGCGTGGGCGCCTTTACGCTGGTCGCCGCCACGGCCGACGTTGCCGACACCGCCTTCAGCCAGGTTAAAGCGACCATTCGCGCCAACTACTCTAACCCGCCGTCACACGGCGCTGCGGTGGTGGCGACCATCCTTGGCAACAGCGACCTGCGCGCCCTGTGGGAGCAGGAGCTGGCCGATATGCGCCAGCGTATTCAGCGTATGCGCCAGCTGTTTGTGAACACGCTGCAGGAGAAAGGCGCACAGGGTGACTTCAGCTTTATCATCAACCAGAACGGCATGTTTTCGTTCAGCGGCCTGACCAAAGAACAGGTTATCCGCCTGCGCGATGAGTTTGCCGTGTATGCCGTCAACTCCGGCCGCGTTAACGTGGCCGGGATGACGCCGGATAATATGGCACCCCTGTGCGAAGCCATCGTCGCCGTGCTGTAACCCGCGGACCGCAGCCCATAAAAAAGCCTGCGTAGCAGCAGGCTTCCCGCAACGAAAAACCCCGCGTAGTACGCGGGGTTCTTTTTTGGCTGACCTGCAGACCGTCAGACTACTGCAAAAATGGATTACTGATGCGCTCACGGCCCAGGGTTGAGATCGGCCCGTGCCCCGGCAGGAAGGTTACGTCATCGCCCAGCGGCAGCAGCTTGTGAATAATCGAAGCGATTAGATCGTCGTGGCTGCCCTGCGGGAAATCAGAACGCCCGACGCCACCGTTAAAGATAACGTCGCCGGAAACCAGCAGACGGCCGGCACGGTCGAAGAACACGATATGGCCCGGCGTATGGCCGGGGCAGAGCAGGATTTCCAGCTCGGTGTTGCCCACCTGCACCGTCTCCCCCTCTTCCAGCCAGCGGTCCGGCGTCAGCGGTGCACAGGGCGCAAAGCCAAACATCTGGCTCTGGGTCGGCAGATTTTCCAGCCAGAACAGGTCGGCCTTATGCGGACCAACGATCGGCAGACCATAGTGGCCGGCCAGTTCGGCGGCGGCACCCACGTGGTCAAGGTGTCCGTGAGTCAGCAGGATCCGGGTCAGCTTAACGCCGAGCGACGCTACCTCCTGCTTAATTTTTTCCGCATCGCCGCCGGGATCGACCAGCGCGGCTTCCCGCGTCTGCGGGCACCAAATCACCGAACAGTTCTGCGAAAAGGCGGTGACCGGGATAATATGATAATCCATAACGCTCCGTTACCGGCGCCCTCGTGGCGCCGGGAATCTCATTCTTACCAGTTCCGTACCGGACCGGTATCAATATGCACAAAGTTACTGCTCGGGTAGTATCCTACACCCCCCGCCTTCATGGCTACGGCGGCTTTGCGAATATTGTTTAATGCAATTCCCTCAATATGAAAATCCATCGCCTGGCCAAGGGTGTGATAGCTGTGTTTTGCCACGCCCCTGCTGTGCGAACGGAGTTCATTGTTGGTATTCAGCGAACGGTAACCGGAGATTAGCTGGACTGGCTTGCGCGTACCGAGCAACGCCTGCAGGCGGAAGAGATGGTCGAACAGCTGGGGGTCGATACTTTTTGTTTTATTGGCCCGGTAGTCGCGGAAAAAGTGATTAAGGCGCGTTAACTCCGACTTATCGTAACTTTTTCCGTTGAAAAATTCAGTCTTTAAGGATTCACCGGTGTTGAGGTTGCTCAGCGTCAGAACCCGCGGGCGCGAAGTAGAGAGTGACGCGAAAGCCTGTCCGGGAAGCAGTGCCATACCCAGTGCTGCGCCACCCAGCGTCAGCAATTTACGGCGATGAGAGTCGAATTTATCCATTAATCTGTATTACCTGGCTAAAGAAGTCGGAATGGTGCATTTTGTACACCGTTCCGAACCATAACCGCGGAGGCGTTTGCCGTCAACCGCCGGCTGCGACAATAGAGATCACGCTCAGGAGAGTGGCCGCTGAACTCGCCCGGAGGCAGCGCGCAGCGGCGGTGGGAACTGCTGATTAATCAACCATTAGAGCAATAACTGACCAGCCCGCGCCAGCACCTGAACGCCGGAGCGCGCGGTTTGATCATAATTGTAAATATCTGTACGGAACTGCGGCTGGCCGTCATCGGCCACCCAGGCGGTCAGATAATAGAGGTTGACCGGTACGCGCTGGCGGATAGAGACAAAGCGCGTGTCCCCCTCTTTCAGCGTGCTGGAAATACGGTTGTCGTTCCAGCCGACGTCGCGCAGCAGCAGGCTGGCCAGATCGGAGGCGCGGTTAACACGCACGCAGCCGGAGCTCAGGGCACGGATATCTTTCTGGAACAGGCCGTGATTAGGCGTGTCGTGCAGATAGATGGCGTCCGAACTCGGCATATTGAACTTATAGCGCCCCAGCGAGTTAGTTGGCCCCGGCGCCTGGCGAATGCGGTACGGGAACGACGACGCCGACACCATGCTCCAGTCAATCATCGACGGATCAATGACCTCTGCTTCACTGCTCCAGCCAGACAACAGCTGGTAGTTGTGCTTGTAGAGGTATGACGGATCCTGTTTCACCTTTGGCACGATATCTTTGCGTATCAGGGTGGTCGGCACGTTCCACGGCGGGTTGAGCACCACGTTGTTCAGCGCGCTGCGCATCAGCGGCGTTTTACGATCCGGCCGGCCGACGATCACCCTTGATGAGAGGATTTCGTTACCGTTGACGTAATAGGCCAGTGAGTAGTTGGGGATGTTGACCATTATACCGTTATGCATATCGTCCGGTAACAGACGCAGACGCTGAATATTCAGCGCCAGCAGCGACACGCGCAGCTGCGGCGAGACGTTCAGCCATTCGCGGGTGCGCGGACCTATCGCACCGTCGGCTTCCAGCCCCTGCCAGCGCTGGAAGCGTTTCAAGCCCTCGACCAGC
>NZ_JRZZ01000006.1:130852-138969 GCF_002865965.1 Erwinia sp. B116
CGTTGCCCGGATTTTCCGGCGTCACCGCCAGAGGGGTCCCATCAACGGCAGCGGCTGAAGGGCTGACCACCGCCGCACCACCCGCGTTGCGCGCGGTCGTCGCATCCGGCTGCGCATTGTCATCGTCATGCACCAGCGGGGCATCCACCTGGCCCACCACCTCATCCACCGGCTTTGGCTGCTCGCTGGCGGCAGACATCATGCCGCTGCGCTGCAGAATATCGCGCAGCGCCGGCACGTCGTTGCTCACCTGACCGGGGCGCAGCGTCTGACGGTCGGTCAGCTGCGGCCAGGGGCGTTTATCATCAAGCAGCGTTTTCAGCGCCTGATGCATACGCGCGTACTGCGGATGCTGCGGCGACAGCGACCGGATAAAGCCGCTCAGATTGCCGCGCGTCAGCGACGTTTGCCACTGATTAATTGCGGCAACGCCCGGCGCGGCCAGCTTGTAAGGTGCCGTGCTGTAGAGCCAGGTCTCACCCTGAGCGGGAATGCTGGAGGTGAACTGCAGATAGCCGAGCATGGCGTCAGACAGCACAATATCCCGCGCCTGCCCGCTAACCGACGGGTCGGTCAGCAGCTTAACCCACTGGGTAAACTGCGGCTGCACGCCGGAAAGCGCCACTTCGGCCAGCTGCTGCTGAAAAGCACGCACTGCCTGGGGATCCTGCCACATCGGCTGCATGCCGTGGCTGGCGTAAAGAGGAGCCAGCTGTTTCAGGAACACCACCTGCCCGACGTGGCTGGAAAGCGCCGCAGCCAGCTGAGACTGGCTCTGTGCGGCAGAGAGATGATGCGTCACGGGAGCGGAAACCGGCGGAATACCGGCCACGGCAGGAAACGCCTGGGTCAGCCCAAGCAAGACACAGTAGCTAAGCAGCTTAGCCTGCGCGGATAACGATTTCTGCAGCAACATCCCTGCCCCCTGTAAAGTCAGCCGACGAGGAATTCAGCGGCAATTAACTGATGCTTTAAGTATATAAAAAGAAAACGGCATTCGCTTAGTGTGTCGCAAATGCCGTTACTGAGAGTAATCTGGCGGCAAATAATTTACCACTTTTCCGCCAGCTATTTTTTACCCAATCAGGCGAGCGGGGCCGCCGCCTCGGTTACCGTCTGCTCGGCGGCAAAGCCGCGCAGCCCGACCACGTGGACGTGTTCGGTATTGTTAACCACCTTACGCACCAGCTTATAGGTAGTGCCTTTCTCCGGGCTGATGTTTTCCGGTGCCGCGATAATCAGCTGCATTTCCAGACGGTCACACAGCTCGAACAGCGTGGCGATCGACCTGGCATCCAGACGCGCTGCCTCATCGAGGAACAGCAGCCGGCACGGTGAAATATCCTTACCGCGCAGCCGGCGTGACTCCTCCTCCCAGCTCTGCACCACCATCACCAGGATCGACATCCCGGTACCGATGGCCTCGCCGGTAGAGAGCGCCCCGCTCTCCGCTCGCAGCCAGCCTTCCGCTCCGCGGTTAACCTCAACGTCCATCTCCAGGTAGTTGCGGTAGTCCAGCAGCTCCTCGCCGATGGTTTGCGGCGTACGCTGGCCCATATCCATCTGCGGGTTGAGGCGCTGATAGAGTTTCGCCAGCGCTTCGGAGAAGGTCAGGCGGTTGCTGTTGAACAGGTCCTGATGCTGCTCGTGCTGTTCCGATAACACGTCCAGCAGCGTCGAGTGCGCTTCGCGCACGTTGACGTTCAGCCGCACGCTCTTCACCTGGCCGAAGCTTACCGCCTGCAGCCCCTGGTTAAGCTGGCGGATGCGGTTCTGCTCGCGCTGGATGGTTTTACGGATAATGTTCGCCGCGCTGCGCGAGCTGATCGCCAGCATCTGCTCGCGAGCGGTCAGCTCCTCGGTCAGGCGGTTCAGCTCAATCTCCATCTGCTCAATGGCTTCTACCGGATCATCGGTGCGGATAATATCCTGGCGGATACGCTCGCGCAGATGCTGGTAGACGGCGATAAAGAACTGGATCTTGCGTTCCGGGCGCTTCGGATCTTCCGACAGGCGCAGCACGTCACGCAGATGTTCGTTATCCGCCACCGCCAGACGCAGCGCGCCCAGCGCCTTATCCGACATGGAGCGCAGTTCATCGCCGCCCAGATAGGCCAGCTCACGCCGGTGCAGACGGCGCTCGACGCCGTTATCTTTCACCAGCCGCAGCACCGCCACCCAGCCGGCTTTGGCGCTGACCACCTGCTCGCGGCCGATGTGGTATTCGCGCTCCACGCGGCGCAGTTTCTTCTGCAGCGCGTCCATCTCGGCCTCACAGAAGGTGATCTGTTTTTCCAGCTGGCTGCGGCGCGCGCGGTTGTTGCTCAGCGCGCTGTACAGTTCGTCGCGGCGCAGGCGCGCCCGCTCTTCCGCGCTGGCGTCCGCCTGCACGCCGATGTCCTGCATCTCCTGCTGCAGCTCTTTCAGCATTTCACGCTTGGCGTCGTAAGAGCTTTTCAGCGATGCCAGCACCTGGCTGTACTGGGTCAGCTGGCCCTGATGCTGGCGCAGCTGTTCACGGGCGCGGGCACGTTCACCCTCGGCCTGCTCCAGACGCTGGCGCAGTTTTTCATTCAGGTCGCTGGTGCCGTTGAGCATGCCGGCGGAATCGGTGTAACCAAAGTGGGCGCGGCGCTGCACCACTTCGGTCAGGGCAAACGCCTGCTGACGGGCGGCACGCTGCTGCTGCTGCGCCTGCTGGTAGTCCAGCCGCAGCTGCTCGTGCTGCTCCGGGTCGCTCTGCAGCACCGACAGAACAGGTTCCAGCTTCGCCAGCTGTGCGCCGTGCTGCTGCACGAAGCGCGCCGCTTCCTGCGCTTCATCCAGCCGTTCGAGGATCTCTTCGTAGCGATCCTGCAGCGTATCGTCCAGCAGCAGGCTGACGCGCGGCAGCAGGCGGTTGAGGTGAGCCACGCCTTCACGCGCCTGCTCAAACTGCTGGCGCTGCTGCTGGTTCTGGCTTTCATGGTTGGCCAGCGCGCGCTCATTCTCCACGCGGCGCTGGTTCAGCTGACGCAGCTCCGCTTCCGGGTCCGCTTCAAAGGCGACGCCAAGATGGCTGCCGATAAAGCGGCTGAACGACTGATGCAGGCGCTGAATTTTCTGCACGTCAAAGGACAGAGTGGCATAGCGTTCGGCCAGCGCGTCGCGCTCGGCGTCCAGCCGCTCCAGCTGGGTTTCACGCGCGGCGCGGCCAAACAGCGGCACCTTCGGAAAGCGCGAGTAGCGCCACTGGCGATCGCCGGCCTTCACCACCACCGCTTTTTCCAGCTCTTCGACGTTGAATACGCTGTCGTCGAACGACTGCGGGTCCCCTTCAATCAGGTAGAGGTCTTCCGGGCAGTCATCCAGCCCGTCCAGCTGTTCGCGCACCAGCGACAGGTCCGGCACCACGATAGCGTGGCGCGACGGCCCGTACAGCGCCGAGAAGTAAGGCGCGTCGTCGATAGTGACGTCATCATAAATTTCGGACAGCAGCACGCCGCCGAAACGCTCGGCCAGCGCGTTGAGCCGCGCGTCTTCCGCGCCACCCGGCTGGCTGAGGCGTTCAATCTGCCGTTCACGATCGCGCTTCTGCGCGGCCACGTCGTCACGCTCAACCGTGGTCTCACGCTCGCGCTCCAGCAGCTGCTGCATGCATTCGGTCACCTGCTGGCTGCTCTCCAGCGGCTGGCCGCTCTGCTCGCTCAGCTGCGCTAAAATCTCCTGCGCGACCAGCCACTGCGGTGCCTGGCGCGTCTGGCGGGCAATGCGTTCGCGCAGCTGCTCCTGCTCCTGACGCAGGGCCATACGCTGCTCGCCGGCGGTGGAGACGCTCTCACCCAGCTGTTCAATACGCGCTTCCAGCTCATACTGCAGCGCCTCCAGATCGGCGGCATCGACGCTCTGACCGTGGCGCTTGCAGAACTCCGCCAGCAGCCGCTCGGCATCCTGCTGCTCGCGCAGGCGCTGCTCCAGCTCTGACACCCTGGATCGCAGCGACTGCAGCTGCCCGGCGTGGTGCTGCTGGTTGGCCGCATCGCGCAGCAGATCGCGCCCGACCTGCCACGCCTCGCTGCGGCTGACCGGGCCGGCAATGCGCTGCACCAGCTCGAACGCCTGTTCAAACTGGCTGTGCGCCGCCTCGGCCACGCTCATCTTCTGCTCCAGCCGTAGCAGCTGTTCGGTGGCCTCCTGCTCTTTTGCCTGGAAGGTCTCCTGCCACTCGTCGGCGTTATCCACGCTGAGGTCGTTAATCTGGCAAATTTCGCGCGCGCGCTGCAGCGCCTGCAGCGCCTGCTGATACTGGATCGCCCGGGTCTGCTGCACGTCCAGCGCCTGCTGATAGTCGGCCAGCTGGTTTTTCAGCTCGTCGACTTCCAGCTCGGCGCCTTCGCTGCGCGCTTCCAGCTCTTCGTGCTGTTCACGCGCTTCCGCCACCACCTCGTTCTGCTCTTCCAGACGGAAGGTCAGCTCTTCGAGATCGGCATCGTAGCGGTCGATTTTTTCCTGCTGGCGCAGCGCGGTCTGCACCAGGTTCAGGTGATCGCTGGCGCCCTGGTAATCGGTCTCCAGATCGCTTTCGGCGGCGTTGTGTTCGGCCAGCTCACGTGCCATCTCAACCTGGCGATACTGTTCGGTCGCCAGCTGACGGCGGCTGGTAAACAGCTCGCCGCGCACCTGCACCGCGCCGTCCAGATGGATGCGGCGCTCGTTAGCGTGGCGCATATAGTCGGCCGCCACGTAGCTGGTCGCTTCTGAAATCAGGTGCTTAAACAGGTCACGGTCGGACTGGGTAACGCGGATCGCCTCCAGCGTCATGCGGTTTTCGCGCAGCGCGCCTTCCATATCCTGGAACGCCTTGCGCACGCCGCTGTTCTCCGGCAACAGGTAGTCGCGCAGGGAGCGGGTAATTGCGCTGGAGATACCGCCGTACAGAGAGGCCTCAATCAGACGGTAGTATTTGCTGCGGTCGGCGGCGGAGCGCAGGCGACGCGCCACGATGCCGAGATCGAACATCACGGAGTGGTAGTCGGTGATTGAGTTGTACTGTTTAAACTGTACGCTCTCCATCGCCTCAAATTTGTCTTTCAGCTCGCTGAGCGGCAGCACGCGCGCCTGGCGGGCGTTCACCGTTTCAGTGAGGATTTCGGTCGGGTTAATCGCCACCGGCAGGCCGTGGATGCTGAACGGCTTGATATCCACCTTGCGATCGCGGCCGGCGACCTGCTGCAGGCGCACGCCGACGATCACCCGCTGATGGCGCGAGTTGACCACGTCGAGCGCCGCATAGCAGACGCCGGGACGTAATTTGCCGTGCAGGCCTTTATCGCGCGAGCCGGAGGTGGCCCCGGCTTCGGTGGTGTTACGGAAGTGCAGCAGCGTCAGATCGGGGATCAGCGCGGTGATAAACGCCGCCATGGTGGTCGATTTACCGGCACCGTTACCGCCCGACAGCGTAGTCACCAGCTCATCAAGGTCAAAGGTGCGGGCAAAAAAACCGTTCCAGTTAATCAGCGTCAGCGAACGAAACTTTCCACGTTCAATCATTACTCTTCTTCTCCACTGTCCGGCGCGCCCTGTTCGGCGTCATTATCGCCCTCTTCATCCAGCACCAGCCCACCTTCCAGCTGCATCGCTTCACCATCGCGGATCATGCGCAGCTGCGCGTCGCGGGCGTCATCGCCGCTGCGCACGTCGGCACCAAAGCGGAACACCGATTCGGTGATGCGGAACTTGCTGCTGTCGTTGCCCATAAACCACACCATGCCGAGGCGGCGCAGGCGGTTTAACGAGGCGCGCATCTTTTCCTGCAGCTTCTGCCGGTCGAGATCCGATCCGGTTGAGCGCTGGTTCACCAGCTTCAGCAGCTTGTTCTCGTCGGCCAGCGACATCAGTTCGTCGTGCAGCTCCTGCTGGGTAAAGATGCCCTCATTGGCCAGCCGCTCCGGGCTGAGATAGAGGTAACAGAGGACTTTGCCGACCATCATGTCCATTTCGGACAACACCGAGCGTGGGATCAGCGTCGTGGAACGCGGTCGCAGGTAGAAAAAGCCTTCCGGCGCGCGGATCAGCTCAACGTGATAGCGGGCGTAAAACTCTTCCAGAAACTCCTGATAGTCCATCAGGAAAGCGTGTTGATCTAACTCTTCAATCGCAACGTGGCGTCCTGCCCGTAACTGGCTGTCCAGCGCCGGAAAAATCGGGTTCGCCAGGGCTTGTGCCAGCTTAACCGGCATCACTTGTTCAATATTTGTCGATGACATGTGCCTGCACCTTGGCTCCGTAATCATTAATAGCCTGCCACTCGGGCGACAGGCCGGTAAAATCGGCTTCGGCCACGCCTAAGCGTACCGCCTGATCGATCACAATCCGCGCCACGTCAAAATGCCGCACTCGCGGATACTGCACCAGGTAGTCACGCACCACCAGGCCGAGATCGAGCGGTTTTTTCTGCGCCTTGTAGATAGCCAGCGCCTCTTCAATCATCGCCGCCAGCTGCTCGCGAATTTCGTTAAACTCTTCGTACTCCAGCTCGGAAGGTAACTCGCCGGTCACCTCGTCACTGCGCAGGGTCAGCTCTTCATCGCGCATGTCGTACAGGCGGTCGGCGTTGGCGTAGGTGAGCGCCCACGGGGCGTCGAAGTACGTTTGCAACGACTGGCGCAGGCGCTGGGCAAACACGCGGTTTTTATCCATATCGATGGCGGTACGGATAAACTTATGCACGTGGCGGTCATAGCCGATCCACAGGTCAATCGCCTGCTGGCCCCAGCTGATGATACGGTCGAGCTTGTTCTGCAGGTCATAGACCAGCTTATCGACAAAACCGAGATCGGGGCTGCTCATGGTGGCATCCTGGATGCGCAGCAGATTGGCCTGCAGCTTATCGCCCGCCGCTTCCAGCGTATCCTGCAGCTCGCGCAGCGTGCCGGAGGTTTCACTCAGCAGCAGTTCACAGCTGGAGATCGCCGCGCGCCAGTCCTTGTTGAGCAGCTGGGCGATATCATCCTTCACCGACTGCTGCTGCTCGTCCATGATGCGCTGGGTGATATCAATACTGTCGAAGATCTCCGCCACCGAGTATTTCAGCGGCGCAAAGACGTTGCGGTGCCAGTGGAACTCATCGCCGTCCTCTTCAGCCGCATCCGCGGCGCGCTTCAGCTCGCCGGCGACGATCGACAGCTGCATCGACAGGCGCAGCGTGGAGAACTCGCGCTGGCGAATATAGTAGTCGGTGATGCCGATCGCCAGCGGCGTCAGACGGTAAATGGCATTGCCTTCGGCCTGTTCGCTGGTAAAGCGGTTCAGCAGGCGCTGGCGCACCATATCATTGATAGCGTTGTTGGCGCGCACCAGCACCGTTTCGCTGGTCTGTTCAAAGCCTTCGCTGACGTGGCGGAATGCGTCAGTCAGCTCGCCTTCGCTCATTTCGCCATCCATGCGCTCGCCGTTAAGGGTGGCAATCGCCAGCAAAAAAGTCAGACGTTCGGTCGGCAGCGAAACGGAAAAATCATTTTTTCGCGCCCAGGCCACCAGCTCGGGGATGGTCTGAGAAAAGTCACTCATAATGCGTCCGCCTTAAAGGGTTTCCGTGCGGTGACGTGGATATAACGTCCTAAACTCAAAAAGGGCTCCTGATGGCAGTACTGCTTCTCGAAAGCCAGAACCTCGTCAAACCGCTCCGTCTGTTTGTGCTTCTCACGCATGTAGTCGTGGAAGACGCGGATACCGGTTTTGTTTTCAATGGTAAAGCCGCAGTCGGCCAGCCAGCCGTATACCTGCTGCGGATCGCGCGGGTAGTCCGGCGACAGGGTTTTCTTTTTACGCTTGGTCAGGCCGGCCTGCAGATAACCGAAGTTACCCAGCACCATGGTCTGCAAAGTGAGGCCATGAATGTTATAGAACATCAGTGACAGTATGCCACCCGGCTTCAGCACATCATACAGCGCCTGCAGCGCCTGCCGGGGCTCGGCCACCCACTCAAGCACCGCGTGAAACAATACCAGATCGACCGGCCGATCCAAATGTTGACCAACCTGCTGGGCGCTAATTTGTTTGAATTGCATGTTGCCGCTCACACCTTTCTGCTCCGCCAGCAGGCGGGCGCGGCTGAGCATTTCAGCGGAGAGATCGCA
>NZ_JRZZ01000006.1:139026-167712 GCF_002865965.1 Erwinia sp. B116
CCGCAGGCAGCGTGGTCAGCAGCGCGTCCAGCTCCTGCCAGAGGATCGCCTGACGAATGCGGCCTTTGGTGGTGCCGTAAATGTTTTGCGAGAATTTTTCCGCGATGTCATCAAAGTTGCGATCCTGCATACCCGCTCCGGCGTCGCGTTAAAAGTAAAGTCACCGGGTATTTTGTCATACACTGGCAGATAATGAAGCTTTCCCGTATCACTTCGCCGCCGGATGGCGTTTTTTCGGACAAAAGGAGTCTGTTTCCATGCTTTTCACGCTGAAAAAGGCGATCGGCGGCCTGCTGATGCCTCTGCCCGCGCTGCTGCTGCTGATCGCGGTAGGGATTTTGCTGCTCTGGTTCAGCCGCTGGCAGAAAACCGGCAAAGTGGTTATTTCACTCGGCTGGGGAGTCCTGCTGCTTTTCAGCCTGCAGCCGGTGGCCGATCGGCTACTGCTGAGCACCGAGGCGGGCTGGCCAACGTGGCAGGGGCAGCACAAGGTTGAGTACGTGGTGGTACTGGGCGGCGGCTACACATGGAACCCTGACTGGGCCCCCAGCTCGAATATGCTGAATAACAGCCTGCCGCGACTGGCCGAGGGCATCCGCATCTGGCGGATGAACCCGGGATCGCGGCTGATCGTTACCGGTGGCGCGGCAACCGGCAACGCGGTCAGCTCGGCGGAAGTGACCTCAAAGGTGGCACAGTCGCTCGGTGTGCCACAGGAGGCGATCATTGCCCTGACCCGGCCGCGGGATACCGAGCAGGAAGCGCGTGAAGTGGCCCGACTTATCGGCCAACGGCCGTTCGCGCTGGTCACCTCTGCCAGCCACCTGTCGCGGGCGATGATCTTTTTTGAACGTGAAGGCCTGCATCCCTTGCCGGCTCCGGCCAACCAGATGGCGGTAACCTCACCGCTTAACCTGTGGGAAAAGATACTGCCGGCGGCGTTCTGGCTCGGGCACAGTGAGCGTGCCGTCTATGAAGGGCTGGGCAGGATCTGGCAGGCGGTAAAACCGCACAGTTCGGCAGATGAGCCAGGGCAACAGTGACTATGTCGCCAGTTCATCAGCTCAGCCAGGGCAGCAGTGACTCTGCTACCAGTTTATCAGCTCAGCCACGGCAGCAGTGACTCTGCGGCCAGCCGGAAACGCTGGCGGTTAAACTGTCCGTGGTTCTGCCAGCGTGCAATCTCTTCCCACAGCAGATAGAGCCAGCGTCGGGCAACAAAGCCCTCGGCCAGCGGCGCGTACTGGTAGTAGTCGTTCAGCAGCGCGTCTCCGCTGGCGAAGCCGCAGAACGGGTAGAGATCAAACTCGCGCGGCGCCCACTGCAGCGGCCCCGGATTGACCATCGCCAGCAGCCGGTCGTGGCCCGGATTTTTCAGAATGTTGTCGGGCGACAGATTGCCATGGATCAGCACGCAGGGATCGTTGAAATCACCGAACAGTGTGGCAAAACGGTCGCGGCTGCGATACAGGATCCGCCGGTCGTCCATGCAGAGGAATGCCGGACATCGCATGGTGATCATCGCCCACAGCACCTCAATACGCTGACGATACCATGCCGGCCAGCCGTTCTTCTGCTGGCTGTCTACCGTGCCCACCAGCCCGCCGCTGTCAATCTGATGCCAGGCCAGCAGGCCGCTAACGATCTGCCTGCGCAGCTGCTGCTCACGCTTTGCCGTCCGCGCGGGCACCGCGATCGAAACGCCGCCCAGCCGCTCCAGCAGCAGCACCTCGTGCAACGGCGGCTGCTCGCTGCTGACGACCCCGAACACCAGCGGCACGCGCACCTTGCCCTGTTTCGCCAACAGCGACAGCTTTTGTGCTTCCTGCGCGGCGGCGTCTTTCAGGGTAAAGTATTTAGCCACCATCGGCAGCGAATCGCCCTCATCATCGTAGAGCGTATACAGACTGGCGTCGGGCTGGCGGCTGATGCACTCAACCCGACTCACCGGTTCGCCAAGAACCAGCGCTAATTCCGTTCTGAGGTGTTCCAAACGCCCCTCCTGACCGGCAGGGAAATACGGGGCGACTATCGCCGCCCCGAAAGGGGGTTAACGCATCGCTTCGCGCACCCGCAGCAGATCTTCCGGCGTGTCTACGCCAACGCTGGGGATCGCTTTGGCGACGTCAACGTGAATTTTCTCGCCGTACCACAGCACGCGCAGTTGCTCCAGTAGCTCGATCTGCTCCAGCGGGCTGGCTTCCCAGCTGACGTAGCGGCGGATAAAGCCGGCGCGATAGGCATAAATGCCAATATGGCGCAGGAAGCTATCGCCAACGGTCTCTCTCGAGACGCTGAACCGTTCGCGGTCCCACGGGATAGTGGCGCGGGAGAAGTAGAGCGCGTAGCCGTTGGCATCACGCACCACCTTCACCGCATTAGGATTGAATGCCTCTTCCGCAGAGGTAATCGGCACCGCCAGCGTGGCCATGCCGGCGCTGCTCTGCGCCAGATTTTCAGCCACCTGACGGACGATCACCGGCGGGATCATCGGCTCATCGCCCTGCACGTTAACGATCACCGTGTCATCGGCGAACTGATAGCGATCGATAACTTCTGCCAGCCGCTCCGTACCCGAATGGTGGTCGGCACGGGTCATACACACTTCGCCACCCGCCGCTTCCACCGCCCGCGCCACGTCCTGATTGTCGGTGGCCACGATCACCCGATCGGCGCCGGACTCCAGCGCCCGCTCCATCACGTGCACCACCATCGGCTTACCGTGAATATCAACCAGCGGTTTACCCGGCAGGCGCGTGGAGGCATAGCGCGCTGGAATAATCGCGACGAAACTCATACCGGATGCTCTTCTGACGTCAGCGTACGGGCTTCCACTTCCAGCAGCACCGGAATACCGTCGCGCACCGGGAAGGCCAGGCCGTCAGCCTTGCAGATCAGCTCCTGCTGCTCTTTGTTAAAACTGAGCTTTCCGTGGCACACCGGGCAAGCAACGATTTCAAGTAAACGATGATCCATAAATCCTCCTGAACGGGTCGGTCTCATCAGGCAACCTCTGTCGCTGACGGGCCTGCCCGTGGTTGCCAGCAGTCTGGCAGATGATGATAAAAATCAGGCGCCGGCGGGTTCGGCCAGGGCCGAGATCGTGGCCAGCAGCGGTCCGGCATCGGCAATCTCTGCGTCCACCGGCAGATACCACCAGTTTTGCCGGGCAAACGCCCGCGCTTTAACCGCATCTTTTTCGGTCATCAGCAGCGTCTCGCCCGCCGGAGTCAGCGCCTGCAGCGCCTCCGCGCTGTAGGCCTGATGGTCGGCAAACGCCACCTCGCGCAGCGGCGTCACACCCTGCTGACGCAGGGTAGTAAAGAAGCGAGGCGGATGGCCTATCCCGGCCATTGCCACCACCGACGGCAGTGACGCCAGCGGCCGCGACTCGCCGGAAAGCAGGTTCACCGCCGCCGCCGGCCGCAGCCGCATGGCTAATTCACCGGCGTGCGGCGTGCCACCGTTGCAGATCACTGCGGTAACGCCCTTCAGGCGCGCCTGGCGTTCACGCATCGGCCCGGCGGGCAGCCACCAGCCGTTGCCGAACCGGCGTTCACCGTCAACCACCACGATTTCACAGTCGCGGGCCAGCGCATAGTGCTGCAGGCCGTCGTCGGTGATGATGATATCCACCCCCTGGCCAGCCAGCAAGGCCTCCACCGCCTGCCGGCGGCGGGGAGCCACGGCCACCGCCGCCCCGGTGCGTTGATAGATCAGCACCGGCTCATCGCCGGCCTCTGCCGTTGTAGTGTGCGGGCCGAGCACCAGCGGATAGCTTGCGGCCTTGCCGCCATAGCCGCGCGACACCACGCCGACGCGCAGGCCACGCTGCTGAAGCACCTGCACCAGCCAGACAACCACCGGCGTTTTACCGTTACCACCGGCGGTCAGATTGCCGACCACCACCACCGGCACCGGAGCACGCCAGGCTTTGCGCCATCCCCAGCGGTAGCTGAGGCGGATCAGGTTGCTGACCAGGCCGTAGAGAAAACTCAGCGGCAGCAGCAGCAGAAAGAGCGGCGATTTACCGCTCCAGATGCGTTCAATCATTGACCAAACTGCATTTTGTGCAGCTGAGCATAGGCACCCTTCTCGGCCAGCAGATGCTCATGGCTGCCGCGCTCGACTATCTGGCCATCTTCCACCACCACGATCTCATCGGCTTTCTCGATGGTCGACAGGCGGTGAGCAATGACCAGCGAGGTGCGGTTTTTCTGCAGCTCGTCCAGCGCCGACTGGATTGCACGCTCGGATTCAGTATCCAGCGCGGAGGTCGCCTCATCGAGAATCAGGATCGGACAGTCGCGCAGTAACGCACGGGCGATGGCGATACGCTGGCGCTGGCCGCCTGAGAGCAGCACGCCGTTTTCACCAATTACCGTATCGAGACCGTTATCCATCTTCTTAATGAAGTCCATAGCGTGCGCCATGGTGGCCGCTTTCTCGATATCTTCGCGGCTGTACTGCTCATGGCGCGCATAGGCAATATTATTGGCGATGGTATCGTTAAACAGGTGCACGTTCTGTGACACCAGCGCCACCTGATTACGCAGCGATGCAAGGGTGTACTCGCGCAGATCGTGACCGTCCATCAGGATCTCGCCCTGCTGGATATCGTAAAAACGGGTCAGCAGGCTGGCCAGGGTCGATTTTCCGGAGCCGGAACGGCCAACCAGCGCCACCGTTTTGCCTTCCGGGATCGCCAGGTTGATACTCTTCAGCGCAGGGATATCACGGCCGGGATAGGTGAAGGTGACATTGCGGAATTCAATATCGCCTTTCGCACGTTCCACGGTGCGCTTGCCGTTATCCACTTCCTGCTCGCTGTCCAGAATTGAGAACAGGGTCTGGCAGGCAGCCATGCCGCGCTGGAACTGCGCATTGACGTTGGTCAGCGACTTCAGTGGGCGCATCAGCGCAACCATCGCTGAGAACACCACGGTAATGGTACCGGCAGACAGCGTCTCCATCACGCTCGGGACGCTGGCGGCGTAGAGAATAAACGCCAGCGCCAGCGAGGCGATCAGCTGAATGATGGGATCCGAGATGGAAGAAGCGGAAACCAGCTTCATGCCCTGCTGGCGCATGCGGTTACTGACGCGGTGGAAACGTTCGTTTTCGATCTCCTGACCGCCGAAAATCAGCACCTCTTTATGGCCTTTCAGCATCTGCTCGGCGCTGGTAGTCACCTGCCCCATGGTGTTCTGCATATTTTTGCTGATGTTACGGAAGCGTTTGGAAACCGAGCGGATGGCAAAGGAGACGATGGGAGCCAGCACGATCAGGATCAGCGACAGCTGCCAGCTGTTCCAGAACATCAGTACGAAAAGCGCGATAATCGAGGCACCTTCACGTACCACGGTCACTAACGCACTGGAAGAGGAGGAGGCAACCTGCTCAGTGTCATAGGTGATGCGCGACAGCAGCGTGCCGGTGGACTGTTGATCGAAGAACGCCACCGGCATACCCATCATATGGCCAAACAGGCGACGGCGCATGGTCATTACCACGTTTCCGGAAACCCAGGAGATGCAGTAGCTGGAGATATAACTGGTGATACCGCGAACCAGCATCAGGCCGATTACAGCCAGCGGCATCCAGACCAGTACGGAACTGTTAGCTTTACCAAAACCATCATCGAGTAAAGGTTTCAGCAGAGAGAGCATCAGCGTATCGCCTGCCGCATTGATAATCAGTGCGATTGCGGCGGCAATCAGCCCCGCCTTATAAGGCACAATCATCGGACTGAGGCGGCGGAAGGTCTGCCAGGTGGAAAGATCTTTATCCAGATGCATAGTTATCCAGCATTAGTTGAAATAGCCGCTCATTCTACCTGGATTAGCGGGTGACGCCAAACCACTGATGGTACCAACGGTTCATTAATTGTTCTCTTAACCCCAGAAGCTGCCAGTAATCTGTAAAAAATCGTGCGCTAAGCTGGCCGGAAAGCGCAGTATCTCGCCAGATGATCTGATTATCCGCATAGCGCCGAATAATCTGTCGCGCAGGCAGCCGCCAGGCGCTGTAACGTGCCGCCGAGGCAATGGCGGCGTCGGGATGGACCGCGCGCAGCAGCGGCGGCGTCGAAGACGTGCGGCTGCCGTGGTGCGGCACCTGCAGCAACGTGGCGGCCAGGCTGCCGCGCTGCCCGGCCACCAGCGCCCGTTCCGCCGGCGCTTCAATGTCGCCGGTCAGCAGAACCCGCCAGCGCCCGTCGCTGACCGTCACCACGCAGGAGCGGTTATTGCCCGTCAGCGCATAGCCGGGCGGCGGCCACAGCACCCTAAAATCGAGGCCCTGCCAGCGCCACGCCAGCCCGCGGTGGCAGGGCCGGTGCCCCGGCAGCCCCAGCGGGCTGCGCACGCTGGCACGGGGAAACGCAGCCTGCACGCTTGCCAGACCGCCGGTATGATCCAGGTGCTCATGGCTGATAATAATCTGGCTCACCGTCAGCCCCTGCCAGCGCAGCCAGGGCAGGATCTGGCTGCGTGCCGCATCCCCGCCAGGCCAGCGGTTGCCGACATCATACAGCGTCGCCTGGCCGTGACGGGAGATCGCTACCGCCAGGCCGTGCCCCACATCGAGCATATCCACCCGCCACTGCGGTTTTACGCTGGCGCTGGCCGCGGCCAATCCCAGCGTCAGGCTCAGCAGGCTGGCCGGTGAACTGCGCCACCAGCCAAAGCGCAGCGCCATCAGCAGCAGCCAGCAGCCAGGACTGTAGATGGCCTGAGCTGCATCCAGCGGCAGCCAGCCGTCGGGCAGTTGCCGTAAAGGCAGAAACACCGCGCTGAGTGAGCGGTCAGCCAGCCACCACAGCGACGTGCTCAGCCAGGGCAGCGGCAGCAGGATCAGCGCCAGCAGGATCAGCGGCACGGTCAGCAGCGAGACCAGCGGCACCGCCCACAGGTTCGCCAGCGGTGCACTGAGGCTGATGCCGTGAAACAGCAATACCTGCAACGGCATCAGCAGCAGCAGCATACCCAGTTGCAGATGCAGTAAGCGCAGCGGCAGCCAGCGTTTTCCGCGCTGAAAACGCCGCGGTAACGGAAAACTGTGATACCACAGCAGCAGCCCACCCACCGCCAGCGCCGAAAGCCACAGGCTGTCGGACAGCAGGCTCAACGGGTCAGACAGCAGAATCACCGCCAGGCACATCAGCCACACCTGCAGCGCGTGGCAGCTGACGCCGCTCAGACGCAGCCCGCTCCAGATCAGCAGCGCCAGCATCGCCCGTAACGCCGGGGGATTACCGCCGGAGAGCCAGCAGTAACCGAGCGCCAGCGCCAGGCTGGTGACCAGCGGCAGGCGGTAGCCAATCCGCCACGCCGGCAAAGCAAACTGAACAAGACGCGACAGCCACCAGCCCAGCCCCGCCGCCAGCGCAATATGCAGCCCGGATATCGCCATCAGATGGGCGGTACCGGTTTCCCGCAGCAGTCGGGTCAGATCGGCGCTGACCTCGGACCGTTCACCAAACGCCAGCGCGCCGAGGGTGCCCTGCCAGGGGAGATGCCCGTAGCGCTCTTTTGCCGCATGGATTATCGCATCCCGCCAGCCGCAGCGCGACTGCAGCACCTGCGCGTCAGTGACCCGGCCGCTCAGCGGCACGCCGTTGGCCAGCGCATAACGCTGCGCGTCAAACCCTCCTTCGTTCAGCCGGGCGTGTACCGGGCGCAGCTTTACCGTCAGCAGCCAGCGCTGACCGGCGCAGAGCGCGGTGCCGGTTTCCGGCAGGCTGAGCATCGCCGAGATCGGCGGAAACAGCAGCCGCCCCTGCTGCCTCAGCAAGCGCACGCGGGCTCGCTGCCCGTCAGGTTGCAGGTTTTCGATCTTCACCTCCACCTGCAGCGGCCGGCGGGTCAGCTGTTCAATCTGTTGCAGCGTGGTACGGCCGGCATTAACCGCCCAAACCGAAGCCAGCAACGCCAGCGCCAGCGGCAGCGCGCCCCTCCGGGGTAAGCCGGCCAACAGTAGTGCCAGACCCAGCGCCAGCAGGTCATAGCGGTAGCCAGGCAGCGAAGGGAGAAAGTTCAGCGGCAGGGTACCGGCAATAATGCAGCCGGCCAGACGGGTGACGGTTAAACGCATAGCTCCTCCCTGATGGCGTCAGGGCAGTGTGCACCAGCCGTCATCAGGGTGCTGCAGGCAGAGGGTGACTTTCAGAACAGACACGCAAATAATTGCTGGCTTTACAGCAAACCCGGCCAGCGGTGTGAAGCACTCTCCAGCGGCGTGGCGCTGCCCGCAGCGGGCTGACACAAACGACAGGCAAAAAAAAACGACACCGAAGTGTCGTTTTATTGGTAATTCGCTCTGTCTGGCCACCTTTACACTCGCGTGCAAAGGAACAGGACATCAGCCGCCGTAGATATTGGCGCGATCGCGCAGCTCTTTACCCGGCTTGAAGTGTGGAACGTATTTACCTTCCAACTCCACTTTGTCGCCCGTTTTCGGGTTACGGCCGGTACGAGGTGCACGATAGTGCAATGAGAAGCTGCCAAATCCCCGGATTTCGATGCGTTCGCCCTGTGACAACGTGGTTGCCATATGCTCCAGCATCTCTTTTACCGCATCCTCAACGACTTTCGCCGGAATATGAGAGTGCTGGCCAGCAAGTCTTTCAATCAGTTCTGACTTGGTCATAAAACCTCCGGTTAATCCGCTAGGAATAGTTCTGACAGATAACGACGGTACAGGGCAGCCTGAGCTGCCCTGAAGAACGATTACTCGCCTTTAGCTGCTTTGAAAGCTTCAGCCATTGCGTTAGAGAAGTTGCCTTCTTCCGGTTTGGTGTTAACCGTTGCAATTGCTTCTTTCTCGTCAGCCTGGTCTTTAGCACGAACAGACAGGCTTACAACGCGGTTTTTACGGTCAACGCCGGTGAACTTAGCTTCAACATCGTCGCCAACATTCAGAACCAGAGTTGCGTCTTCAACGCGGTCGATTGAAGCTTCAGAAGCGCGCAGGTAACCTTCAACGCCGTCTGCCAGTTCAACTGTAGCACCTTTAGCGTCAACTGCAGTCACTTTACCGTTAACAATGGCACCTTTCTTGTTCAGAGAGATGTAGTTGTTGAACGGATCTTCTGCCAGCTGCTTAACGCCCAGGGAGATACGCTCGCGCTCTGCGTCAACCTGCAGAACCACAGCAGCGATTTCGTCGCCTTTCTTGTATTCACGCACGGCTTCTTCGCCGGTCGCGTTCCAGGAGATGTCAGACAGGTGTACCAGGCCGTCGATGCCGCCGTCCAGGCCGATGAAGATACCGAAGTCAGTGATAGACTTGATTTTACCTTCAACGCGGTCGCCCTTGTTGTGGGTTTCTGCGAACAGCTGCCATGGGTTAGATTTGCACTGCTTCAGACCCAGGGAGATACGACGACGTTCTTCGTCGATGTCCAGAACCATAACTTCAACCACATCGCCCACGTTAACAACTTTAGATGGGTGGATGTTTTTGTTGGTCCAGTCCATTTCAGACACGTGTACCAGGCCTTCAACGCCTTCTTCGATTTCAACGAAGCAGCCGTAGTCGGTCAGGTTGGTCACGCGGCCGGTCAGGCGGGTGCCTTCCGGATAACGCTTAGCGATAGCGACCCAAGGATCTTCGCCCAGCTGCTTCAGACCCAGAGATACACGGGTACGCTCGCGGTCGAATTTCAGCACTTTCACGTTGATTTCGTCGCCAACATTGACGATTTCGCTTGGGTGCTTAACGCGCTTCCAGGCCATGTCAGTGATGTGCAGCAGGCCGTCAACGCCGCCCAGATCAACGAATGCACCGTAGTCAGTGAGGTTCTTAACGATACCTTTAACTTCCATGCCTTCCTGCAGGTTTTCCAGCAGCTGATCGCGCTCTGCGCTGTTCTCGGATTCGATAACCGCACGACGTGAAACCACCACGTTGTTGCGTTTCTGGTCCAGCTTGATCACTTTGAATTCAAGCTCTTTGCCTTCCAGGTGCAGCGTGTCGCGCACCGGACGAACATCAACCAGTGAACCTGGCAGGAACGCACGAATACCGTTCAGCTCAACTGTGAAGCCACCTTTGACTTTGCCGTTGATGATACCGGTAACAGTTTCAGCGTCTTCGTAAGCTTTTTCCAGCGTGATCCAAGCTTCGTGACGTTTAGCTTTCTCACGGGACAGCAGGGTTTCACCGAAGCCGTCTTCTACCGCATCCAGCGCAACGTCAACTTCGTCACCTACCTGGATTTCCAGCTCGCCGGCTGCGTTCTTGAACTGCTCTGCAGGAATTGCAGATTCAGATTTCAGACCCGCATCAACCAGAACTACGTCTTTGTCGATAGAGACAACAACGCCACGAACGATGGAACCCGGACGGGTTTCGATTGTTTTTAAGGATTCTTCAAATAGTTGAGCAAAAGATTCAGTCATATTGATAATCTTCAGGATTCTTCAATTTAACGTCCACCTGACGTCCTGACGGGTGGGGTTGTTTCACATGCCCGATGATGTCCATATCACAGGGTTAGATAAATTCTGAGAGCCAACGCTCATTTTAACGCCGGGTCAAAGACCCGAAAATCACGCCAGCGCGAGTTTTTCGCGCGCATATTTTAGCGCAATTTCGATGACCTGCTCAATAGACATTGTAGTCGAATCAAGCACTAAGGCATCGTTTGCCGGGACTAACGGGGCAATCGCACGATTGCGGTCACGATCGTCACGCTCTTTTATCTCGGATAAAAGGCGCTCAAAGTTAACACTAAAGCCCTTATCCTGCAACTGTAGCATACGGCGATGCGCACGCTCTTCGGCGCTGGCATCAAGGAAAATTTTCACCGGCGCATCGGGAAATACCACCGTGCCCATATCACGCCCGTCGGCAATCAGCCCCGGCAGTTCGCGGAAACCGCGCTGGCGGCGTAGCAGCGCCTCACGGACGCGGGGAAACGCGGCCACTTTAGAGGCGGTGTTGCTGACGTCCTGGGTGCGGATCTCATTCGACACGTCTTCCCCTTCGAGGATCACAGCCATCTCGCCGTCGGTGGCCACAAAGCGCACGTCCAGATGTGCCGCAATCGGGGCCAGCGCTTCTTCAGAAGTGATATCTACCTGATGGTGTAATGCAGCCAGCGCCAGTACCCGGTAGATTGCGCCGGAGTCCAACAGGTGCCACTGTAACGCTTCGGCCATCGCTTTACACAATGTCCCTTTCCCTGCGCCACTTGGGCCATCGATGGTGATCACTGGGGCTAATGCCGTCATCTCGTTCTCCTGTTGGTTGATTGCCTGCGGGCCGGTGCCGGACAAATATCGTGGCGTATTATACTCCGCTACATCGGCGATGGTTATACTTTTAACTGATGGCTACAGGAAATTAGTCTGTATATAGCAAGAAAGAGAGCGGTATGGCGAGGTGACAGAAAAAAAAGGAGCATTTTCCGCCGTACCTGAATACGGCGGAAGGTTCTCTTAGGCCAGTGTGCTAATCCGGGCTAACTGTTCAAAGTAGTCCGGGAACGTTTTAGCGGTGCATTTCGGGTCAAGGATGGTGACCGGCGTGGCGGAAAGCGCCACCAGCGAGAAGCACATCGCCATACGGTGGTCGTCATAGGTGGCAATCTCAGCGAACGCGATCGACGCCGGCGGCGTGATACGAATGTAGTCGTGCCCCTCTTCCACCTCGGCACCTACTTTGCGCAGTTCGGTGGCCATCGCCGCAAGGCGATCGGTCTCCTTCACGCGCCAGTTGTAGATGTTGCGCATCACCGTGGTGCCGGTGGCAAACAGCGCTGCGGTGGCAATGGTCATCGCCGCATCCGGGATATGGTTCATATCCAGATCGACGGCGTTGAGTTCACCGCGCGTACAGGCAATAAAGTCATCGCCCCACTCGATGCTGGCGCCCATTTTTTCCAGCACGTCGGCAAAGCGAATATCGCCCTGAATACTGTTACGGCCAATCCCGGTCACTTTCACCGTACCGCCTTTGATGGCCGCAGCCGCCAGGAAGTAGGAGGCCGACGATGCATCGCCTTCCACCAGATAGTCGCCGGGTGCCTGATAGTGCTGCTGCCCGCGAATGATGAAGGCGCTGTAGTTATCGTTCTCAACCTGCACGCCAAAGGCGGCCATCAGGTTCAGCGTAATATCGATATAGGGCTTAGAGACCAGCTCGCCCTTGATCGCGATGCGCGTATCGTTGGTGGCCAGCGGTGCCGTCATCAGCAGCGCGGTCAGGAACTGGCTGGAAACGCTGCCGTCCACGGTGACGTCGCCGCCGCTAAAGCCGCCCTTCAGGCGCAGCGGCGGGTAATCCGTCTGCTCCAGATAGTCAATCTGCGCGCCGCCCTGACGCAGGGCGTCAACCAGGTGGCCAATCGGCCGCTCTTTCATACGCGGTTCGCCGGTCAGCACAATATCATTGCCGCCGAGGCACAGCGCCGCCGCCAGCGGGCGCATCGCGGTACCGGCGTTACCGAGGAACAGCTCAAGCGCGCCGTCGGCCTGCAGCGCTCCGCCCTGACCGGTGACGTCACAGACGGTACGATCGTCAGACAACCGGTACTTAACGCCCAGCAGCTGCAGCGCGTTGAGCATGTGGCGCACGTCGTCGCTGTCCAGCAGGTTGGTCAGACGGGTGGTCCCCCTGGCCAGCGCAGCCAGCAGCAGAGCGCGGTTAGAAACGCTCTTGGAGCCGGGAAGATTAACGGTGCCGTTGACCAGCGCGATAGGTTGTAACGTCAGGGATTCCAGCATGTGAAACGTGTTCTCCAAAATAATTACGGTGAAACCCCGCAAGGCTGCGGGGTTTCAGGTTTACAGCGTAAGACCGTGCGGCGGGCACCTTAGCCGTGGCGACGCTCAAAGTCGATCATAAAATCGGTCAGCGTCTTCACGCCGGCCAGCGGCATCGCGTTGTAGATCGAAGCACGCATGCCGCCGACCACGCGGTGGCCCTTCAGCGCGTGCAGGCCCGCCGCCAGCGACTCATCGAGGAACAGGTTGTCCAGCCCGGCATCCGCCAGCTGGAACGGCACGTTCATCCGCGAACGGTTGGCATCGGCCACGTCGTTACGGTAGAAGTCGCTGTTATCAATGGTGCTGTACAGCAGGTCAGATTTAGCCTGATTGCGTTTATCAATCTCCGCAACGCCGCCCTGCTCTTTCAGCCACTTGAACACCAGGCCAGAGAGATACCAGGCATAGGTTGGTGGCGTGTTGAACATTGAGTCGTTGTCAGCCAGCACTTTGTAATCAAGGATTGAAGGCAGCTCTTTACGCGCGCGGCCCAGCAGATCCTCACGCACCACCACCAGCGTCAGGCCGGCCGGGCCAATATTCTTCTGCGCACCGGCGTACAGTACGCCATAGCGGCTGACATCCAGCGGGGTAGACAGAATGGTTGATGAGAGATCGGCAACCACCAGCTTGTCGCCGAAATCTGGCGTCTCGTGGATGGCGATGCCGTCAATGGTCTCATTCGGGCAGAAGTGAACGTAGGCGGCGTCGTCAGACAGCGCCCACTGGCTCATCGGGGTAATAGCGCGCTTACCGTCAACGGTGGTTTTGGCATCAATCACGTTCGGCGTGCAGTACTTCTGCGCCTCTTTCACCGCGCTGGAAGCCCAGTAGCCACCATCGATATAATCTGCGGTGGCGTGGTTACCCAGCAGATTCAACGGAATTGCCGCAAACTGTGCGCGCGCACCGCCGTGGCAGAACAGAACCTTGTAGTTGGAGGGGATCTTCAGCAGATCGCGAAAATCCTGTTCAGCCTCTTCGGCAACCCGGATGAACTCCTTGCTGCGGTGGCTGATCTCCATAACGGAGGTCCCTAACCCCTGCCAGTTGCAGAGTTCCTGTTCCGCGCGACGCAGCACTTCTACCGGCAGCATTGCCGGGCCGGAGCTAAAATTGAAAACCTGACTCATTTCCCCTCACCACTCTCTGACAATCGGTTTTGATTTCTCTATCGGTTTTATCATTGCCACCCGGTTGCTGCAACGATTTATCCGCCCGGCGATGCGGTTTACAATGCTGTGCCGCAACAGGTTGTAGGGCAAATGAAACACAACACGATATTTTGTGAGGCGTTTTCCGAATCAGGAATCAGACCTGTTACGCGGGGTGGCAAAAAGGGCATTCTGCAGCAGATGAAATTTGGGTGCCCGGATAGCGATTGTCATGGAAAACCCGTATCATTGCGCGCTTTACGCACAACACAAAACAAGTGGGCTACATGACTCAAACTTACATTCCGGGCAAAGACGCCGCGCTGGAAGACTCCATCGCACGCTTTCAGCAAAAACTGCAGGATCTGGGCTTCAATATCGAAGAAGCCTCCTGGCTGAATCCGGTCCCTAACGTCTGGTCAGTGCATATTCGCGACCGCGACTGCCCACTCTGTTTTACCAATGGTAAAGGCGCCAGCAAAAAGGCCGCGCTGGCGTCCGCGCTGGGCGAATATTTTGAACGCCTGTCGACCAACTACTTCTTTGCCGACTTCTGGTTAGGTAATCAAATCGCCGGCGGCGACTTCGTCCATTACCCTAACGAGAAGTGGTTCCCGCTGCCGGAAGATGACCGGCTGCCGGAAGGTATCCTTGATGCACGCCTGCGTAAATTCTACGATCCGGAAAACGAACTGAGCGCCAGCGATCTGATCGACCTGCAGTCCGGTAACGCCACCCGTGGCATCTGCGGCCTGCCGTTCAGCCGTCAGTCCGACCAGCAGACCGTCTATATTCCGATGAACATCGTCGGCAACCTGTACGTTTCTAACGGCATGTCTGCCGGGAACACCCGCAACGAAGCGCGCGTACAGGGTCTGTCCGAGGTGTTCGAACGCCATATCAAGAACAAGATCATTGCCGAGTCGATCAGCCTGCCGCTGATCCCGCAGGAGGTGCTGAACCGCTATCCGGGCGTGGTGGAAGCCATCAACACCCTCGAAGCGGAAGGATTCCCGATCTTCTCTTACGACGCCTCGCTGGGCGGCAACTACCCGGTGATCTGCGTGGTGCTGTTCAACCCGGCTAACGGCACCTGCTTCGCCTCCTTCGGCGCGCACCCGGACTTTGGCGTGGCGCTGGAGCGTACCGTCACCGAACTGCTGCAGGGCCGTGGCCTGAAGGATCTGGACGTGTTTACCCCGCCAACCTTCGACGACGAAGAAGTGGCCGAGCACGCTAACCTGGAAACCCACTTTATCGACTCAAGCGGCCTGATCTCCTGGGATATGTTCAAGGACGATGCGGACTATGAGTTCGCTGACTGGAGCTTCAAAGGTACCACCGAAGAAGAGTTCGCTACCCTGATGGCGATCTTTACGGCGGAAGACCAGGAAGTCTACATTGCCGACTACGAACATCTTGACGTGTACGCCTGCCGCATCATCGTGCCGGGTATGTCAGACATCTACCCTGCCGAAGACCTGCTGCTGGCCAATAACAGCATGGGCGCGTACCTGCGTGACACCCTGCTGAGCCTGCCGGCCAGCGAGTGGGAAAAAGAAGAGTACCTGGCGCTGCTGGAGCAGCTGGACGAAGACGGCCACGACGACTTCACCCGCGTGCGCGAGCTGCTGGGCCTGGCGACCGGTAAGGATAACGGCTGGTACACCCTGCGCATCGGCGAGCTGAAGGCGATGCTGGCGCTGGCCGCCGGCGACCTGGAACAGGCGCTGATCTGGACCGAGTGGACGATGGAGTTCAACCAGTCGATCTTCTCTGCCGAGCGTGCCAACTACTACCGCTGCCTGCAGACCCTGCTGCTGCTCAGCCAGGAAGAAGGACGTGACCCGCTGCAGTACCATACGGCATTCGTGCGTATGTACGGCCAGGACGCCGTGGACGCGGCCTCTGCCGCAATCAGCGGTGAAGCACCGTTCTACGGCCTGCAGAGCGTGGACAGCGACCTGCAGGCTTTCCCGGCGCACCAGTCGCTGCTGGCAGCCTATGAAAAGTTACAGGCCGCTAAACGCCGTTTCTGGAAATAAGCACGCTAAGCGCACCCGACTGCGCGGTTCGCCTTAACCGGTCACCGTGTTAAAGCGGTAAATAACAGGTAACAGCTTTGTGTTGTTACCTGTTTTTTTTTACCTTCAGGCTTTATTGCCCACTTGTCATTAACATTTACGACGTTGTACCACACCGGCAAACACAATTTATTTTGATATATTAAAAAATATTTATTTCATATAAATCATACATATATTCGCTTTTCAGCGTTACCTGAATCGTAATTAATCCATTCACAATCCCGAGATATGATCCAAATCAAGTCTGTAAAAGGAGGGGCTTGTTACAATTTTCTCGCTGACACTTTTTAGGAGTATGTGAGTGTGAAAACGGTCACTCCTTTTGAACTATTATTACCTGCTGAGATGGCGAAAGTTGCCGAAGATGCAGGGGTATATAAAGCCACCAAAGCGCCTTTCACCACGTTCTTCCTCGCCATCACCGCGGGCGTTTTTATCTCCATCGCCTTTGCGTTTTACATCACCGCCACCACCGGCAGCGGCGCGCTGCCCTGGGGCATGGCCAAACTGGTCGGCGGCGTCTGCTTCTCGCTGGGGCTGATGCTGGTGGTGGTCTGCGGTGCTGACCTGTTCACCTCTACCGTGCTGATCGTGGTGGCGAAAGCCAGCGGTCGCATCAGCTGGGGGCAGCTGGCCCGCAACTGGCTGACCGTTTACATCGGTAACTTCGTCGGCGCGATTTTCTTTGTGGCGCTGATCTGGCTGGCCGGCCAGCATATGGCGGCCAGCGGTGCCTGGGGGCTGAACGTGCTGCAGACCGCCGACCACAAAATGCACCACACGTTTATTGAAGCCACCAGCCTCGGCATTCTTGCCAACCTGATGGTCTGTATGGCGGTGTGGATGAGCTACTCCGGGCGTACCCTGCTGGACAAAATGTTCGCCATGGTGCTGCCGGTAGCGATGTTTGTCGCCAGCGGTTTTGAGCACAGCATCGCAAATATGTTCCTGATCCCGCTGGCCATCGTCATCCGCGACTTCGCGTCGCCGGAGTTCTGGCAGGCCACCGGCGCCACGGCCGCACAGTTTTCTCATCTTTCCGTTAGCGACTTTATTAGCGACAACCTGATCCCCGTGACGCTGGGCAACATCATCGGCGGCGGTTTGCTGGTCGGGCTGACCTACTGGGTCATTTACTTACGCGACGACCGCAGCCACAGCGGCCACGACTGAACGGGCGGACGCCGGGCGTTGTTCCCGGCCCCCACCACCGAATTTCACGAAAATAAGGCAGGTATCAGATGACCGATCGTAATCAAACACTGGCAAACGCCTGGGAAAGTTTCGCTGCAGGTGAATGGCAGAACAGCATCAACGTCCGCGACTTCATTCAGAAAAACTACACCCCGTATGAAGGCGACGAGGCTTTCCTTACCGGTGCCACTGCCGCGACCACCGCGCTGTGGGACAAAGTGATGGAAGGGATCAAGCAGGAAAACCGCACCCATGCGCCGGTGGACTTTGATACCGACCTCGCGTCCAGCATCACCTCACACGACGCCGGCTACATCAATAAAGGGCTGGAAAAAATCGTCGGCCTGCAGACCGAAGCACCGCTGAAACGCGCAATTATTCCGTTCGGCGGCATCAAAATGGTCGAGGGTTCCTGTAAGGTTTACGGTCGCGAGCTGGACCCGGCGCTGAAAAAAATCTTCACCGACTACCGCAAAACCCACAACCAGGGCGTGTTCGACGTCTATACCCCGGACATCCTGCGCTGCCGTAAGTCCGGCGTGTTAACCGGCCTGCCGGATGCCTATGGCCGTGGCCGCATCATCGGCGACTATCGCCGCGTGGCGCTGTACGGTATCGACCTGCTGATGAAAGACAAGTTTGCCCAGTTCACCTCACTGCAGGCGGATATGGAAAACGGCGTTAACCTGGAAGCAACCATCCGCCTGCGGGAAGAGATTGCTGACCAGCACCACGCGCTGCAGCAGATCAAAGAGATGGCCGCCAAATATGGCTGCGATATCTCCGGCCCGGCCACCAGCGCGGCAGAAGCCGTCCAGTGGACCTACTTCGGCTATCTGGCCGCGGTGAAATCACAAAACGGCGCGGCGATGTCCTTCGGCCGTGTCTCCACCTTCCTCGATATCTATTTCGAGCGCGACCTGAAGGCCGGTAAAATCACCGAGTCCGATGCGCAGGAGCTGATCGACCATCTGGTAATGAAGCTGCGTATGGTGCGCTTCCTGCGTACGCCGGAGTACGATGAACTGTTCTCAGGCGACCCGATCTGGGCCACCGAATCGCTGGGTGGTATGGGCGTGGATGGCCGTACGCTGGTAACCAAAAACACCTTCCGCTTCCTCAACACGCTGTACACCATGGGGCCGTCACCGGAGCCAAACATGACCATTCTGTGGTCAGAACAGCTGCCGTCAGACTTCAAAAAATATGCGGCGAAGGTCTCAATTGATACTTCATCGCTGCAGTACGAAAATGACGACCTGATGCGCCCGGACTTCGATAACGACGACTACGCCATCGCCTGCTGCGTCAGCCCGATGATCGTCGGCAAACAGATGCAGTTCTTCGGCGCCCGCGCCAACCTGGCAAAAACCATGCTGTACGCCATCAACGGCGGCATGGATGAGAAGCTGAAAATGCAGGTCGGCCCGAAAGAAGCGCCGATGACCGATGCGGTGCTGGACTACGATAAAGTCATGGGCCGCCTGGATCACTTTATGGACTGGCTGGCAAAACAGTACGTCACCGCGCTGAACGTCATCCACTACATGCACGACAAGTACAGCTATGAAGCTTCGCTGATGGCGCTGCATGACCGTGACGTCTATCGCACCATGGCCTGCGGTATCGCCGGACTGTCGGTGGCCGCCGACTCCCTCTCCGCGATTAAGTATGCCAGAGTGTCGCCGGTACGTGATGAAGATGGTCTGGCCATCGACTTCAACATTGAGGGTGAGTACCCGCAGTTTGGTAACAACGACGCACGGGTGGACGATATCGCCTGCGACCTGGTCGAGCGCTTTATGAAGAAAATTCAGCAGCTGCAGACCTACCGCAACGCGGTGCCGACCCAGTCGGTGCTGACCATCACCTCCAACGTGGTGTACGGCAAAAAAACCGGTAATACCCCGGACGGACGCCGGGCAGGCGCGCCGTTCGGACCGGGTGCTAACCCGATGCACGGCCGCGATCAGAAAGGTGCGGTGGCCTCGCTGACCTCAGTGGCGAAACTGCCGTTTGCCTATGCGAAGGATGGTATCTCTTACACCTTCTCAATCGTACCGAATGCGTTGGGTAAAAACGACGACGTGCGCAAAGCGAACCTCGCCGGGCTGATGGATGGTTACTTCCACCATGAAGCCGGTCTGGAAGGCGGCCAGCACCTCAACGTCAACGTGATGAACCGCGAGATGCTGCTGGAAGCGATGAACGATCCGGAAAAATATCCGCAGCTGACCATCCGCGTCTCCGGCTACGCGGTGCGCTTTAACTCGCTGACCAAAGAGCAGCAGCAGGATGTGATTACCCGTACCTTTACCCAGAGCCTGTAAGCTTTGCCGCCGGCCCCACCGGGGCCGGTTTTTTACCAGCCTTTTTTGCCCGCCCTCTGCCATAGCGCAGGCGGCGCGCAAAACAGACTTAACGTAGCGCGGCGACAGACCGCGCCAACCAGGAGAACCCATCGCATGTCACTCACCGGTCGTATTCACTCTTTTGAATCCTGTGGCACCGTAGACGGGCCCGGCATCCGCTTTATCACCTTCTTCCAGGGCTGCCTGATGCGCTGCCTCTACTGCCACAACCGCGACACCTGGGACACCCACGGCGGCAGCGAAATCACCGTTGAGGCGCTGATGCAGGATGTGGTCTCCTATCGTCACTACATGAACGCCTCTGGCGGCGGTGTCACCGCTTCGGGTGGCGAAGCGATCCTGCAGGCGGAGTTTGTGCGTGACTGGTTCCGCGCCTGCAAGGCCGAAGGGATCCACACCTGTCTCGACACCAACGGCTTTGTGCGCCGCTATGACCCGGTAATCGATGAACTGCTCGACGTTACCGACCTGGTGATGCTCGATCTGAAACAGATCAACGATGATGTACACCAGGTGCTGGTTGGCGTGCCCAACCACCGCACGCTCGACTTTGCCCGTTATCTGGCCAAGCGCAATATCCGCACCTGGATCCGCTACGTGGTGGTGCCGGGCTACACGGATGACGACGACTCCGCCCACCGGCTGGGTGCCTTTACCCGCGATATGGGCAACGTAGAGAAGATCGAGCTGCTGCCCTATCACGAACTGGGCAAACATAAATGGGAGGCGATGGGCGAGGAGTACCAGCTGGACGGCGTACATCCACCGAAAAAAGAGACCATGGAACGCGTTAAAAGCATTCTGGAAGGCTACGGTCACCAGGTGATGTACTGAACCCTGAGCCGGCGATATGCCATGCGGATGGCAGAAGCGAGCCGGATATGGGCGATCGCCGGTAAACCATCAGCAGAGTTACCGGCACAGAGTCTGAACAGGGCGCGGCGCTGGCCGCCCCTGACCGACGCGGGAGAGGCTGCCATAAGGGCGGCCTCTGTTCGATCAGGCGTGGGCCACCGGCGTGGCGTGGTGATCGGCCTTGCGCAGCAGCATCAGCAGATAGACCAGCGCGACGCCGGCAATCATCACAAACAGCAGGCGGTCAGAGTAGTGCTGCATCAGCATTGAGGTCATGGTCGGGCCCGCCAGGCTGCCGACGGTATAGCTGAGCAGCAGCGCCTGGTTCATCGCCACCAGCTCGTGCTGGGGGACTTTTTCACAGGCCCAGGCCATCGCCACCGGGTAGAGCGTAAAGCCCGCCAGCCCCAGCACGAACAGCGCCGGTGCCATCGCGGTGCCGCCGAGCATCGCCATCGCGCCAAGGATAATGCCAAACACCTGTACCCGCAGCACCAGCAGGCGGCCATAGCGGTCTGCCAGGCGACCTACCGGCCACTGCCCAATAATGCCGGCGCTGACCAGCAGCGCCATCCAGTAACCGACGCTGGCGTCACCGATGCCCTGATGAGACAGGTACAGCGGCATCAGGCCATACAGCGACCCCAGCACGATGCCGGAGATAATGCAGCCATTGATGCCCAGCCGGGCGCTGCGCAGGCGCAGCATCGACAACATCCGCCCCGCCGGGGCCTCCTCCCCCGCCATCTGCGCCGTCACCCGGCAGAACACCAGCGGCAGGATAGCGGTGAGGATCAGCGTGGTGATCCACGGCAGCACCTGCAGCAGCGCGGTGGATCCGCCGCTGACCAGCAGTTGTCCGAGCACGGTGGCGATGTAATACACGATCATATAGGCCGCCAGCAGACGCCCGCGGTTGCGCACGGTGCCGTTCGACATCAGCGCGCTCTCCACCACCACCCAGATCAGCGCACAGCCGATACCGGCGATAAAGCGCCACAGGGTCCAGCTCCAGAAGCCGGTGCCCAGCCCGAGCATCACCGTGGCAACCGCAAAGATCAGCGACGCGAGGTAATAGCTGCGGTTGAAGCCGTAACGCTTAATCACCCAGCCGGCCACCAGCGTGCCGAGCAGATTTCCCGTGTAATAAGACGAACCCACCATGCCAATTTGCCAGGTCGGCAGCGCGTCGTGGCTCAGCCACAGGGGAACGAGGGTATTGAGCACGGCAATAGCAACCGTCAGCAGCAGCAGGCCGCTGAGCAGCACCACAACGGGACGCGACCAGATGGACATAGTAGTGAAAAACCAAAAAGGGGGTAGGATTTTGCGCGCATCATGCCACCGCGCCGGGGTTTGGAGAAGCACAAAAAACGTGGATTAGCACGATTTGTATATCAATGATTTAATTTACTTATTAACAGTTAGTAAGATAACGCAATTGGCGATTTTACGAGAAATTATCTCATTGAATTTGCTGTTAAATTGTTCCTGAAGACGATTAAAGTCGATGACCATTTTTTCTCAAACTACAGATAAAAAAAACCCGCCGGGCGGCGGGTTTGTCTGGCTGGCTTAACCGATAAACTCGAGCCCTTTCATATACGGCCGCAGCACTTCCGGCACTTCGATACGGCCGTCAGCCTGCTGGTAGTTCTCCAGTACCGCCACCAGGGTGCGGCCCACCGCCAGGCCGGAGCCGTTCAGGGTGTGCACCAGGCGGGTTTTGCTCTCGCCTTTTGGACGGCAGCGCGCTTTCATGCGGCGCGCCTGGAAATCACCCATGTTCGAGCACGAGGAGATTTCACGGTAAGTATCCTGCGCCGGCAGCCACACTTCCAGATCGTAGGTTTTGTGTGAGCCAAAGCCCATATCACCGGTACACAGCAGCACCTTGCGGTACGGCAGGTTGAGCAGCTGCAGCACTTTCTCAGCGTGGCCGACCAGCTCTTCCAGCGCGTCCATCGAGTCTTCCGGACGGGTAATATGCACCATTTCAACTTTATCGAACTGGTGCATACGGATCAGGCCACGGGTATCACGACCGTAGGCACCGGCTTCAGAACGGAAGCACGGCGTGTGTGCGGTCATCTTAAGCGGCAGCGACTCTTCTTCGAGGATCTCGTCACGCACCAGGTTAGTCAGCGGCACTTCCGACGTCGGGATCAGCGCATAGTTGCTGCTGGAAGCTTCTTCTTCCAGCGGGCGGGTATGGAACAGATCTTCACCAAACTTCGGCAGCTGGCCGGTACCGTACAGGCTGGCGTGGTTGACCAGGTAAGGCACGTAGGTTTCCTGATAACCATGCTGCTCGGTGTGCAGATCGAGCATAAACTGGCTCAGCGCACGGTGCATCAGCGCAATCTGTCCGCGCATCACGATAAAACGTGAACCGGTCAACTTCACCGCGGCAGCAAAATCCAGGCCTGCTGCCATTTCACCCAGCTCAACGTGGTCACGCACGGCAAAATCAAATTTGCGCGGCTCACCCCAGCGGCCGATCTCCTGGTTCTCGCTGTCGTCTTTACCGAACGGCACCACGTCAGCAGGAATGTTTGGGATCGCCAGGGCCATCTCGTTAATCTTCGTCAGCAGCTCATCCAGCTCCACTTTGGCCGCATCCAGGCGTTCGCCCAGCAGATTAACTTCCTGACGCAGCGGCTCAATATCTTCCCCGCGCGCTTTCGCCTGACCGATGGATTTGGATCGGGAGTTACGCTCTGCCTGCAGATTTTCGGTTTCTACCTGCAACACCTTGCGGCGCTCTTCGTGTGCGCGCAGTGTGTCAACGTCCAGTTTGTAGCCCCGGCGTGCCAGTTGTTCAGCAACGGCCTCTGGCTCATTACGTAGCAGATTGGGATCGAGCATGCTTGTCCTGTGCTTGTTATGATTGATAAAAAGAGGGGACGCACCCGAGTTCGGCTGCGTTGAATTCACTGCTAACCTTACCGCAACGCCCCTGTCAGCGGTAGCGTTTTGTCGGGCTAATTTGATCCTGCTCAGCCAGCCAGGCGAGCTTTTCGCCGATCTTGCCTTCCAGGCCACGGGAAACCGGACGATAGTAGCGGGTCTGCGCCATCTGCGGCGGGAAGTAGTCCTCGCCGGCGGCGTAGGCGTTCGGCTCATCGTGAGCGTAACGGTACTCCGCGCCCAGCCCCATCTCCTTCATCAGTCTGGTCGGTGCGTTGCGCAGATGCTCCGGCACGTCATAGTCCGGGTTATCGCGCGCGTCACGCATCGCCGCTTTGAAGGCGGTATAGACGGCGTTACTTTTCGGCGCACAGGCGAGATAGACGATCGCCTGAGCGATGGCGCGCTCGCCTTCGGCCGGGCCGACGCGGGTGAAACAGTCCCAGGCGGCAATCGCCACCTGCATGCCGCGCGGGTCGGCGTTACCGACGTCTTCCGAGGCGATGGCCAGCAGCCGGCGGGCAACGTACAGCGGATCGCCACCGGCGGTGATAATACGCGCATACCAGTAAAGCGCCGCGTCCGGTGACGAGCCGCGCACCGACTTATGCAGCGCGGAGATCAGATCGTAAAAGCGGTCGCCTTTATTATCAAAGCGCGCGCTACGTTCACCGGAGACTTCGTTCAACAGCTGCGGGGTCAGCTCGCGCTGCGCGGCCGTATTGACTTCGGCCATATCGGCCATCATTTCCAGCGTATTCAGCGCCCGCCGCGCGTCGCCGTTGACCAGCTCGGCAATCATATCGCGGGTCTTCGCCGGCAGCACCACGTTGTCATTGCCGTAGCCGCGCTCTGCATCCTGCATCGCCTGGTCCAGCACCACGGCAATATCTTCGGCGGTAAGGGATTTCAGCAGATAGACGCGGGCGCGGGAGAGCAGCGCCGAATTGAGCTCAAAGGAGGGATTTTCAGTGGTGGCACCGATAAAGGTGATGGTGCCATCTTCAATATGCGGCAGAAACGCATCCTGCTGGCTTTTATTGAAGCGGTGCACCTCATCCACGAACAGGATGGTGCGGCGGCCGGCGTTACGGCTCTGCCGCGCCCGCTCGATCGCTTCGCGGATCTCTTTTACACCCGAGGTGACGGCGGAAATACGCTCAACGTCCGCCTGGCCGTAGTGGCCGATAATTTCGGCCAGCGTGGTTTTCCCTGTCCCCGGCGGCCCCCACAGGATCATCGAATGCAGATGGCCCGCTTCAATCGCCCGCGGCAGCGGTTTACCCGCCGCCAGCAGGTGCTGCTGACCGATGTACTCCGCCAGCGTGCGTGGCCGCATGCGCGCGGCCAGCGGCTGGAATTCGTTGCGGGAAAAATCGAGGGACAGGTTACTCACGCAGACCTCACTGACGCTGATCGTCCAGCGTCACGCCTTTTGGCGGGGTAAATTTAAATTTATCCGCACTCACCGTGCCGTTCTGCTGGCTTTTCAACGCATAGCTGCTGCGCTGGCCGTCCTGCTCTACCGCGCTGAACTGGTTGATGGTGCCGTTCGGTGACACATTGATGTTGAACTGTTTCAGATTGCCGTCCGGTGACTTCGGCGTCAGGGAGAAGCTGTCGCCCTGCTGCGAAACGTTATACTGCTTCCAGTCGCTGGCCTGGTTACGGGCAATCAGCATAAACGGCGTGTTGCCGGTGGCGTCTTTCAGCCAGCTGGCGCTGACCTGCTCAACAAACGGGTTGTAGAACCACAGGGTTTTCCCGTCTGAGATCAGCACGCTTTCATCCGGTGCGGTCATATGCCAGTTGAACAGGTTCGGACGCTGCACCCACATTTCGCCTTCGCCATCCTGTACCGAGGCACCACCGCCGTCGGTCACCTTCTGGCTGAAGGTGGCGTGGAAGCTCTTCACCTTGTCCAGACGCTGCTGCAGATCGCTGGAAGCATCGGCCAGCACGCCAGCCGAGGTAAATGCCGCCAGCAGGCAGCAGGAAACGATCAATTTTTTCATTACGGCATCCTTATTGAAACTCGTGCATCCCGTAGCGGGTAAGCGTGACGGGGATAACTGTAGCCAGGCGCTGGCCGGAATAACAGGAGAATAGGCTGAATTCTCCCGGCAGCATGGGGCAGATATGGGGATCGGAGGCCGACTATTCAACGGGCCGGTTACCCGGCCCGTTAACAATATTACATTTCGTGCGGCGGCGGCGCTAACACCTCACGGTTACCGTTATGGCCCGGTGAGGAGACAATGCCCTGCGCTTCCATCTGTTCGATAATGCGCGCCGCGCGGTTATAGCCGATGCGGAACTGGCGCTGCACGCCGGAGATCGAGGCGCGGCGTTTATCCACCACAAACTCCACCGCCTGGTCGAACAGCTGATCCAGCTCTTCATCACCGTCAAGCCCACCGCCGCTGCCGGATTCACCGTCCTCGCCGGCGCTCAGGATGCCCTCTTTATACTGAGGACGTTCACGCGCCTTCCAGTCTTTCACTACCGCATGCACTTCCTGGTCACGCACAAAGGCACCGTGCACGCGCACCGGAATTGACGAGTTAGGGGCCAGATAGAGCATATCCCCCATGCCCAGCAGCGACTCGGCTCCCGACTGGTCGAGAATGGTACGCGAGTCGATTTTGCTCGACACGGTAAAGGCAATACGGGTCGGAATATTGGCTTTGATCAGGCCGGTGATCACATCCACCGACGGGCGCTGGGTCGCCAGCACCAGGTGAATACCGGCGGCACGGGCCTTCTGTGCCAGGCGGGCGATCAGCTCTTCCACCTTCTTGCCTACCGTCATGATCAGATCGGCAAATTCGTCGACCATCACCACGATATACGGCTCTTTTTCCAGCACCGGCGGCGACATATCCATGCTGTCGGTCGGTTTCCAGAACGGATCCGGGATCGGCCGGCCCATCGCTTCCGCGAGGTCGACCTTCTCGTTGTAACCGGCAATATTACGCACGCCCAGCGCCGACATCAGCTTGTAGCGGCGTTCCATCTCCACCACGCACCAGCGCAGCGCGTTGGCGGCGTCTTTCATATCGGTTACTACGTCGGTTAACAGGTGCGGGATCCCCTCGTACACCGACAGCTCCAGCATTTTCGGGTCGATCATGATAAAGCGCACCTCTTTCGGCGTGGCTTTATACAGGATGCTGAGGATCATGGCGTTAACGCCGACCGACTTACCGGAACCGGTGGTACCCGCCACCAGCAGGTGCGGCATCTTGCCGAGGTCCGCCACTACCGGCTCACCCGAGATATCTTTGCCCAGCACGATCGACAGCGGCGACGGATTATCGCGGAACGCCGGGCAGTCGAGCACTTCGCGCAGATAAACCGTCTGCCGGTGCTGGTTTGGCAGCTCAAGGCCGACGTAAGGCCGCCCCGGGATCACTTCCACCACGCGCACCGCCACGGCAGAGAGCGAACGGGCCAGGTCTTTCGACAGGTTAGAAATACGGGCCGCCTTGACGCCCGGCGCCAGATCCAGCTCGAAGCGGGTGATCACCGGGCCTGGCGAACTGCCGACCACGTCGGCTTTCACCCGGTAATCCGCCAGACGCGCTTCGATCAGCCGTGAGGTCTGCTCCAGCGCGAACTGATCGACCGGGGTGGTTTCCGCCGGCGGTGAAGCCAGCAGATCGAGCGTTGGCAACGGCGTGGTCGGCGTATGCGTCGGCCGCTCGTGGCGCACCAGGAACGGATGGATCAGGCTGTCCATATCCGGCTCCTGAGGCGCGACAGGCTGCGCTACCGGGGCAGCGGGCTGCTGCGTAGCCTGAGGCTGCCACTGCGAGGAAGCAGCAGCAGGAGACTGGCTCTGAGTCTGCACAGGCTGTGACGACGCGGGCTGCTGCCACTGCGTCGCGGCAGGCTCAGGCTCTGGCTGTTGCCACTGGGAAACAGTGGGCTGCGGACGTTGCCACTGGGAAGCGGCAGGCTGCGAGGCCTGCGGCTGCTGCGCCTGGCTGGTCGCGGGCTGCCACTGGGCGGCGGCAGGCGTTGAGGCCTGTGGCTGCTGCGGCTGGCTGGCCGCGGGCTGCGCTGGCTGCCACTGAGCGGCTGTTGGCTGAGAGCCCTGCGGCTGCGCCGGCTGGCTGGCTGAAGGCTGCGCTGACTGCCACTGAGCCGCTGCGGGCTGTGGCGACGGACTGGTCGCGTGCTGTGGCTGCTGCCACTGCGCGGTGGCCAGGGCTGACGCCGCAACGGCGGCCTGCTCCGTGGCTGCCGGCAGGGTAAACAGCGGCTCTGTCGGGCCGTCATCGGCCAGGTCGTCCAGCGGCGAGAAGTCGAAGGCACCGTGGGTGTCCGGCGTAAAGGTTGGCGACTCGTCGGCTTCAGCGCCGTAACGCTGCTGCTGCTGTTGAGCAAACTGGCTGGCCAGCGCGGCCTGCTGCAGCGCGTCTTCGTCCTGTTCCGCAAACTCGTCGCCGTAGCGTTGCTGTTCGCGGGCAAGGAAGGCTTCGCGCAGATGCGCTTCTGCCAGGTCGTCATCACTGGCCTCTACGCCATAACTGTCGGGGCCGCTGGCCGCTGCCGGCGAGGCAGCGACGGCACCGGTTGCCGCCGCTGCTGCCTGCTGCAGACGCTGTTCTTCCTGCTCTCTGGCTTTCTCTTCCGCCATGCGCTGTGAAGGCAGTTTAATGCCGTACGAGGCCAGTTCACGGCGGGTAGGGAGTTTCACCGGCTTAGGGCGCGGCAGTTCAGGACCAATGCCCTGCTTCACCTGCGGATTCAGATCGTCACCGCTGACGGCGCTGAAGCCCGGCATAAACAGCATATCGCTGCTGGCGGACTGCGCCGCCGCCGCCACGGCAGCACCGCTGGTCGCGGCCGCAACGGCCCCCGGATGGTGCGGCGTATCCGGCGTGGCAAAATCAAACGGCGATGCCGAGGCGTTTCGCCAGTCGCCCATCTGCGGACCGTCGTCCCGATCGACGGCAGGCTGCGCCGGTGCAGGCGTTTGCGCTTCACTCGGGACATCAAAACGGTGCAGCGGCGGCGCGGCAGCATCAGTGTTTACGCCAGGCTGAGCCGTTGCCGCCTCGCTGCCAAAGGCAGATGACGCAGCAGACGCATTGTTGCCGAAGCCAGAGACGTTCGGTGCAGCGTGCTGGCTGCCGTGGGCAGGTGCAGGCTGGTTGCCATAAGCAGGCGCAGGCTGATTGCCATAGGCAGGCGCAGGCTGATTGCCATAGGCAGGCGCAGGCTGATTGGCATAAGCAGGCGCAGGCTGATTGGCATAAGCAGGCGCAGGCTGGTTGCCGTAGTCAGGCGGCATCGGGCTGTACTGAGATGCGGCAGCAGCCGCCTGAGGCGG
>NZ_JRZZ01000006.1:167844-183033 GCF_002865965.1 Erwinia sp. B116
TCGGCATCATCGCGCGCACGCAGCGTTTCAGGCGCGCGTTCCGCGTCGTCATACTCTTCTTCATCGTCCTCTTCACGCCACTGTTCATCACTGCGTGAACGGTTGCTGGCAAAGGTCAGCACGCCCATAACCACGCCGCCAATTTTCTCAGCGATGGTTAACCACGACCAGCCGGTATACAGCGTCAGCCCGGCCGCCCAGACGCACAGCAGCGTCAGGGTGCCGCCGGGGCCGCTGAACCACGGTGCCATAGCGTTACTCAGCAGGCTGCCGATCACGCCGCCGGAGGCGAAGTACCAGATATCATCGGCATTGAGCGCCGCCAGGCCGCAGGCGGTCACCACCAGCGCCAGTACGCCAATCAGGCGCAGCGCAACGGCAAAGTAGTCGATGTACTCCTGCGAATGACGTTGACGGAAGGTTTGCCAGCACAGGCCGAGGATCACCGGCGGGATGCCGTAAGCCATAATGCCGAAAATGAAAAACAGGGTGTCAGCAAGCCAGGCGCCGACGCCGCCACCTAAATTGTGGATCGGTTCGTGCCAGGCCGTTTGCGACCAGCTCGGGTCGGACGGGTTAAAGCTCACCAGCGCCACCATCAGATAGACGGCGAACAGCGCAACAATCATCAGCAAGGCTTCCAGCAGGCGACGCCCACTGCTCAGCGGTTGCAGGGAAACTTCTTTATCTTCTGTGTATTCCTGGCTCAAGAGTTCTCTCCAGGTGCCCGTAAACTATGAAGGCAACAGCGTCGGGCGAGCCCGACGCTGAACCTGTATGAATTCACAGGAGTGTACCGAAAACTACCAGGTTTTGCACCTGCCCTGTGTTAGCGAGTTTTAATCACTAAGCGATTACTTTGTTTCACTTCTTCCATGACCACGTAGGTGCGGGTGTCGTTCACTCCCGGCAGACGCAGCAAGGTTTCACCGAGCAATTTACGGTAGGCGGACATGTCCGGCACGCGGGTTTTCAGCAGGTAGTCAAAATCACCGGAAACCAGGTGACACTCTTGAGTTTCCTCAAGTTTTTGCACAGCGGCGTTAAATTGCTCAAACACGTCAGGCGCGCCACGATTCAGAGTAATCTCAACGAATACCAACAGCGAGGCATCAAGATAATGCGGGTTCAGCTGCGCGGTGTAGCCCAGAATGAAGCCCTGACGCTCAAGGCGGCGCACGCGTTCCAGGCAGGGAGTCGGCGACAGCCCCACGCGTTTGGAAAGTTCGACGTTGGAAATGCGCCCGTCTTTTTGCAGTTCGTTAAGGATGTTACGGTCGATTCTGTCGAGGTCTTTACCCGGTCGTTTTTTGTTATCTACCATTATTATTGTCTCTCTTAATTCCTTCCCTTTACCCGCCTACCCTGGAACGCGTACGTCCCGGGTCGTTCTAAGTGAAGACATCGAGCCTGTTGCGTGAACCGCGTCCATCCGCATGACGCATGCTGTCTGTCCACACCATGCGTCATTCCAAATGCCAGGCTGAGTAAATTCGTCGCCGAGCGTAAAAAAGGGAACGATTCCCCGTTACGTCATTGTGAATACTCTCTGCTTCGCATAATGTTTTCGCAAAAGCGCAGCCGATTGTCAAAGTAAAACAACCAAAACCAGTACAACATGCCAAACCACCTCGTGCGATCCTGTTTTGCAATGATAATTTAGCCATTTAAGCACCCGGCCCGGCCCGGCGTCGGCGGTTTTTTCAGCGCTCATGCCTTAACGCCGGGACGTTGATTGGTAAAACCTTTTTCATTAATCATTAACAACGTGGCACAACACTTTTTTTGCCGTGTTAAATTCCCTACAATCCGTTTGTCTGTTTGCCAGTTAAATAATGAGGGTCTCATGAGTACGGCTAAACACAGTAAATTACTGATTCTGGGCTCTGGCCCGGCTGGCTACACCGCCGCCGTGTACGCCGCCCGCGCGAACCTGAACCCGGTGCTGATTACCGGCCTGGAAAAAGGCGGTCAGCTGACCACCACCACCGACGTGGAAAACTGGCCAGGCGACGCCAACGAGCTGACCGGCCCGTTGCTGATGGAGCGCATGCACGAGCACGCGGTAAAATTTAATACCGAAATCATCTTCGACCATATCCACAGCGTCGACCTGCAGAACCGTCCGTTCCGCCTGACCGGCGACAGCGGTGAGTACACCGCGGATGCGCTGATCATCGCCACCGGCGCGTCGGCCCGCTACCTCGGCCTGCCGTCTGAAGACGCCTTCAAAGGTCGCGGCGTTTCTGCCTGCGCCACCTGTGACGGTTTCTTCTATCGCAACCAGAAAGTCGCGGTAATCGGCGGCGGCAACACCGCGGTGGAAGAGGCACTGTACCTGGCCAATATCGCGGCTGAAGTGCATCTGATCCACCGCCGTGACAGCTTCCGCGCTGAGAAGATCCTGATCGACCGGCTGATGGAAAAAGTAAAAAACGGCAATATCGTGCTGCACACCGACCGCACGCTGGATGAGGTGCTGGGCGATCAGATGGGCGTCAACCGTCTGCGCCTGCGCGCGGTTAATGACGAGCAGCAGATCGAAGAGCTGGAGGTCGCCGGCCTGTTTGTGGCGATCGGCCACAGCCCGAATACCGCCATCTTCAACGGTCAGCTGGAGCTGGAAAACGGCTACATCAAAGTGCAGTCTGGTATTCACGGCAACGCCACCCAGACCAGCATCCCCGGCGTGTTTGCCGCCGGCGACGTGATGGACCACATCTACCGCCAGGCGATCACCTCGGCGGGTACCGGCTGTATGGCCGCCCTCGATGCTGAACGCTATCTTGACGGACTGGTTAAAAAAGATCGTTAAGTTGTTAAAATTCTGAGCTAATCTTGCCTGAGGCGACGAGCAATTGTCGCCTTTTTACCCTCCCCATTGTACCATTGCCGCGCTTGACACCGATCTTCCTGTGGCTTTTGCCTCACTACCGTTTACGTCAGGGCATCACGGCAAATCATGAATAAATCACGACAACAACTGCTCACCCGCTGGCTAAAAAGCCAACGCGCGTACGGTCAGCGCTGGCTGCGCATCTCGCTGATGCTGGGCACGCTGAACGCCCTGCTGCTGATCGCACAGGCCTGGTTCCTCGCCTCTCTGCTGCAGTCACTGCTGAGTGACCACCTGCCGCGCGAAAGCCTGCTGCACACGTTCCTGCTGCTGCTGGCCTGTTTTGCCGGACGCGCGCTGCTGGCCTGGCTGCGTGAACGCGCCGGCTTCAGAGCCGGCCAGGCGATCCGCCAGGCGCAGCGCGCCCGGGTGCTCGATCGCCTGGCCGCGCTCGGCCCGGCGTGGATCCAGGGTAAACCGGCCGGCAGCTGGGCGACCCTGCTGCTGGAGCAGATTGAAGAGATGCAGGATTACTACGCCCGCTATCTGCCGCAGATGATGCTGGCGGGGATTATCCCGCTGCTGGTGCTGCTGGTGCTGTTCCCGGTCAACTGGGCGGCGTCGCTGATCCTGCTGGCCACCGCGCCGCTGATCCCGCTGTTTATGGCGATGGTCGGCATGGGGGCGGCCGATGCTAACCGCCGCAACTTCCTTGCGCTGTCGCGCCTCAGCGGCCAGTTCCTTGACCGCCTGCGCGGCCTGGAAACGCTGCGCCTGTTTAACCGTGCAAGAGCGGAGACGGCAACCATTCAGGACGCCTCGGAGCAGTTCCGTCAGCGCACCATGGAAGTGCTGCGTATGGCCTTCCTCTCCTCTGCCGTGCTGGAGTTTTTTGCCTCAATTTCGATTGCGCTGATCGCCGTCTACTTCGGCTTCTCCTACCTTGGCGTGTTTGATTTTGGCCACTACAGCGGCCCGGTGACGATGTTTGCCGGTTTTCTGGTGCTGATCCTCGCGCCGGAATTTTATCAGCCGCTACGCGATCTCGGCACCTTCTACCACGCGAAGGCCCAGGCCATCGGCGCGGCGGATGCGCTGGAAACCTTCCTCGCAGAGAGTGAAGATGCCGCCATCGCCCGCGGTGAGCAGACGCCGGACCTCAGCGACGGCTTCACGCTGGTCGCGAAGGACCTGACCATCATCACCGCCGCCGGCAGCGTGCTGGCCGGTCCGCTGAACTTTACCCTTAACCGCGGCCAGCGCGTGGCGCTGGTCGGGCAGAGCGGCGCGGGGAAAACCTCACTGATGAACGTGCTGCTGGGCTATCTGCCGTATCAGGGTTCGCTGCAGGTTAACGGCGCTGAGCTGCGCGATATCGCCCCTGAGCACTGGCAGCGGCAGCTGGCGTGGGTCGGGCAGAACCCGCACCTGCCGGCCACTACCGTGCGGGAAAATATTCTGCCCAACGGCGGGGATGACGCCCGCCTCGCCAGCGTACTGGCACTGTCGGGCGTGGATGAGTTCCTGCCGCGGCTGCCCAACGGGCTGGAGAGTGAAACCGGCGACGGGGCAACGCGGCTGTCGGTGGGCCAGGCACAACGCGTCGCCGTCGCCCGCGCGCTGATGAAGCCCTGCCAGCTGTTACTGCTGGATGAACCTGACGCCAGCCTCGATGCGCAGAGCGAACGGCACGTTAACCGCGCGCTGCTGCAGGCCTCACGTGCGCAGAGCACGCTGCTGATCACCCACCAGCTTAACCGCCTGGAGGAGTGGGATCAGATCTGGCTGATGCGTGATGGGCAAATCGTACAGCAGGGCGACCGGCAGACGCTGGCCGATCGCCCGGGGCCGTTTGCTGAGCTGCTGGCGCAACGTGGAGGATCGCTGGAATGAAAACCCTGCTGCCGTTTTTAACGCTTTATCGTCGCCATCTCTGGCGGCTGCTGTGCGGCATTTTGCTGGCGGCGATCACCCTGCTGGCCAGCATCGGCCTGCTGACGCTGTCCGGCTGGTTCCTCGCCGCCACCTCGCTGGTCGGCGTGGCCGGTATCTACAGCTTTAACTACATGCTGCCGGCGGCCGGGGTGCGGGGTGCGGCCATCAGCCGTACCGTGGCCCGCTATCTGGAGCGCCTGGTCAGCCACGATGGCACCTTCCGCGTGCTGGCGCACCTGCGCGTTTACACCTTCAGTAAGCTGCTGCCGCTCTCCCCCGCCGGCATTGCCCGTTTCCGTCAGGGTGAGCTGCTTAATCGCCTGGTGGGGGACGTCGACACCCTCGATCACCTCTACCTGCGGGTGATTGCCCCGCTGGTCGGGGCGCTGCTGGTGATCCTGGTGGTCACCGTTGGTTTAAGCTGGCTGGATGTCAACCTGGCGCTGACCCTGGCCGGGCTGATGCTGTTTACCCTGCTGGTGCTGCCGCCGCTGTTTTATCGCGCCGGGCTGCCGGTCGGCCAGGATCTGACCCGCCTGCGCGGCAACTACCGCAGCGGGCTGACCCGCTGGTTGCAGGGCCAGGCCGAACTGACCCTGTACGGCGCGGCGGCAACGTACCGTGCTGAACTCGACGACACGGAGCGCCAGTGGCTGAACACACAGCAGCGCCAGGCCAGCCTGACCGGGCTGTCGCAGGCGCTGGTGATGCTGATGGGCGGCGTTGCCGTCACTCTGCTGTTGTGGCTCAGCGCCGCCGGCATCGGCGGTGACCTGCAGCCCGGCGCGCTGGTGGCGCTGTTTGTCTTCTGCTCGCTGGCCGCCTTTGAGGCGCTGGCACCGGTCGGCACCGCCTTCCTGCATATGGGCCACGTCATCGCCTCCGCCGGGCGCGTCGCACAGATCGTCAATCAGCGCCCGGCGGTCACCTTTAGCGACGCCACGCTGCCGCTGACCCCGGGCGCCGCCGTAACGCTCGATGCGGTCAGCTTCCGCTATGCCGATGGCGACGCACCGGCGCTGAACGCGGTGACGCTGCAGATCGCTCACGGCGAGCATATCGCGCTGCTCGGCCGTACCGGCTGCGGTAAGTCAACGCTGCTGCAGCTGTTAACCCGCGCCTGGGATCCACAGCAGGGTGAAGTCACGCTGAACGGCCAGCCGCTGACCGCCTGGCCGGAAGCCGCGCTGCGCGCCCGCATCAGCGTGGTGACCCAGCGCGTACATCTGTTCAGCAGCACCCTGCGCGATAACCTGCTGTTGGCCGCGCCGGAAAGCGACGACGCGCGGCTGAGCGCGGCGCTGCAGGCGGTCGGGCTGGAGAAGCTGCTGGACAACGATCAGGGGCTGAACGCCTGGCTGGGCGAAGGCGGCCGCGCGCTGTCCGGCGGCGAGCTGCGCCGTCTTGGGCTGGCGCGTGCCCTGCTGCACGGCGGCGATCTGCTGCTGCTGGATGAGCCGACCGAAGGGCTGGATGCTGAAACGGAACGGCAGATCCTCAGCCTGCTGCGCGAAGTGGCACGTGATAAGACGCTAATCATGGTTACCCACCGCCTGCGCGGCCTGGAGGCGTTCGACCGCATCTGCGTGATGGACAACGGTTCGCTGGTCGAACAGGGTAATCACGCGCAGTTAGTGGCGAAACAGGGGCGGTACTGGACTTTTCTGCAGCGCTTTGCGCTATAGTCATTAGCCTGTGGCACACCTGAGATGATGTCGATGCGCCTGATGCAACTGTCCCGTGAATCACTCAACTTCCCGCCGCCGGAGTCGGCGCTGCGGGACCCGAATGGCCTGCTGGCGATGGGCGGCGATCTCAGCCCTGCCCGTCTGCTGGCGGCCTATCGCCTGGGTATCTTCCCCTGGTTCTCAATCGGAGACCCGATCCTGTGGTGGTGCCCCGACCCGCGGGCGGTGCTGCTGCCGGAGCAGTTCCACCTCAGCCGCAGCATGAAGCGCTTTCACCAGCGATCCCCTTACCAGGTGACGCTGAATCAGCGCTTCAGCGAGGTGATCGCCGGCTGTGCTCACGACCGTCAGGAGGGCACGTGGATCACCTGGGAAGTGCAGCAGGCGTGGTACCGGCTGCATGAGCTGGGGCACGCCCATTCGGTAGAGGTGTGGCAGGAGGGCGAGCTGGTCGGTGGCCTGTACGGGCTGGCGCTCGGGCAGATCTTTTGCGGTGAATCGATGTTCAGCCTGCGGGAGAATGCCTCCAAGACCGCGCTGCTGGTGTTCAGCCGCTGGTTTGCACAGCAGAACGGCAGGCTGATCGACTGCCAGGTGCTGAACGCACATACCCAGTCGCTGGGCGCGGTGGAAATTTCCCGCGCGAGCTATCTGCAACAGGTCAATACGCTGGCAGACAGCCTGCTTACAACGGGTTGCTGGCGGCCACAACGGCTTTTTTAATGCTATTTCGAGATGTTTTCGCCCAACCGGGCCAGAACAGTGATATAATACGCGCGTTTGGTATGTCGTCCGCCTGCCCCCTGAACAACAGGGTAACGCAGAATACCAGGCTGGGAATCGCAACGCACTTGTCAGAACTGTTTTAATCGTGCGAAATGAAGCAGATTTAAACAGATTCTTAGCCCGTTTTACCCCCGCGCTGACGCCATTAACTCCAGATTACTTCGTGACCCGTCTGCACTCGTGTCTTTCAGAGGGGTTGATGTGGGCGATCTATTCGCCTGCAATTCTTTACTTAATACGTGAAATTCGGCATTATCTTGCCGGTTCAAAACTAAGGTAGTCCACCTAGAGGATTCGATGGCCAAAGAAGACAATATTGAAATGCAGGGTACCGTACTTGATACGTTACCTAACACCATGTTCCGCGTTGAACTTGAAAACGGTCACGTGGTTACCGCTCATATCTCCGGTAAAATGCGCAAAAACTATATCCGCATCCTGACGGGCGACAAAGTCACTGTAGAGCTGACCCCGTACGACCTGAGCAAAGGCCGCATTGTCTTCCGTAGTCGCTAAATTGCCCCATTCAGTTCTGCTGCTACGTTACGCACGCCTGCAGCAGCGATAAAAAAGGCCGGGTTCTCACCCGGCCTTTTCTTTATCTGCGATTCCCGTTCAGCCCGCCGCGCTTAGCGAGCCTCCCGGGATGTGCCGTCAGTGCACCGTGCCTTCCGCCTTACGCTTTGCAGCGCTGAGGAAGTGATAGGCCAGCTGATTATTCTCTTTATCCAGCGTGACCGATACCGAGCCACCTTCTACCAGCGAACCAAACAGCAGTTCATTAGCCAGCGGTTTTTTCAGGCTCTCCTGCACGGTACGGGCCATTGGACGGGCCCCCATCGCCTTGTCATAGCCTTTCTCAGCCAGCCAGTTGCGGGCATCATCACTGACTTCCAGCGACACGCCTTTGGCGTCCAGCTGCGCCTGCAGTTCGACAATAAACTTGTCGACCACCTGATGGATCACCACCTGATCGAGGTGTCTGAACCAGATGATGTTATCCAGACGGTTGCGGAACTCCGGCGTGAAGATCTTTTTGATCTCCTCCATCGCATCGGTGCTGTTGTCCTGCTGGATCAGGCCGATCGACTTACGCTCGGTTTCCCGCACCCCGGCGTTGGTGGTCATCACCACCACCACGTTGCGGAAGTCCGCCTTACGGCCGTTGTTGTCGGTCAGCATGCCGTTATCCATCACCTGCAGCAGCAGGTTAAAGACGTCCGGGTGCGCTTTTTCGATTTCATCCAGCAGCACCACCGCGTGCGGATGTTTGATCACCGCATCGGTTAACAGGCCGCCCTGGTCAAAACCAACATAGCCCGGAGGCGCACCGATCAGGCGGCTGACGGTATGACGTTCCATATACTCGGACATATCAAAACGCAGCAGCTCAATACCCAGCGCCTTCGCCAGCTGTACCGTGACCTCGGTTTTACCGACGCCGGTCGGGCCGGCAAACAGGAAGGAGCCGACCGGTTTACGATCCTGCCCCAGTCCGGCACGGCTCATCTTGATCGCTTCGGTCAGCGCCTCAATGGCGTTGTCCTGGCCGAACACCAGCATTTTTAGACGATCGCCCAGCGTGCGCAGCGTATCGCGATCGGTGGCCGACACGCTCTTCTCCGGAATACGGGCAATCCGGGCGACCACGCTTTCGATATCCGCCACGTTGACGGTTTTCTTACGCTTGCTCACCGGCATTAAACGCGCACGCGCACCGGCCTCATCGATTACGTCAATCGCCTTATCCGGCAGGTGGCGATCGTTGATATATTTCACCGCCAGCTCCACCGCCGCGCGGATCGCCTTGGCGGTGTAACGCACGTCGTGGTGCGCTTCATACTTCGGTTTCAGCCCGTTGATGATCTGCACCGTCTCATCGACGGACGGTTCGGTGATATCGATCTTCTGGAAACGGCGCGCCAGCGCACGATCCTTCTCGAAGATGTTGCTGAACTCCTGGTAGGTAGTTGAACCCATCACGCGGATCTTACCGCCGGAGAGCAGCGGTTTAATCAGGTTAGCGGCATCAACCTGGCCACCCGAAGCGGCACCGGCGCCGATGATGGTGTGGATCTCATCGATAAACAGGATGCTGTTGGTATCCTGCTCCAGCTGTTTCAGCAGCGCTTTAAAGCGCTTTTCAAAGTCACCGCGATATTTGGTACCGGCCAGCAGCGAACCGATGTCCAGCGAGTAGATGGTGCAGTCCTGCATCACTTCCGGCACGTCGCCCTGCACAATGCGCCAGGCCAGCCCTTCCGCGATGGCGGTTTTACCCACCCCGGACTCACCCACCAGCAGCGGGTTATTTTTACGACGGCGGCACAGCACCTGAACGGTACGCTCCAGCTCTTTATCGCGACCGATCAGCGGATCGATTCCGCCTACCCGGGCAAGCTGGTTAAGGTTGGTGGTGAAGTTTTCCATACGATCCTCCCCGCCTGCCTGCTCTTCGTTAACCGGATTTTCCGCGCTGGCGGACGGGCCTGGCTCGTCCTTGCGCGTACCGTGAGAGATAAAGTTCACCACATCCAGTCGGCTGACTTCATGTTTGCGCAGCAGATACGCCGCCTGAGATTCCTGTTCGCTGAAAATCGCCACCAGCACATTCGCACCGGCCACTTCACTGCGGCCTGATGACTGTACGTGGAATACCGCCCGCTGCAGCACGCGCTGGAAGCTGAGCGTTGGCTGGGTGTCGCGTTCTTCCTCACTGGCCGGCAGCACCGGGGTGGTTTGTTCAATAAACGCTTCAAGTTCCTGACGAAGCGCCACGATATCTACCGTGCAGGCTTCCAGTGCCTCTCTGGCCGACGGGTTACTGAGCAGTGCCAGTAGCAGATGCTCGACGGTCATAAACTCATGTCGGTGCTCACGCGCTCTGGCGAAAGCCATGTTTAAACTGAGTTCCAGTTCTTGATTGAGCATTGGCACCTCCCCCAATTATCGCCTTATCAGGCTTTTTCCAGCGTACACAGCAACGGATGCTCATTTTCACGGGCGTAAGTGTTAATCATGGCGACTTTGGTTTCCGCCACCTCCGCGGTATAAACACCGCAGATCGCCTTACCCTGATAATGCACCGTCAGCATCAGTTGCGTTGCACGTTCAATATCATAAGAAAAGAACTTCTGCAGAACGTCAATAACAAATTCCATCGGTGTATAGTCATCATTATGCAGTATGACCCGATACATCGACGGCGGCTTAAGCTCCTCTTTCAGTTTGTCATCGGCAAGCTGCTCAAAGTTAAGCCAGTCGTTAGTCTTTCCCATACCAATCCAGTATCAACATGTTGCTTCTTAACGCCAGACTAACACCATTCAGGCTATGAGTAACGCGGCCAGAATGCAGCGTGGCGCAGCAGATAATTCGTACAAAAATCCTTAATCGCGACCTTCATCACAAAATTTGAAATAGCGTTAACTGCTTCAAATTTTGACGATTTTGTATCCATTCCCGAGCCCCGTTTGCTTGACCCGCGAGAGCAATTCTCTACAGTACAGAAACTGGTCGGAGAAGATCTTCCCGCCAACAGGTTAATCACCTGATTTCCCCACTCAATAATGAAATGTTTTGCGAGGGATGTAGAAGCATGGAGACGGGTACTGTTAAATGGTTTAATAATGCCAAAGGTTTCGGTTTCATCTGCCCGGTTGGCGGTGGAGAAGATATCTTCGCCCACTACTCAACCATTAAGATGGAGGGCTACCGAACGCTTAAAGCCGGGCAACAAGTCCAGTTTGATGTGCATCAGGGTCCGAAGGGCAATCACGCCAGCCTGATCGTTCCCGTGGAAGAGGTCGCGCTCAGCGCCTGACCCTACCACTCATTCTGTACAACCCTGCCATAAAATGCCAGCCGCTGATGCTGGCATTTTTATTTTCTTCCTCTTTCAATATGGGTACCGCGCGGCAGATATCAAGTCACCGCTTACTCCACACCGCGCCGCGCCAGCCGCTGCAGCCGGGCAAAGAGGGTTTGCAGCAGCAGCGGTACCGCGTCCGGCCCGCGTTCGGCGGCGTCCTGCACCACCGCCATCGCCAGCTCCGGTTTGGAACTGTGGTGGATCGCTTTCGCGATCACCCGCCGCATGGCGATCGGCACATTATCGGGCAGATGCGCATGGCGATGATATACCGCGGAAAAACCCTGCTTATACAGGAAATGCTCCATATCCAGTGTGGGTAACTGGGTCAGATGATTTTTCTCCTCGTCGCCAGGGTGCAGCAGGCTGCGGGCGATGGCAGCATACTTCTTCCCGGCATCGTCGCCGTCGGTCAGCACGTGCCAGCCAATGCCCATGCGCTGGGCGAACTTCAGCAGCGGCCGCAGCCCGGACTGGGCAAACTCGATGATGCGGATCCCTTCCGTGGCGAAGTGATAACCACACTGCCTGGCCAGCTCGTTCATCAGCCAGACTTCGGTTTCCCCTTCGACCAGCAGCCAGCAGCGGGCGAACAGCGCCGAAGGCCGGTTGAAGCGAATATGGAAGGCGATGCGCCGGCTCTCTTCGGCACTCATTCCTCCCGGCCCCAGCCGCCAGGCGACCACCCGTTCTGCTTCACGCACCAGCCGGCACACCTGGCCCATCGGCACCTGTGACAGCAGCTCGGAGGAGTTGGTGGTGGTGATTTTTTGCAGCGGCAGCTGGGAGAATAACCCCCAGGCGACGGAGAGCATAATCGGGTGCAGCCGCGTTTCCGGATCTTCAATCAGCAGCAGCGGCCGCGCGTTTGCGTCCAGCTGCCACGCGCCACGCGCCTGGGTCAGCAGGCCGAACAGCCGCAGCAGGATCTGCCGGCGGCTGCGGCTGTCGGCGTCGGCGATCAGGTGGTGGATGCGGTCCAGATGGCGCCAGCCGTTATCGTTGTCACGTTCTCCCGGCGTCAGCCGGCGGGCCGGCTCGGCTACGCTATGCTGGTCGAGGGAAAAATAGTGCGCCAGCAGCTGTTGCAGGGTGCGCAGCCCCTGGCGTAACGTCTGCTCGCTCAGCTGTTCCGATAGCGTAGGGTGATCGCGGGTCAGGCTCTCCATCTGCCGGACCAGCTCATTAAAGCGTGCCTCATCGCTACCGGCGAGCGCCTCCCGCGGCAACCGCGCGTTAAAGCGGGCGTCACGCAGGCGCAGCACCGGCGAGAGACGAACCAGGCTTTCCAGGGCGGCCGTGGCCTCCCCTTCGGTTAACAGCGGCTCGCCGTGCGCGTCAACAAACCGGCGGCGGGTGGTGACCTCACCGTCGGCCTGCAGCTGGCCGTCGATGCGCAGATGAACGCGCTGCAGGCCGCCCTCGCCGCGCTGCCACAGCGAGCTCAGCCCCTGCCAGCGCGGCGTGGCGGCTTCACCGGCCTCACTTTCCCGCCAGGTCAGCGCCAGCCACAGGCGCTGCGGCCGGCAGGCAGGGCCTGTGGCTGGCTGATAAAAATCCTGCGCGCTAAACGTATAAGGTTCAGCGCGTGGCGAGAGGATCAGCGTCAGCACGTCAAGCAGGCTGGATTTCCCCCAGGCGTTCTCGCCGATCAGCAGGTTGTCCTCTTCCAGCGGCAGCCGCAGCTGGCTGATGCCGCGAAACCCGGCAATATCGATGAATTCCAGAATCATAGCGCCCTCGCGGCTCCCTGTTTTATTGAGAATGGTCGCCTGCCGTACGCCGGTCAAGCTGCCAGCACAGATTTCCCGCCAGGGCTGCGGTTCACCACGCCGCCGGACCCCGATCTCACGTAATGCCAGGCACGCAGCGCCAGGTCAACTATGCTTGTGGCTCGACAGAAAAGGAGACAAGCATGAAACACACCGTTGCTGCACTGCTGGCAAAAACGCTGGAGAACGCCGGGGTTAAACGGATCTGGGGCGTTACCGGCGATTCGCTGAACGGCCTCAGCGATAGCCTCAACCGCATGGGGACCATCGACTGGATGCCCACCCGCCATGAAGAGGTCGCCGCCTTTGCCGCCGGTGCCGAAGCGCACATCAGCGGAGAGCTGGCGGTCTGCGCCGGCTCCTGCGGACCGGGTAATCTGCACCTGATTAACGGTCTGTTTGACTGTCACCGTAACCGCGTCCCGGTGCTGGCGATCGCCGCGCACATTCCGTCGAGCGAGATCGGCAGCAACTATTTTCAGGAGACCCATCCGCAGGAGCTGTTCCGTGAATGCAGCCATTACTGTGAGCTGGTGTCGAACCCGGAGCAGCTGCCGCAGGTGCTGGGGATCGCCATGCGCCAGGCGATCCTCAACCGCGGCGTCTCGGTAGTGGTGATCCCCGGCGACGTGGCGCTGCAGCCCGCGCCGGAAGGTGCCAGCGCGGAGTGGTATCCACCGCTGCTGCCGCAGGTGCAACCGCAGCCTGCCGAGCTGGAGACGCTGGCGACGGCGCTCAACGCAGCACAAAACATTACCCTGCTGTGCGGCAGCGGCTGCGCCGGGGCGCATGCCGAGGTGGTGGCGCTGGCTGAGACGCTGAAAGCGCCGGTGGTGCACGCGCTGCGCGGCAAAGAGCACATCGAATACGACAACCCGTATGACGTCGGCATGACCGGACTGATCGGCTTCTCATCGGGCTACCATGCGATGATGAACGCCGACACGCTGCTGGTGCTCGGCAGCCAGTTCCCCTATCGCGCCTTCTACCCGGAGAAAGCGCAGATCATCCAGATCGATATCAATCCCGCCAGCCTCGGCAGCCACAGCCACGTAAATATGGCGCTGGTCGGCGATATCAAAACCACCCTTAACGCGCTGCTGCCGCAGCTGACGGAAAAGCAGGATCGCGGTTTCCTCGACAAGGCGCTGGCCCACTACGCCACCGCGCGCAGGGATCTTGACGATCTCGCCACCGCTAACGATAAGCAGCCGATCCACCCGCAGTATCTGGCGCAGCAGATTAGCCGGCTGGCCGCCGATGATGCGATCTTCAGCTGCGACGTTGGCACGCCGACCGTCTGGGCCGCCCGTTACCTGCAGATGAACGGCCGGCGTCGCCTGATCGGCTCGTTCAGCCACGGCTCGATGGCCAATGCGATGCCGCAGGCGCTGGGCGCGCAGGCGATCGACCCGCAGCGCCAGGTGGTGGCGCTGTGCGGCGACGGCGGCTTCAGCATGCTGATGGGGGATTTCCTTTCGCTGGCGCAGCTGAAGCTGCCGGTGAAGATCGTGGTATTTAATAACAGTTCGCTGGGCTTTGTGGCGATGGAGATGAAGTCCGGTGGCTACCTGACCGACGGCACCGACCTGCACAACCCGGACTTCGCCGCCATTGCCCGCGCCTGCGGCGTGCACGGCGTGCGCGTGGAGAAGGCCTCAGAGCTTGACGGTGCGCTGCAGCAGGCGTTCGCCCACGACGGCCCGGCGCTGATTGACGTGGTGACGGCAAAAGAGGAGCTGGCGATGCCGCCGGAGATCAAACTGGAGCAGGCGAAGGGCTTTAGCCTCTATATGCTGCGGGCGATCATCAACGGACGCGGCAATGAAGTGGTAGAGCTGGCTAAAACCAACTGGCTGCGGTAAGCCCGCCCACCCGCACAGAGGTGTGCTGCGACAAACCGATGACACAGGCCTCTGCGTCGACGTCACTGCGCAACGCTAATCAGCCCCCGGCAATGGCCGCCGGGGGAGCGTTTCAAGGCAGAGTCGCTTTTGAACATGGCTTCCCGACTCATGCCGCCAGCGGAAAGAATGCCCTGGCAAGGAGTCGCTTCTGAACGTAATTCCCCGAACAGTGCCGCCGGCGGGGAGAGCGTCTCAATAAGGGGTTACTCCTGGCCGCCGTACTTCTCCAGCAGCGCGGCGGCAATCGCCTCGGTTTCAGCATCGGCGATGCCGCGATAATCCGTCGGGCGGAAGTGCATCTGAAACGCCGTGATGGTGGCCTGCTGCTGATAGGCCGCCAGCTGCGGCGTTATCTCATAGCCGTAGCGCGCCAGCAGCGCCAGCAGCTTAGCCT
>NZ_JRZZ01000007.1:0-45894 GCF_002865965.1 Erwinia sp. B116
AAGACAGCAAAACAGTAGCTTACAAGGGAGGGCGCTGGCGAGCAGGTTAGCCGGGCGTATGCCGCACGGATGCGACATCCGAGCCTCCGGGGATGGATTGTTTTTTAAAGCCGGTTTTTGGGCTTTAAAAAATTAACGGCGCCCCGGCGTTCTGTCGCCAGCGGCCGAACCCGGCACCAGTATATGAAGCGATGCCTTTAAGACAGCAAAACAATAGCTTACAAGGAAGGGCGCTGGCGAGCAGGTTAGCCGGGCGTATGCCGCACGGATGCGGCATCCGAGCCTCCAGGGATGGATTGTTTTTTAAAGCCCGTTTTTTGGGCTTTAAAAAATTAACGGCGTCCCGGCGTTCTGTCGCCAGCGGCCGAACCCGGCGCATAAACAAAAAGCGATGCCCTTAAAACAGCAACGTGAATAGCCGCACCCGGCACCGATACGCTAAGCGATGCCCTTAAACAGCAACATCATAGCCAGAAGAGTAACCGATCTGAGAAAGGGATAAAAAACCCACTCAAGGTGGGTTTCGTCTTAATCACCAGCCGCAGCTTATCGCTGATTCAACCGGTAGTACGCCTCGTTCCAGCGCAGCGCATCGCGGAAGCCGTGCAGGGTGGTCTCCTCATCGATCACCACCACCTCAATACCGTGTAGCTCGGCGTACAGGCGCATATCCTCCACCGTCAGCGCCTGGCTGAACACCGTATGGTGCGCGCCGCCGCCGAGGATCCAGGCCTCCGACGCGGTCGCCAGCGACGGCTGCGCCTTCCACAGCGCGCGGGCCACCGGCAGCTTCGGCAGCGCCTGCGGCTGATCGATAGCATCCACCACGTTGACCAGCAGACGGAAGCGATCGCCGAGGTCAATCACGCTGGCGTTGACCGCACGGCCGGCCGGGGCAGAGAAGATCAAACGCGCCGGATCGGCCTTACCGCCGATGCCCAGCGGCTGCACATCGATCAGCGGCTTCGCCTCGCGGGCAATCGACGGGCACACCTCCAGCATATGTGAGCCGAGCACCAGATCGTTGCCCGGCGCAAAGTGATAAGTGTAATCCTCCATAAACGACGTACCACCCGGCCGGTCGCCCGCCATCACCTTGAAGATGTGCAGCAGCGCGGCGGTTTTCCAGTCACCTTCACCGGCAAAGCCGTAACCCTGCTGCATCAGGCGCTGTACCGCCAGCCCCGGCAGCTGGCTCATGCCGTGCAGGGTCTGGAAATTGGTGGTAAAAGCGCGGCAGCCTTCACCGTCGAGGAAACGTTTGATTCCCAGCTCAATGCGCGCCGCGTCCAGCACGTGCTGGCGCTTCTCGCCGCCCGCAGCCGCCACGGCGGAGAAGGTATAGCGGCTCTCATATTCATCGATCAGCGCGCTGACGTCGCCGTCCGACACCTGATTAACCACCTCAACCAGATCGCCCACGCCCCAGCCGTTGACCGAATAGCCAAACTGGATCTGTGCCGAAACCTTGTTACCTTCGGTCACCGCCACTTCCCGCATATTGTCGCCAAAGCGTGCCACCTTCAGCTGCTGGCTGGCCTGGAGCGCGGCGGCTCCGCGCATCCACTGCGCCACGCGCTGTTGCGTCGTGGCATCCTGCCAGTGGCCGGTCACCACCTGATGCGGCAGCCGCATCCGCGCGCCGATAAAACCGAACTCGCGGCCGCCGTGGGCGGTCTGGTTCAGGTTCATAAAGTCCATATCCATGGTGTCCCACGGGATCGCCGCGTTGAACTGGGTATGCAACTGCAACAGAGGTTTGGTCAGCACCGCCAGCCCGCCGATCCACATCTTGGCCGGCGAGAAGGTGTGCAGCCAGGTAATCACGCCCAGGCACTGGGTATCGTGGCTGGCGTCGCGGCACAGCGCCAGCGCCTCGTCCGGGCTCTTGACCAGCGGCTTCAGCCGCAGGGTGAAGGGCAGTGCGCCGCTCTGATTCAGGCCGTCGACCACCTGCTGACCGTGCTGCTCCACCTGGCGCAGGGTTTCCGCGCCGTATAAATGTTGGGTACCAATCACAAACCATACATGCTGGGACATAAAGACCACTCCTTAACTGACGGACGACGGTTGCGGGGCAAACTGTGGTTCAGCCAGTTCACACCATTCAAGGTAACGTTGATAAAGCTGTTGATAACGGGCCACGCGCGCGGCGTCGGGCTGCAGCGTGCGCTCAATCGGGCTGGCCATCGCGGCCTGTGCGGTAGGGATATCGGCATAGACGCCGGCGGCGACGGCGGCAAAAATGGCCGCCCCCAGCGCGCAGCACTCGTCGGAGGCGACGATATCCAGCGGGCGGTTCATCACGTCGCTGCACACCTGCATGATCACCGGTGATTTACGCGCGATGCCGCCGAGCGCCAGCACCTGCTCCACCGGAATATCCTGCTGCTCGAAGCACTCCATAATGGCGCGTGCGCCAAAGGCGGTGGCGGCGATAAAGCCGCCGAACAGCGTCGGGGCGTCGGTGCCGAGGTTCAGGTCGGTAATCACCCCCTTCAGGCGCTGGTTGGCAAACGGCGTGCGGCGGCCGTTAAACCAGTCCAGCACCACCGGCAGGTGATCGAGCTGCGGATCGGCGGCCCAGGCGGCGGTCAGCTGCTCCAGCAGCCCCTTCTGCAGCGCCTCCAGCTGCGGGCGCAGTTCGGGCTGTTGCACCGCCGCCTGCTGCAGCGGCCAGCCCAGCAGGCGGCTGAACCAGGCGTACATATCGCCAAACGCCGACTGGCCTGCTTCCATGCCGATCATTCCCGGCATCACGCTGCCGTCCACCTGGCCGCAGATGCCCTTAATCGCCCGCTCGCCCACGCGATCGGCGTCGGCGATCAGAATGTCGCAGGTGGAGGTGCCGATCACCTTGACCAGCGTATAGGGCTTCGCGCCCGCACCTACGGCGCCCATATGGCAGTCAAACGCGCCGCCGGAGAGGGTTACCGTCTGCGGCAGCCCGAGCCGTTCCGCCCACTCGGCGGTCAGCTGGCCGACCGGGCGATCGGCGGTCCAGGTATCGTTAAACAGCGGGTAGTCGAGATCGCGGGTCAGCAGCGGGTCCAGCGCCTCAAGGAAGCGCGCCTCCGGCAGCCCCTGCCACAGCGGGTGCCACAGCGACTTGTGCCCGGCGGCGCAGCGGCCACGTTTAAGAACTGCTGGGGCGGTGGTGCCGCTCAGCAGCGCCGGCACCCAGTCGCACAGCTCCACCCAGGAAGCGGCGGCCTCACGCACCGCGCCGTCGGCGCGGCTGACGTGCAGAATTTTCGCCCAGAACCACTCCGAGGAATAAATGCCGCCGATAAAGCGCGAGTAGTCGGCAAACTCGCCGCTGTGGCACAGGCGGGTAATCGCCTCCGCCTCTTCAATGGCGGTGTGATCCTTCCACAGCACAAACATCGCGTTGGGGTTATCGGCGAACTCCGGCCGTAGCGCCAGCACCCGGCCTTCACGGTCGATTGGGGCAGGGGTGGAGCCGGTTGAATCGACGCCGATGCCAACCACGCTGGCGCGTTGCGCGGGGCTTAATTGAGTGACAACGTCACGAATGGCCTGCTCCAGCGCGTCGATATAGTCCTGCGGATGGTGGCGAAACTGATTATCAGCCGGCCGGCAGTAGCGCCCGGCCTGCCAGCGCGGGTAGGCCACCACGTGTTTGGCCAGCTCGCGACCGCTGCGGCACTCCACCGCCAGCGCCCGCACCGAGTCGCTGCCAAAGTCGAGGCCGAGGGTAATCGCATCCTGATGCATAGGGGTTCTCCACAGACGAGAAAAGGTTGCCTCTATCCTGGAAAACCTGGGCGTAAGCCGTTAGGCATCGCTGGCTGCAAATATGCACTTTTCTGTCGTATCGACGGGTTATGTGACCGGCTTCAAATGTTACGTGGCGGTTAAAACGGCTGAATGCATGGACAAAATAGCTGTAATCCCGCGATGTGATAACGCTCTACAAATTATTTCTCCCCAGCGGCTAAAACTAGCGCATCCCCGCACCGTCAGGCCGTCGGCATCGGGATAACCTAATGTTTGCAGGCGTAAAAAATTTCGTTCATCCGATTGATACCGTTTACACAAACCCGCTGATGCGGGCACTGAGCCGGAGAGCCTCATGCACAAATTCACTAAAACGCTGGCCGCGATTGGTTTCGCCGCCGTTATGTCACAATCCGCTATCGCCGAAACCATGAAACTGGGCTTTCTGGTCAAGCAGCCGGAGGAGCCGTGGTTCCAGACCGAATGGAAATTCGCCGACAAGGCCGGTAAGGAACTGGGCTTTGAGGTGATTAAAATCGCCGTGCCGGACGGTGAAAAAACGCTGAACGCCATCGACAGCCTGGCCGCCAGCGGCGCGAAGGGCTTTGTGATCTGTACGCCGGACCCGAAACTCGGCTCGGCGATTATGGCCAAGGCGCGCAGCTATAACCTGAAGGTGATCGCCGTTGACGATCAGTTCGTCACCGCCAAAGGCAAACCGATGGACACCGTACCGCTGGTGATGATGGCGGCGACCAAAATCGGCGAGCGTCAGGGCCAGGAGCTGTACAAAGAGATGCAGAAGCGCGGCTGGGACGTGAAAGAGACCGCGGTGATGGCGATTACCGCCAACGAGCTGGACACCGCCCGTCGCCGCACCGGCGGCTCGATGGACGCGCTGAAGGCGGCCGGTTTCCCGGAGAAGCAGATCTACCAGATCCCGACCAAATCCAACGATATCCCCGGCGCGTTTGACGCCGGCAACTCGCTGCTGGTGCAGCATCCGGAAGTGAAAAACTGGCTGATCGTCGGTATGAACGACAACACCGTGCTGGGCGGCGTGCGCGCCACCGAGGGCCAGGGCTTTAAGGGCAGCAACGTGATCGGCATCGGCATCAACGGCGTTGACGCGGTCAGCGAGCTGTCGAAGGGCCAGGCCACCGGTTTCTACGGCTCGCTGCTGCCAAGCCCGGACGTGCACGGCTACCGCAGCATCAAGATGCTGCATGACTGGGTCACCAGCGGCACCGAGCCGGCGAAATTCACCGAAGTCACCGACGTGGTGCTGATCACCCGCGACAACTTTAAAGCCGAACTGGCGAAAAAAGGGCTGATGTAAGAGGGGGTGTGTGACCCTGTCACATTATGGCCGGGTCACACGCCAGCCGGTTTGCCCGGGGCCGGGCAGAACGGATAAAGCGCTTCAGCTGAACGCCTGCGCATCACGGCAGACGGTCAGCTGAAGCAATACGCAACGCGCGGCTATACAAGGCCGCGTCAGGTACCGGCGGGGCAACCCGCATTCTGGCTGGAGTGGTTATGCAACAACAACCTGCTTATCTCAGCTTTCACGGCATTGGCAAAACCTTTCCGGGCGTTAAGGCGCTGCAGGATATTGGCTTTGAGTGCCATGCCGGACAGGTGCACGCGCTGATGGGTGAGAACGGCGCCGGTAAATCGACGCTGCTGAAAATCCTCAGCGGCAGCTATCAGCCCAGCGCCGGTGAAATCCGCCTGCAGGGACAGCCGGTCAAATTCCCCACTACCGTGGCGGCGCTCAACGCCGGCGTGGCGATTATCTACCAGGAGCTGCACCTGGTGCCGGAGATGACCGTCGCCGAGAATATCTACCTCGGGCAGCTGCCCGCCCGCGCCGGGCTGGTGAACCACGCCCGCCTGCGCGCCGACGCGCGGGTGCAGCTGCAGGCGCTGGGCATGGATATCGACCCGGACCTGCCGCTGAAGTATCTCTCCCTCGGCCAGTGGCAGATGGTCGAGATCGCCAAGGCGCTCGCGCGCAACGCGCGGGTGATCGCCTTTGATGAACCGACCAGCTCGCTCTCCGCCCGCGAGATCGACCAGCTGTTTCGGGTGATCCGCCAGCTGCGCGCCGAAGGGCGGGTGGTGCTCTACGTCTCGCACCGCATGGAGGAGATTTTCGCCCTCAGCGACGCGATTACCGTGTTTAAGGATGGCCGCTACGTGCGCACCTTTACCGATATGGCCACCACCGACAACGACCAGCTGGTGCAGGCGATGGTCGGCCGCGACATCGGCGATATCTACGGCTACCGTCCGCGCCCGCACGGCGAGGTAAGGCTGCAGCTGGAGGCGGTGCAGGCGAAGGGCGTGCGCTGCCCGATCTCGTTCAGCGTGCGCGCCGGCGAGATCGTCGGCCTGTTTGGCCTGGTGGGTGCCGGGCGCAGCGAGCTGATGAAAGGCCTGTTCGGTGCCACCCGCCTGACGGGGGGCCAGCTGAAGCTTGACGGTGACAACGTCACGCTTCGCGAGCCGATTGAGGCAATCCGCGCCGGCATTATGCTCTGCCCGGAAGACCGCAAGGCGGACGGCATCATCCCGGTGCACTCGGTGCGCGACAACATCAACATCAGCGCGCGGCGCAACAACCTCACCGCCAGCGGGCTGATCGACAAACGCTGGGAAGCGCGCAACGCCGGTGAGCATATCAGGTCGCTGAAGATCCGTACCCCGTCGGCAGAGCAGCTGATTATGAACCTCTCCGGCGGCAACCAGCAGAAGGCGATCCTCGGCCGCTGGCTGTCGGAAGAGATGAAAGTGATCCTGCTCGACGAGCCGACGCGCGGCATCGACGTCGGTGCAAAAAACGAAATCTACCAGCTGATCTACGCGCTGGCCGAACGCGGCATTGCCGTGCTGTTTGCCTCCAGCGATCTGCCGGAGGTGATGGGGCTGGCCGACCGTATCCTGGTGATGCGCGAAGGCGAAATTGCCGGCGAACTGGCGCACGACGACGCCACCGAAGCCCTGACCCTCAGCCTTGCCATGCCTAAAACCGCCAAACCCGCCAGCCGGGTGGCCTGAATTCAGGAGTAAACTATGTCTGTAACCACGACCTCCGGCCCTGCGGCAGCGAAGCGTTTCAGCCTCGGGCGCATCTGGGACAACTTTGGCATGCTGGTGGTGTTCGCCGCGCTGTTTCTGGCCTGCACGCTGTTTGTGCCTAATTTCGCCAGCCTGATCAATATGAAGGGGCTGGGGCTGGCGATCTCAATGTCGGGCATGGTCGCCTGCGGCATGCTGTTCTGCCTCGCCTCCGGCGACTTTGACCTGTCGGTGGCCTCGGTGATCGCCTGCGCGGGCGTCACCTGCGCGGTGGTGATCAACCTCAGCGAAAGCCTGTGGATCGGCGTGGGGGCCGGGCTGCTGCTCGGCGTTGCCTGCGGCTTTGTGAATGGCTTTGTGATTGCTAAACTGAAGATCAACGCGCTGATCACCACCCTGGCAACCATGCAGATCGTGCGCGGTCTGGCCTATATTTTCTCCGACGGTAAGGCGGTGGGCATCGAAGACGAACGCTTCTTCGCCCTCGGTTACGCCAGCTGGCTGGGCGTACCGGCTCCGGTGTGGCTGACCATCATCACCCTGGCGCTGTTTGCCTTCCTGCTGAATAAAACCACCTTTGGCCGCAACACGCTGGCGATCGGCGGTAACGAAGAGGCGGCGCGGCTGGCCGGCGTGCCGGTGGTACGCACCCGCATTATCATCTTTATTCTCTCCGGACTGGTCTCCGCCGCGGCGGGCATTATCCTCGCCTCGCGCATGACCAGCGGCCAGCCGATGACCTCGCTGGGCTATGAGCTGATCGTGATCTCCGCCTGCGTGCTCGGCGGCGTGTCGCTGAAGGGTGGCATCGGTAAAATTTCCTACGTGATCGCCGGGGTACTGATCCTCGGCACCGTTGAAAACGCGATGAATTTACTCAATATCTCGCCGTTCTCACAGTACGTGGTGCGCGGTCTGATATTGTTAGCGGCGGTGGTCTTCGACCGCTACAAACAGAAAGCCAAACAGGCCTGATTAAGGAGGCGCTATGTATCATCGTCTGGCCCCGGTGGCGCAGTCCAACCCGCTGTTGCCCGGTTATCAGTTCGGTGCCTGGCTGGTAGCAGGACTGACGCCGATCGCCGCCGACGGGCCGCTCGACTTCTTTATCGACCGTCCGCACGGCATGAAGGGCTATATCCTTAACCTGACCATTAAGGGGCGCGGCCAGGTGTTTGACGGCGAAACCGAGTTTGACTGCGAGCCGGGCGATCTGCTGCTGTTTCAGCCGCAGACCCCGCACCTCTACGGCCGTTCGCCGGGCAGCGACGCCTGGCACCACCGCTGGGTCTACTTCCGCCCGCGCGCCTACTGGAACGACTGGCTGCAGTGGCAGGATAACGGCCAGGGGGTCGGCCGCCTGCGGCTGCCGGAGTCGCTGCGCGAGGAGTTTGACCGGCTGTTTGCCGGCATTGAGCAGACGCACAACTCCGGGCGGCGCTTTGCCGAAGAGCTGGCGATGAACCTGCTGGAGCGGCTGCTGCTGCGCGCGGTGGAGGAGGACCCGCGCAGCCATCAGCAGATCCGCGACGCGCGGGTGGTGGAGGCCTGCCAGTTTGTCACCCGCAACCTGGCGGCCGAGGTGAAAATTGAGGACGTGGCGAAGCACGTCTGCCTGTCGCCATCGCGCCTGGCGCACCTGTTCCGCGAACAGATGGGGGTTAATCTGCTGCGCTGGCGGGAAGATCAGCGGGTGATCCGCGCCCGGCTGCTGCTGCAGACCACTCAGGAGCCGATCGCCAGCATCGGCCGCGAGGTCGGCTACGACGATCAGCTCTACTTCTCACGGGTGTTCCGTAAGCGGGTCGGGGTCAGCCCCAGCGACTTCCGCCGCCGCAGCCTCGACGCGCACGATGCGCTGGTGGCACAGGAGACCTGGCACCCGCCGCGCCGGGTGAATGAAGGCTAAACCTGACGATCCGCCACGCGTTTGCGGATCGCCGCTTTTTCGGCGTCGCTGAGGAAGGCGATCTTCAGACCGTTTTCCTGCGCGGTGCGTATCTGCTGCTGGCTCAGGCCGGCGGCCGGGGCGGCCACCCGGTACTCGTGGCCGATCTCAATGCCCTGAACCGCCGGATCGTCGGTGTTGATGGTCGCCAGAATGCCGTGATCGAGGAACGCCTTCAGCGGGTGCTGCGCCAGCGAGGCGACGGTGCTGGTCTGAATGTTCGAGGTCAGGCAGGACTCCATCCCGATGCCGTGTTCGGCCAGGTAGTCCATCAGCGCCGGGTCGGTAATCGCCTTCACGCCGTGGCCGATGCGCTCGGCGCCCAGCTCACGGATCGCCTGCCAGATGCTCGCCGCGCCTGCCGCTTCACCGGCGTGTACGGTAATACGCAGCCCGGCGTCACGCGCGCGGGTAAAGTGGCTGAGGAAACGCTCGCCGGGGAAGCCCAGCTCGTCACCGGCCAGGTCCAGCGCGGTAATGCCGCTGCGGTGCGCCAGCAGCGCGTCCAGCTCGCGCAGGCAGGCGTCTTCGCCGAAGGTGCGGCTCATAATCCCTGTCAGGCGCACGTCGATATTGTGCTTCGCCACGCCGGCTTTAATGCCGTCGATCACCGCTTCCACCACGCCCGCTACCGGCAGGTTGTGGGTCATCGCCATATAACCGGGGGAGAAGCGCAGCTCGGCGTAGTCGATGCCGGCGTGCGCCGCGTCTTCGACGTTCTCCAGCGCCACCCGGCGGCAGGCGTCGAGCGAACCCAGCACCTTCACGCCCCAGTCCAGCTTGTTCAGGAAGCTGACCAGGTCCGGCTCGGTCTCCATCACCTGCACGTGCGGGCGAAGCTGCTCCAGCGTGCTGGCGGGCAGGGTCAGATTAAACTCACGGCCTAAATCGAGGATGGTCTGTGCGCGGATATTGCCGTCAAGATGGCGATGAATATCGGTAAGGGGCAGCTGGGAATCGATCATGTCGGCACTCTTTTTATGTGATTAATTAAGTGCAGAGCATTATAAAAACTCTTTGCGCAACAATACCAGCAAATTGCGCAACGGCTGGCCTGATTGCTGGATTAATCGGCGGAATAAGACGGCTTGCCGGCTTAATAAGGTTATCAGCTACTGTGTTAAGTTCCATACAAGTCGCTTAAAGTTTAGGTGTACATCCCCCTAAGCGTCGGCAGCAAGCTGCCGGCGCTAAGGCCCCGGAAATCACGCCCTTCACGTCGCAAGCGCCGTAAAGCCCGCTCACCGGGGTTGACGGGATTACCTGAGATTCTTCGTTGCAGAACGCTTGTCAGGCCTGGCAGGGAGAGGGTATGGGCGGCAGGCATTTACAGCCCTGTAACCGGCTACGCCGGGCGTACGGCGCCGTTTAAGCTCTTAACTATATGCAAGTTCATTTGGCGCCTCCATGCCGCTGACGCGGCATACAGAAGGCAGGTTGTGCATACCTGCCTGGCTTGAGGGCACAACACTCAGCGGAGGATTGAATTACAATCCGTTATACATATGCCTTTAAGTGAATGTGTTTTTGCTCTATGCTCTTGAACAGATCTCTGGATTTCCCTGAGCCGTGAGGAAACATGTTAGCTCTGACTTCACTACAACTGTTTAAAAGCCTTTCAGACGAAACACGCCTGACGCTGGTGCTGCTTCTCAAAGAAAAGGGAGAACTCTGTGTGTGTGAACTCACAGGGGCACTGAAACTACCTCAGCCTAAAATTTCACGCCACCTAGCAATGCTCCGATCCAGCGGATTACTCAGCGACCGACGGGACGGAAAGTGGATCCATTACCGCCTGTCACCACACATGCCAGTATGGGCGGCTTCTGTCATCGAGCAGGCGTGGCTGAGCCAGCGTGACGAAATTCGTGAACTGGCCGGTCATACGCAGCTGGATCATGCCACAACCAACGGCAGGGCTGTCTGCCTGTAAAAAAATTTACTCAAACACATTCATTTTAACGAATGTGTTTGAAGGCTTTCAAGACTTAAAAACGGAGGTAGCATGCTGCTGGCAGGTGCAATTTTTATTTTTACATTGATACTCGTTATCTGGCAGCCACGCGGGCTCAGTATCGGATGGAGCGCAGTTGCCGGAGCCGCGCTGGCGCTGGTAACCGGTGTGGTTCATATCGGTGATATTCCCGTGGTCTGGCAGATTGTCTGGAACGCAACGGCCACGTTTATTGCGGTGATCATCATCAGTCTGTTGCTGGATGAATCAGGATTTTTTGAGTGGGCGGCGCTGCACGTAGCTCGCTGGGGCGGCGGCAGCGGAAAGATGCTTTTCACCTATATTGTATTGCTGGGAGCGGCGGTAGCAGCGCTGTTTGCTAATGATGGCGCGGCGCTGATCCTGACACCGATCGTGATTGCTATGCTGCTCGCACTCGGATTCAGCCGGGGTGCAACGCTGGCGTTCGTGATGGCGGCGGGATTTATCGCTGATACATCAAGCCTCCCGCTAATCGTGTCTAACCTGGTCAATATCGTCTCAGCTGATTTTTTCCATCTGGGATTCAGCGATTATGCTTCGGTCATGGTGCCGGTCAATATCGCTTCGGTGCTGGCGACTCTTGCCATGCTGCACCTGTTTTTCCGCAGGGAGATCCCCGCGCAGTATGATGAGGCTAAGCTCAGAACGCCGCGTGAGGCCGTTCGTGATATCAGCACCTTCCGCGCCGGATGGGTAGTCCTCGTTCTGCTGCTGGCGGGGTTCTTTGCGCTCGAGCCGCTCGGCGTGCCGGTCAGTCTGGTTGCAGCCATTGGTGCGCTGATCCTCTGGCTGGTCGCACGGCGCGGCCATGTGATCGATACCCACATAGTGCTGCGCAACGCCCCCTGGCAGATAGTGGTGTTTTCACTTGGCATGTATCTGGTGGTCTACGGACTGCGTAATGCCGGACTGACGGAATATCTGACCAGGCTGCTTAACGATTTTGCCACTTCCGGTGTATGGGGGGCGGCGATGGGAACCGGATATCTCACCGCACTCCTCTCATCAGTCATGAACAACATGCCAACGGTGCTGATTGGTGCACTTTCCATTGATGCCAGCGCTGCGCAGGGTGTCGTGCGTGAGGCAATGATTTACGCCAACATCATCGGCTGCGATCTTGGACCGAAAATCACGCCGATTGGCAGCCTGGCAACGCTGCTGTGGCTGCACGTACTGTCACAGAAAAACATCCGCATCAGCTGGGGCTACTACTTCCGGGTCGGCATCGTCATGACGCTGCCGGTACTGACCGTTACGCTTGCAGCGCTCGCGCTGCGCCTGTCTGTCTGATGATAATCCGGGGCGGCGTATGCAGCCCCATTTCACGAGGTTTTACCATGTCTGACATCACTATTTATCACAATCCCGCCTGCGGCACCTCGCGTAATACGCTGGCGCTGATCCGCAACAGCGGTGCGGAACCTACCGTTATTCATTACCTTGAAACTCCACCTGAACGTGAAACTCTGCAGGCGCTGATTGAAGCGATGGGAACCGGCGTGCGGGCGCTGCTGCGTAAAAACACTGATCCCTATGAACAACTGGGACTCGCCAGCGACAGCTTTTCTGATGAACAGCTGCTGGATGCCATGCTGGCTAACCCGATTCTGATCAATCGTCCGATAGTGGTGACGCCGTTGGGAACGAAGCTTTGCCGCCCTTCCGAAGTTGTGCTGGACATTCTGCCTGCCCCGCAGAAAGGCCCATTCACCAAGGAAGATGGTGAAGTGGTGATTGACGCGGACGGTATACGCGTCAACCAGTAATCAGACATAATGAAAAGGAAAACCGGCGTAACGCCGGTTTTTTTCAGATGCTGCGCTGGTTAACTCTGGCTGAGAGCTGCTCCGCGCTCTCCTTTCTCTCGCTGTAGCGATCGGTCAGATAATCGCTGCGACCGCGCGTCAGAACAGTGAACTTTATCAATTCCTCCATCACGTCCACGATGCGCTCGTAATATGCCGAGGGCTTCATCCGTCCCGCTTCGTCGAATTCCGCCCAGGCTTTTGCCACGGAGGACTGGTTAGGGATGGTGATCATGCGCATCCAGCGGCCAAGAATGCGCATCTGGTTAACCGCGTTAAATGACTGAGAGCCGCCGCTGACCTGCATCACCGCCAGCGTTTTGCCCTGCGACGGCCGCACCGCTCCGGTTGAAAGTGGGATCCAGTCAATCTGCGCTTTCATCACGCCGGTCATTGCGCCATGGCGCTCTGGTGAACACCACACCATGCCTTCAGACCACAGCACCAGTTCGCGCAGTTCAGTAACTTTAGGGTGTGTTTCAGGGGCGTCGTCGGGAAGTGGCAGCCCGGATGGATTGAAAATCCTGACTTCAGCGCCCATCGCCGTCAGCAGGCGGGCAGCTTCTTCCGTGGATAACCGGCTGAAAGAGCGTTCGCGAACTGAACCGTACAGCATCAATATACGCGGGGCGTGGGCTGGCTCGTCAGTGGCCAGTTTTGCGGTTGTAATCGGTGCATCAAGCAGATCAGCATCGATATTGGGTAGCGTCATATCCATCAGATTCATTCGGTTCTCTCTGTTAACTTTGTTGGCAGGGTCAGGCTACATCCATTATCCCCGCTGCAGCACTCCTCGACGAGAAAGGCCAGCAACTGCTCCAGTCGCTCATACTGTGGCAGACAAAACAGCGTGCGGCCCTGACGATCCTGACGGATAAGCCCGACAGATATCAGCGCTGAAAGGTGATGGCTAAGCGTTGATGCTGGTATATCCAGCTGCTTCTGTAAATCACCGACCGGCAGTCCGCGGTGTCCGGCCTTAACCAGCATTTTGTAAACGGCCAGCCTCGTAGGATGGCCGAGCTCTTTTAACGCGCTGGCTGCAATGTCCAGGTCCATAATACCTCTTTAAACTATATTTCCAGAATAATGGAATTATTATAGCCAATATACGTACTTCTGATGTTAAATAATCAGTATGGAAACGTCTGCTGAGCACTGCACGTTAAAACTGCAGATGAAACAGGCCTAACGTAGGATCGTTTTTGGTTTTCCCACAAATTTGTATATCAGGCTGTCTCGAGGCCTCAGCCGGTGAACGAAAATTCTCTGCCTGAACATAGCACCCCGTAACACCAGTGAACCAGTTTCCGCATCAGGGCGCCAATCGCCACCATTTTAGGCTTGCCCCGGAGGCACAGCTGATCATAGATATTACGCATCCTGGGGTTATGAGTTTTTCCACACAGCGCAGACAGGTAGAGTCTGGCCCGGAGTTGTGGCGGACCTATCTTAGACATTCTTGCCTGCCCCCGCACTGACGTTCCTGACCGTTTCTCGACCGGTACTACGCCCAGGTAAGATGCTGCCTGCTCTGCCGATTTAAAGTCATGACTTCGCAACACAACCAGCATGTGGGTACCCAGCTGTGGGCCAACAGACTTAATAGACGTCAAAAGTTCATAATCACGCTTAAGGTCAGGATGTGCCAGAATATGCCTGGTGACGAGTTTTTCGGTATCCTTCACCTCCTGCATCAGTACCTGCAACATGTGTAGCGATGAGCTGATTACTTCTGCCGGCGTGTCGGTGCTCTCGTACTTTTCCATACGATTTTTTTCCCGGACGACATCGCTGACCAGAACATCACGGCGACGAAGGAGCGCTTTAAGGTGGCGTATCTCGGGGGCCGGGGGTATCCATCGGTGCGGTTTTTTAAGCAGTGCATAGCATGCCAGCATGTATGCATCCACCTTATCCGTTTTAGTCAGGATCCCCAACCCCCGGGCAAATTCACGGCTGCGATGGGGATTGGCCAGCGACACATATCCACCGGCGTCATGCAGCGCCGTGGCCAGTTTTTCGTGACAGACACCCGTGGCTTCCATCACAAAGTGAATGTCTTCCGGCCCGCAATGCTGACGCCTGAGCCAGGCAAAGATAGCGAGTGAAGCACTGCTATCATTCTTGATCTTCTTCGTTTTAATTCGACCCTGCATGCCGTCATACAGCATGCACAGGTCCAGCGTCGCTTTACTTACGTCTATGCCTACAGGAAACATAATCATTCTCCTCTCACATTAACCGTCACGCCTGTTCGCCTTGTTCATTCGGAGTCGAGCTCCCGGTAACCGTTCAACGTACTGTGCTGGCGTGAAAGGGGAAGCAGAGGCCTGTTAGCTGCAAAGCAAGATTCAGTTACTGAGATAACTGATCTTCAGGGAAGGGCCAGGCGCATTCTGCTTCCGTGTAGTGGTAGCTAATCACTACCTAATGTTAGATACAAGGGAGGGGGAGCGGAGGGTGCTACAGGGCTAAAGCGTGCGAACGATCGCGTCGATCCGAATCGATCGGCTGCGGTACAGAGTCTGGAGCGGGTAACGGCGGAGAGTAAAGCAGGGCACCCGAGGGTGCCCTTAATTATGGAGGTTACTCGGACAGCGAAGGCGCTGCCATTCCGCCGCCCAGCATATAGCGGGTGAGGAACTGCTCCAGCGGCATTTTCTCGCCGTTCATTGTTACCTGGCCGTTAGCGTACTGCAGGCTGGTGATGATGTTGTCATCCTGCTGCGTGGTCAGGCGGAACATCTGGCCCATCGCCGCCAGGCCTTTCACCTGCTGCTCGGCCAGTTTGGCCGCATCTTCCTGCGAATGACCTTCGCCCAGCGCGGCGCGGGTCATCAGCTCGGTGGCCATCGGCATTGAGATGGTCAGCTTGCTGTCCAGCGACTTGAGTACGCTGTCCAGACGCTGTGCCGGATCGTCGGCCGGTGGGGTGCCCGGCGTCGGCTCTTTAAACTGGGTGTTCAGGTTAAAGCTGCTCTCGCCCTTGTCGTTTTTCAGGCTGAACGGTGCGATAGACACCGACGGGCTGCCTTTCAGCAGCTGCGGCAGGTTAGCCATCAGCAGTTCGCTGACGCGCTGCTGATACAGCGCCGGGTCGTTCGCGACCGCCGGATCGTTGCCCAGCGCCTGCACCTGACTGTTGTAGTTAGCGGAGAACGCTTTCATCGCCTTACCGTCAAAGTCGGCCAGCTTAACCACCAGCTTGCCCTGGCCAAAGTCCTGGCCCTGCAGCTTGAGGCTATCGAGGGTATAGGCCACTTCACCGCCGACGCGGTTATCTTTCGAGTCGAAGTTAGAAGTACCGTTCAGCCCTTCCAGCGCCAGCACGTCTTTACCGGATACGGCGGTGGTGAAGCTTTTCAGCGCCACCTTCTGATCGCCGATGCGCAGGCCTTCTTCGCTCAGCTTGCTGTTGGCGTCAAAGGTCAGACCGTTTACGGTAAACAGCATCGGCATATCCAGCTGATTTTTGCTGCTCAGCGCCACGCTCTTGATATCGGCGTTGATATCAACCTTATCGCCCTTGTCGTCGGCGCTGATGTCCAGCGTGCCGCCTTCAAAGGCAAAGCGCTCGTGGGTCTGCACGTTGTTGTAATCCACCGGCAGCAGCTGAATGCGCGAGTCGGTGTTGCCGCCGTAGCCGATGCGGGTTTCCGCCTGCACCACCGATTTACCCTGCGCCATCTCAAACAGCTTCTTCACCGCGTCGGTGTTTTCCAGCTCGCTGTGTACCGAAGCCATCGACGGCAGCAGATTGAATTTTTTCAGCTGTGCCAGCGGGAACGGACCGTGGTCGATAGTCTCTTTAAAAACTACGCTCTGGCCCGGCTTCAGCAGGGAGTTATCTTCGGTTTGCGAGCTTGACTGCAGCACAAAGCGGGCGGAACTGCTGAACAGACCACGCTGATAGTCCTGGTAGCTCAGCTGCAGGCGGCTTTCCGGCGCGGCCTCGGCGATTTTCGCATTTGCGTCGGCAACCACCTGGTCCATATGCTTTTCCAGCTGCTTACCGGTCAGCCATGCGCCACCGGTCCACACCACGCCCAGCGCAATCACCACGCCTACTGCAATCCTGGTTTTCTTCATCGGTAATGTCATCCTTTCTAGTCACCATCGCCGGAGCTGTCTCGCATCTCCGGCGGCCAGTTGTCTGGCGAATAAAAAAACGCCGGAACGGCGTTTTTCCTCTGCTTCGCTACTCAGCTTAGCAATAATGTGCGCTGGCGTCAGCCGCGCGCGTTGAGATCGTTGAACGCGCGCGCCACCCGGCCACTGCCCGTGACGCTTAACGGTGACTCGCTGGCGGCGATAAACGCCGACTCGCCCGGCAGCAGACGCAACGTCTGGCCGCCCGTGCTCAGCACGGCCTCGCCTTCGATGCAGAACAGGATCGCCGCGCTCTGCTGGCTGACGCTCAGCGGTTCAGCGCTCAGGCGGTGGATGGCAAAGGCAAAATCGGCCACCGGGATCGGGAAGTTCTGCGTCTGACCGTCGTCCTGTGGCTCAGTCAGCAGGGTGTCTGCGGCGCGGGAAACAAACTGCAGGTTATCCAGCAGCTCCGGCACGTCGATATATTTTGGCGTCAGCCCGGCGCGCAGCACGTTATCGGAGTTGGCCATAATCTCCAGCGCCACGCCGTTCAGGTAGGCGTGCGGCGTTTCGGCAAACAGGAACATCGCCTCGCCCGGCTGCAGCTCAATGACGTTCAGCAGCAGCGGAGAGAACAGGCCACTGTCGTCCGGGTAGACCCCGGCGATCTGCGCGATGGTCTGCCAAGGCTGGCCCTGTTCGGTTTTCAGCGCCGCGCGCAGCACCGTCAGCGCCTGCAGCTTTTCCGCGTCCTGCATTGAGAGCAGGGCGGCAAACAGCTGTGCCAGCTGCTCTGCGTCCGGCTGCGCCAGGAAGGCGACAATCGCCGGGTGGGCATCCGCTACCGGCTGCAGCAGCGCGGCGATCTCCGCCAGCGGGCGGAAGCCGTTAATGGCGCTGAACGGCGTCAGCGCGTAAACCAGCTCCGGCTTATGGTTGGCGTCTTTATAGTTGCGGTGGGCGGCGTCCAGCGGAATGCCGGCGGCGTTTTCACGGGCAAAGCCGAGCTCTGCGGCCGCTTTGCTTGGGTGTACCTGAATCGACAGCGGCTGAGCGGCGCACAGCACCTTAAACAGGAACGGCAGCTCGCCAAAGCGCTGCGCCACCTGTGCGCCCAGCTGTGCAGGCTGGTCGGCGTTAATCACCTCGCGCAGTGAACGCGTCTCCCCCCCGACCACCACCGATGACGGGCTCTTCGGGTGCGCGCCCATCCACAGCTCGGCCTGCGGCAGGCCCTGCGGATTGGCAATGCCGTACAGCTCGTTGAGCGCGGTGGTGCTTCCCCAGGCATAATTCTGCACGGTATTGAGTAGTTTTTGCATGATCGGTGTAATTCATCCTTGTAACGATGCGGGCAGGGCCGCTATTAAACCAGAAAAGGCGATCGGAATGACACCGGGATCCCCCGTAAAATCAGGCAGATCAAATCTGATGGCATTTCCTTTCTATTACATCAGCTTACAAAAGAAGTTTCGTCCGGTCTATGCTCTAATTCTGAATCCTGGCCAGGATAAGTGCCAGCAGACTGATTCTGGTTAAGGGATCGCCACTTATCCGGGCGTGCTGCCGGGAAGGCGACGGGGATGTTTTTGTGATCGCAAAGACAATCTGATGCAATAAATGCGAATGAGTCGCATAATCTTTTGCTGCGGACTGTAAACTGATTGCCGCGCCCGCTGCCGCAACCCGGCAGAGCAGGGCTATGATTAATCATAATGATTGCGCTAAAGGAGAGAGTAATGGTTGCCAACCGCATTGAAAAAGACTCAATGGGCCCGATTGAGGTACCGGCTGACAAACTGTGGGGCGCGCAGACGCAGCGCTCCCTGGAACACTTTCGCATTTCCACGGAAAAAATGCCCGTCGAACTGGTCTACGCGCTGGCGCTGACCAAGCGCGCGGCGGCGAAGGTCAACAGCGACCTCGGGCTGCTGCCGGCAGAACGCGCTAACGCCATCGTCAGCGCGGCCGACGAAGTGCTGGCCGATAAGCACGGCGGTGAATTTCCGCTGGCGATCTGGCAGACCGGCTCCGGCACGCAAACCAATATGAATATGAACGAGGTGCTGGCCAACCGCGCCAGCGAGATCCTCGGCGGCGAGCGCGGCATGTCGCGGCTGGTGCACCCGAACGACGACGTTAACAAGAGCCAGAGCTCCAACGACGTGTTCCCGACTGCGATGCACGTGGCGGCGGTGGTGGCGGTAAAAGAGCACCTGATCCCGCAACTGCATGTGCTACAAAAAACGCTGAACGATAAGGCTGAAGCCTTTAAAGACGTGGTGAAGATTGGCCGTACCCACCTGCAGGACGCCACGCCGCTGACGCTTGGCCAGGAGATCTCCGGCTGGGTGGCGATGCTGGCCCACAACCTCAAACATATTGAACAGAGCCTGCCGCACGTGGCGGAGCTGGCGCTGGGCGGCACCGCGGTGGGCACCGGCCTGAATACCCACCCGGAATACGCCGTGCGCGTGGCGGAAGAGCTGGCCGTGCTGACCAAACAGCCGTTTGTCACCGCGCCCAACAAATTTGAAGCGCTGGCCACCTGCGACGCGCTGGTCCATGCCCACGGCGCGCTGAAAGGGCTGGCGGCCTCGCTGATGAAAATCGCAAACGACGTGCGCTGGCTCTCCTCCGGCCCGCGCAGCGGCATCGGCGAACTGAGTATTCCCGAAAACGAACCGGGCAGCTCGATCATGCCGGGCAAAGTGAACCCGACCCAGTGCGAAGCGCTGACCATGCTCTGCTGCCAGGTGCTGGGCAACGACGTGGCGGTCAACATCGGCGGTGCCTCCGGCAACTTCGAACTGAACGTGTTCCGCCCGATGGTGATTCACAACTTCCTGCAGTCGGTGCGCCTGCTGGCCGACGGTATGGACAGCTTTAACCACCACTGCGCGGTCGGCATCGAGCCTAACCGCGACCGCATCACCCAGCTGCTTAACGACTCGCTGATGCTGGTTACCGCGCTGAACACCCATATCGGCTATGACAAAGCGGCCGAGATTGCCAAGAAGGCACACAAGGAAGGCTCTACGCTGAAAGCCGCTGCGCTTAAGCTGGGGTATCTGACCGAAGCCGAGTTTGATGCCTGGGTTAAGCCGGAGGAGATGGTGGGGAGTCTTAAGATCTGATTAGCTTAAGTCTGTCAGTCTGTCAGTCTGTCAGTCTGTCAGGCTGGGAGTTAGTCAGTTAGTCAGTTAGTCAGTTAGTCACTCAGCCAGCGGCTTAGTTTTAATCGATAATCCGCAAACGTTGGCTGAGGGCACACTAAGCATTAAAGCCGGCGTCAGTAACCTGGCGCCGAAATTTTCTAAAAACTCAACTACCCCGCAGGGGACGCGATGCCTGGCAAATCCCACAGGCGAAACAGCAGCGTAATCAGCCAGAACCGCTTTCCTTACCTATAAGTGAACGTAATTCGCTGGCTGGGCTACAGACAGGTTCCCTTCGTACATAGCTTCTTCATTAAGTTTGCCGTATAAATAACCACTTGTGGTTTTAAACGCCGGTAAGCCAAGAGAACAGCATGTCCAGACCGACAGAACTCTATGTTCAGCATCTGCTTGATGTCGATGATATTCCTGCTGAAAATCGCTATCTGGAGATCGCTAAAAATCTGGAGTGTTACGGCATAACGGTGGCAGATGACCGCCGGCCGGAAGAGATCGTTGCCCGGCACAAAACCATTTCCGGCATCAACTGTGACTTCTGCAGCGCAACGGGTTCACGCAATATCACCACCTTTGACCCGCATAAATCGCCAAAGCCCTCGCTCTACTTTTCCGTTCTGCTGGAGGGCGATCAGTCTATTCGTGGGATGAAAAAGTCAGCCCACGCCAGGGTCAGCCAGGGCACGCTGAACGTTCATCAGCGTAATGATTATTACACCTATGAAAGCAATGACGTGAATCAGGTCTATCTGATCCCGGATATTGAGATCGTTAACGGCATATTTAATGGCAGGCTCACCAACCCGACGGTTTCGCTGGAAAATCATCCGCTGATGCCGTTTATGAAATCACATATGCTGCTGTTACATCAACAGGGAGCCTTACTCAACGTCAAACAGGCGTCGGTAATTCTGGATGGCCTGCACAATATGGCAATGCTGATGCTAACGGATGTGGCGAAGGAAAAGGGGTTGATTTCATCAGGTGCGCTTAGCCACATTTACAACGCGGCCCGATCCTGGATCGAACAGAACTATCATCTGCAGGCGCTCAATCCAGACCAGATTTCAACCGTTCTGCGCTATTCACGTTCCAGCCTGGACAGGGCGTTTAAAGAGCAGGGGACGACGGTGATGGCAACGATAAAAGATCTGCGTTTAACCAAAGCAAAAGCTCTGCTGGAAAACCACCCGCATCTGCGTATTGATCGGGTCGCATGGGAGTGTGGTTTCAGTAATCAGTTTATCTTCAGTAAGAATTTCCGGGAGAAGTACCATATGCCGCCTAAAGTCTGGCGTGACAATTTTGGCGGGACATAATCCTTACTCAAAACGGTAAACCCTTGCTTTACTGTTGCTGGAATCTTTCCCTGTCAACACAGATACCGCCGCTCACCTTGTTTGCCAGCCTGAATACGTGATGAATAATTTGTTTGCTGTTGGTTTTTATTTTTCTTTTGATATTGCCTTTATGTGCTGCAATGGTCTTGTTTTTAATGTTCAGTTCGTCAGAGATATGCGGCGTGCTATGACAGGACATCCACATTTCCAGCATAACCGACTCTGTTCTGCTCAGCTTTACAGGCTGGGACTGACGGTCGTTGCATAAAGGATGTAGCACATCCTTCTTAAGATAGTCGTCAACCAGTGTTTTCAACGAATTCAACCCGATGTGCTTTGATAAGAACACCAGATTCTCACGAACAAAGACATGCTCTTTAAAATTTCTGGCAGAAGTTGACATAAATACTAAAAAGATAAAGTCGGCATTACTGGCAATCATCTCCCGCAGCTCCTGCGTTTCCTGATTGTCTTCAGAGAGGCAATTCTCACTGACAAACACCAGTCCGGACCGGTATTCAGTGCAGTAAGCTTGTGCGGAAGTTACTTTTCTTGCGAAAAATATATTAATATGTGAGAAGTAATGTGTCAGCCCGGTTAGCGTATAATTACAGGGATCAATAACAATCGCTTGCATTTTTATCTTCTTCTTAAGTTGGGTTTCTTTCAGCTTTTCCGCGTGAATAAAGATTAAAATACAAAGGGAAATAAAAAACTAACGGCCACAAGTAGATCAAATTATGCGTAGTTTTTCTTCATTAAAACATGTCTCTGCACATCACTTTTTGTTCTTCTCCGTCACAGGGATGTGTGTTCCCCTCCTGCCGGCAGCAATGAGATGAGTCAGGGGTTCCCCCCCAGAAAGACAAAGAACGCCAGCCGCGGCCAGCCCGGAAGACCAACGGCGGAAGTTGCAGGAAATCTGGCTTTGCGGGAACCCCGCAACCGCATCGACAGCCTGTCGGTTAAGATCTCAGGTTGTTATCAGAGATGATTGATCGGAACGCTTAATCCAGGCTGAGCTCCCTCGAAAAATCTGGTACAGGGAACAGCGTTTTAGTAACCCTGACGCTACAAGCACTGTTAAATCGTGATTTTCGCCGCAACGCGGCAGGGGTACTTCTGACAGTGGACACCGCAGGGCGTGTGAGGCGAGGCCATGAAGTTGGCTAATCATTCGCATAAAAAGCGATTACCCTGAACGAGTCGGTGATGAAGCGGGGGATCATTTCTCTCTTTTGCCCATTTTGCGATATATTAGCCCCACTATCAAAATCCTCTTTTTCCAAAGGTATTCCCCGATGGCCCTGATCCCCAAAAACTATGCCCGTCTCGAAAGCGGCTACCGCGAGAAAGCGCTTAAAATCTACCCGTGGGTCTGCGGGCGCTGCACGCGTGAGTTTGTCTACTCCAACCTGCGTGAACTGACGGTGCATCATATCGATCACGATCACACCAACAACCCGGAAGATGGCAGCAACTGGGAGCTGTTATGCCTCTATTGTCACGATCACGAACATTCGAAGTACACCGAAGCGGACCAGTACGGCACCCGGGTGGTGGCAGGCGAGGACGCGCAGGATGATGTTGAAGCCGCTACCTATAATCCGTTTGCCAATCTTCAGGCGATGCTGAACAAGAAGAAGTGATGGCCGCTGCTGGTTTTACCGCCAGTTTATCCCCGGCGTCTTAACGCTGGCTGTCAGCGATAAGTGGCTTGTAACGGGTTACTGTATGATTGATTTGGATGGGTGAGATGATTTCGAAGGATAATGCAGAACATTATGTCTGGGGAGATAACTGTGACGGCTGGTACCTGCTGAATCGTCAGGACATGCTGGTTATCCATGAGGAAATGCCTGCGGGCTCGTTTGAAAAACGGCACTGTCACTCCGTCTCAAGACAGTTTTTCTTTGTTCTTAAGGGTACGCTCACCATGGAACTGGAAGGTGAAATGCATCAGATCGCGGCTCACCAGGGATTAGAGATCCCGCCGGAATCAAAGCACCAGGCCAGAAACGATTCCGATACTTCGGTGGAGTTTATCGTCATTTCTCATCCGACCACCCGCGGAGACCGTGAAGATCTTGCCTGATTTACTCCGTCAGTGAAGTATTTATTCCAGGCGACTCAAGCGGAACAGCGATAATCCACAGGGGTTCAGAGAGAAGGAAACAGCCATGTCCCAGTTTTTACCGGAAATTGAAGTGATGTTTATCGCCGGGCTGACACTGTGCTCTCAAGGCAGGGGAAGCCGCAGCCAACCGGATAATATACCCACCGGATATCGTCGGGTTCAGCCACCTGCACCCCGTTTCCAGGCCGTTTTTCTCTGTTCTTCATTGGGTGCCATAGATCGGGAAGGCAAAATGCCTGACGTGGGAGCCAGGTGTAGCAGAGCATGCTGATAATGATTTGCTATAATGGCCTCAGCAAAATTTTAAACGACCAGGAACGGTGTCTGAATGAAGTTTTATGGGATAAATTATCTACAAGCGCAGTCTAATCTGAATGACTATCTGAAATATATTATTATCTTTAGCACGTTATTTGTTCTGATCGTCGTCTTTAGCCTGTATATGCGCCATCGCCTGCAGACTAAGTATCGGGATTTAACGATCATCGCCTTCCTGTTTCTGCTTTTCATCTCGGGCGTTCAGTATGCGGATTATACCAACAGCCAAAATGTACACTCGCAATCATCACAAATGGTTAATTTTGTAAGGCTGTTGTCCAAAGAAAAAAACGTCAGCGTCAATGCTGTTTTTGCCAGTTCAGTACAGCTGACGGATGGCGTAATCGTTAAGGTCGGTGACGGTTATTACCGTGTAAACCTGAGTGCGGATCAGGCCACCTACAGCTTAGTGGAGGTCTGGTTAACCAATCCGGACATCTCCATCGTCAATAATTGAGGAATAAAATGACTCTTTACACACCTATTATGATCAAGCTGGCTCTGGGGATACTGTGCCTGATTGTGCAAATTAATCTTATGGGGAAGGGTAACCTGGCCCCTTCGTCGGCGATGGATCAGGTGCAGAACTACGTTTTGGGTGGGATTATCGGTGGCGTGATTTACAATGAGTCAATTACGGTGCTGCAATTTGTGCTGGTGTTGATTATATGGACCTTGCTGGTTTTTGTTCTTAAGTTTTCGAAAGAGCATAATCGTTTCGTCAAAAGAATCATCGATGGCAAACCCATTACGTTAGTACATAATGGATCCGTGAATGTGAAGGAGTGTTTACGCAACGGGGTTTCTGCCAACGATCTGATGTTTAAATTAAGGGCTAACGGCGTTTATGAAGTGGAACAGCTCAAGCGCGTCGTTCTTGAGCAGAATGGGCAGCTGACCATTATTCAAAGTGGCGATGAAAATATTCGTTATCCCATCATCGTGGACGGCTTAGCGAACCATGACCTGCTGGAGATTATCAATAAGGACAGCGAATGGCTGGAAGCAAGGATTGCGGAACAGGGGTTCAGTAAAATCAGTGAAGTCTACTTAGGTGAATACCTGTCTGGCCGGATTAATTTGTACGGATATGCAAGGTAATCGCGGGCCATCCCATCGGGACACTGTTCAATGCCGCCCCGGCAACCGCGTGGCGACAGACGGGGCGGGAAATACCTATTGCAGCTATTCCACCCGGTCACTGTACAAATGCAGCCTTGGCACCACCAGGTGCAGCATCTGCGCCTCCGGCTTATAGCGGTGCGTAATCTGCGCCGCGTTGTAGTTCAGCAGCTCCCCCAGCTTCGGCACGCTGGCGGCATCGCGGCACAGCACCAGCAGCGGGGAAGGGCAGGCCAGCTGGGTCTGTTTTTTTGACTCCGCATCATACACCCGCGCAATCGGCTGCACTTTTACCGGCCGTTTAATCTTCAGCGCCGCACCTTCCGGTAACCCGCGCAGCAGATCCATCTCTTCCGATACCCGCTCCGCCCACTGTTCACGCGTCCAGGGGGCGACGGCACGCCCGGCCTGCAGGCTTTTTTCCAGTTTCTCCAGTATCTCAGCGCGGCTGACGTTCTTAATAATATGCTTGTTGGCCCAGCCGAAGCGCACCGAGTCCGGGCTCTCCAGCAGCGGAATGCCGCGATAGGCGTTAAGGGTGATCAGCCCGCGCTGGTGGCGATGCACAAACTCGAAGCGCTCCTCGCTCGGCAGGCCGGAGTCGACGGTGATAATCTGCTCCAGATCCTGCTTCAGCTGATTGACCCGCTGCACCTGCTGGCGCAGGCTTTCGGTCTGCACATCATCGGCCTGCAGGCAGATGGCACCGGGCAGGCGTACCGCCGATTTGGTGCTGATTGTCTCCGACTGGTGCTGCATAAACAGCAGCCCGTAGTGGGCCAGCGCCCGCTGCAGCGCGGCCTGGCCGAGCTGTTGCTCAACGGCAATTTTCAGCAGCGGATCGTGCTCGCGACCTTTCTCCACCGGCGGTAAGACAAACACCCGCGCGGCCAGCAGCCGCAGGGCAACAATCTGCTGCTGCAAAGTAGCAAGTTCCTGCTCCAGCTCCGCCACGCAGCGGTGCAGGCGATCGACGGCTTCATACTGACTCATTACGCGAACCTTTAATAGTTACAACATGCTTTTACTTTGCCGAATACTGGTGCAAAAATCCATCACTTGCGTCAGTTTATTTTCAGCAGCGAAAACAGCAGCGAGATGATGGCGAGTCTGTTAACCGTAGCGGGGCCTTACGGCCCCGTTAAAAGCGTCACGCCTGCGGGGAACAGCGGGTGGTGGCAGTTAGCAGGATAGAACATCCCCGCACTGCCTGTTTTGCCTCTGGTAGAAAGGTTGTCACCGCAGCCGTCGCTAAATCAGATCCGCTATTTCTGACGGCTGTTTTGCCCTGAAGTCAGCCAGGTCAGCAGCGCCGCAACCAGCAGCAGCGCGCCGCTCATCGCAAAGGTGCTCCGCCAGCCGAGATGATCAAACAGAACGCCGCCCACCGTTGAACCCAGCGCAATCGACAGCTGGACCATTGCCACCATCAGGCCGCCCGCCGCCTCGGCATCACCGGGCAGGGTACGCGCAATCCACGTCCACCATCCTGTCGGTGCTGCGGTCGCCAGCAGTCCCCACAGGCCGAACAGCAGCGCAACCAGCCAGACCAGCTGTCTGTTGAGGAGCAGCATGCCGACGATTGCCGCCATCAGCAGCGGAATGGCGATCAGCGTCGGGTAGAACTTCGCATTGAGGAACGGGGTAATCGCCAGCGTGCCGATGAAACCCGCCACGCCAATCCCCAGAAGAATCAGCGACAGGCCGGCCCCGTCAACCCGGGTCACCGTCTCAAGGAACGGGCGCACGTAGGTGAATAACGCAAACTGCCCCATAAAGAACAGCCCGCAGGCCAGCATACCGACGGCAACGATCGGCCTCTTCAACAGGTGAAACGCCGTACCGTGGGAGCGTGGGCCTTGATCGCCGGGCATTGCGGGCAGGCTGATCGCCTGCCAGATAAAGGCGACGATCGCCACCGGCACCAGGCACAGAAACGCCCCGCGCCAGCCAATGGTGGTGCCAAGGTAGCTGCCCAGCGGGGCGGCGATCACCGTCGCCAGCGCGTTACCGCCGTTGAAAATCGCCAGCGCGCGCGGCACCTGCGGCGCCGGCACCAGACGGATCGCGGTGGCGGCGGACATTGACCAGAACCCGCCGATAGCAACACCGATCAGCGCGCGTCCGGCGATATAGACCGGGTAGTCCGGGGCCAGCGCGATAATGATGCCGGAGACCGCCATCAGCACCGTCATTCCCTGCAACAGGATTTTACGGTTTATCGCGCCGGCCAGGGAGGAGATACTCAGGCTGGTCAGCACCGCCAGTGCACCAGAGATGGCGATCCCCTGGCCTGCCAGCCCCTCGCTGACCTGCAGATCGCGGGCCAGCGGCGTCAGCAGGCTGACCGGCATAAACTCGGAGGCCACCAGCACAAAGACGCACAGGGTCATGGCGAAAATGCCGCTCCAGTAAGCGTGCGGTGGGTGATGGGGTGGGGTATGGCTTAGTGTGGACATATCAGCATCTCTGAATATCGCCCCGGCAGGCTCAGGAAAAGCCGGGGCTAAGGCTATTAATGCAATAACAACTAATCGGGAATAGATGCCGTGCGCCGTCAACGGCGGCGAGGCGAACATCGGTACTGAAACCCGTGGTCAGGCCACCCGTCGCTAACAGGTGGCCCGTTAAGTGGTTTACTTCAGATTGGTTTTAAAGAACTGGTCAAACTGCGTAAACGGGATTTTACCGGCCGCGTTATCGTACAGGTCAACGTGGTTAGCACCCGGCACCACTACCAGCTGTTTCTTCGTGCTGCCCACCGCTTTATAAGCGTCTTCGGCAAAGTAGCGCGAGTGGGCGTTTTCACCGGTAACGATAAGCGTCGGGATGGTAATTTCCTTCGCGTAGCTCAGCAGCGGCATATTCATAAACGACAGCGGCATGGTGGCGGTCCAGGCACCGTTAGAGTTGACTGAGCGCGCGTGGAAGCCGCGCGGCAGACGGTAATAGTCAAAGAACTCTTTCAGCACCGGGTTCGGATTAGCCGGTAATACCTCCGGCAGAATCCGCTCGGCGGCGGTAATGCGGCCGTCTTTATCCACATAGAGATCGTGGCTGCCCGCCGCCGGGGAACCGTTTTCCGCATCCTTCCAGCGCTGCTGATTCAGATAGCCCAGCACCGCACGGCGGTCGTCCGTGGTATAGCGATCCTTGCCATCGCCCACGCCATGGCCCATTGCCCGGCTCATATCGTACATCACGCTGGTAGCAACCGCTTTAACGCGGGTATCCATCGCGGCGGCGTTAAGCGCCATGCCGCCCCAGCCGCAGATGCCGAGCAGCCCGATGCGGTTGCGATCTACCTCTTTCTGTAAGCCGAGGAAATCCACCGCCGCGCTAAAGTCTTCGGTGTTGATATCCGGCGAGGCGACGTTACGCGGAAAACCGCCGCTTTCGCCGGTGTAAGAAGGGTCGAAGGCCAGCGTCACAAAGCCCTGTTCGGCGAGGGTCTGCGCGTACAGTCCGCTGGACTGCTCCTTCACGGCGCCAAACGGCCCGCTTAAGGCGATCGCGGCCAGCTTAGCGTTGCCACGGTTTTTCGGCAGGTACAGATCACCGACCAGGGTGATGCCGTAGCGGGTCTGGAACGACACCTTACGGTGTTCGACCTTCTCGCTCCCGGCGAAAGTTTTATCCCATGTCTTTACCATTGACACGGGCAGGTTCGGATTGGTGCTATCAGCATAACTCATTGTTACAACTCCACTTAGTGACGCGCACAGCAGCATGACAGGTATCACGCTGGTCAGTTTACGGGTGAAAGCGATCATCTAAATCCCCAGGGTAAATAACAGAGAAGGTACAGCGCGCCCAGGGCAACGCTGCGGTGCTTTGTTCAGTTGTACACATTATACTCAGCACAAAAGAAGCTGATTAGTGGGGTTTAAATGCTATGATTCATAGCAAATTGCTATCAATGAGGGCGCTGTGATGGCCCTTCCTGAATGCTGCTGCCTGGATGAAGATGAATGACCAAACGCGAAAACTACAATGAGCTCTGGCTGTTTCTTCAGGTGGTGCGTGAGGGCAGCTTCACCGCCGCGGCCCGACGGCTGGGGCTGGCACAGTCGGGGATCAGCCGCTCCGTTCGCGAACTGGAAGAACGGCTGGGCGTGCAGCTGCTGGTGCGCACCACGCGCCGGCTGTCGTTAACCCAGGCGGGTGAGCAGCTTTACCAGACCGCAGAATCCGGCTTTGACGCGTTAGACGCCGGGCTGGCCACGCTGGCCCACTATCGCACTACACCCTCCGGCACGGTGCGCATCAACGCCAGCCAGCACGCGATTGATAAAGTCCTGCTGCCTAAGCTGGCGGTGCTTAAACAACACTATCCTGATATCCGTCTTGAGCTGATCGGCGAAGGGCGCTTTGTCGATATTATCGCCGAACGGTTTGATGCCGGCGTGCGGCTGGGGCCGGAGGTGGCACAGGGGATGGTGGCGGTGCGCATTACCCCGGATATGGGTATGGCCGTGGTCGGCTCGCCCGAGCATTTTCTTCGCTACGGTTTTCCGCAGGCGCCGGCCGATTTAGCCAGCCATCCCTGCATTGCCTACCAGTTTGCCGACGGCAGCCTTTACTCATGGGAGTTAATTCAGGACGATAAAACGGTCACCCACCGGCCGCAGGGGCAGTGGGTGTTTGCGGACAGCTATATGGAAGCCAACGCCGCCAGGCTTGGGCTGGGTCTGGCCTATGTTCCCGAGGAGCTGGTTGTCGATGATTTACAGAGTGGAACGCTGATCAGGGTGCTGCAGCGCTACAGCCAGCGCCTGGAGGGATCGTTTATTTACTATCCGCATCGCAATGTGTCGCCCGCGTTAAGAGTCGTTATCGATCTGCTGAAGGTGTGATGCTGGAATAAATGCCGTCCTGTTGGCTTTTAAGGAAGAAGAGGGTTCTTCGGTTCGGCTGGCACTAAATGTAGATCGCAAATCGGGGCCAGCCTGCGGCCCCGAGCTGTTGGCAATTCCGGCGATCAGGTCGGCATTGAGTAGGTCGTTACTTTGCTGGTCTGCGGATCGAATGACAGGATGCAGATAGCGAAGTTGCCGCCCAGGCGGTCCTTACGATCGGAGATTTTCAGGTTGTAGCTCTCATACATTGAGCTGTAGCCGGAAGCGTTAGATTCGTTCAGTTTAAAACCGACCAGCTGTTCGAAATATGCTTTGCTTTTGCCGACGCTGGTTTTGCACTGTTCATTAGTAATAGTGCCAACCTGTTTTGCAGAGGCGGTAGTTTGGGTACCAGAGGTCTGTTTGGGTGTAAGCGCTGCGTTGACTTCTTTCATTTTAGCGCCGACGCTGTTCATACCCTGCTGGAAATCAGCACAGGAGGAGGTGAGCAACACCAGGCTGCACAATAACAACTTTTTCATTGTATCCCTTACAATTGTTTACGTTTATTATCGGCGAATGAGTATAATTTTTTCAATACGTTACTCAATTAAGATATTTCTTAATATCAGAAAATATATTAACGGTAACATTAAGTGATAGTTGCTAAATAAAACGATTGCGGGTATTTAACGCCCGGCGTGAGCGGCGTTAAACGTGCTTAGTGAAGGGGGATGTCCGAATGGAACCTGATACCCGTGAACATGTCGCCGGTGAATATGCCACCGGCGATAAGTGGCGTTAAAGTTGTTTTACCCGCAGCCGGTTACCCACCAGCAGCGCCGCCAGCAGCAGCAGGGTAATAAAGGCGCTGATGCCGTACCAGCCGTAATGTCGCCAGAACACCCCGCCCAGCGTACCAGCCACGCTGGAACCGAGGTAGTAGCAGAACAGATACAGCGCCGAGGCCTGGCCTTTGGCGCGGCGGGTGCGCGGGCCGATCCAGCCGCTGGCCACCGCGTGGGCGGCAAAGAAGCCGGCGGTAAACAGCATCATCCCCGGCAGGATCAGCCACAGGCTGTTAAACAGGGTAATCAGCAGGCCGCCGAGCATCAGCGCGGTCGAGAACAGCATCACCGGCGCGCGGCCAAACTTCGCCGTCATCGCCCCCGCCTTTGGCGAGCTCCACGAACCGGTCAGATAGACCAGCGACAGCAGCCCAACCGTGGCCTGACTCATTGACCAAGGGGCGGCGAGCAGGCGGTAGCCAATATAGTTAAACAGCGTCACAAAGGCGCCCATCAGCAGAAACCCCTGCAAAAACAGCAGCGGCAGGCCGGCATCGCGCCACAGCAGGCGGAAGTTAATCAGCAGCTTGCAGGGCCGCAGCGAGGCCGGACGAAAATGACGCGAGGCGGGCAGGATCTTCCAGAACATCACCGCCGAGGCCAGCGCAAAGCAGCCGATGGTGGCCACCGCTACCCGCCAGCCGCTGAAATCGGTGATCACCCCGCTCAGCAGGCGGCCGCTCATACCGCCAATCGAATTGCCGCTGATATACAGCCCCATTGCCAATGCCACCATCCCGGGGTGCATCTCTTCGCTGAGGTAGGTCATGCCGACCGCCGCCACGCCGCTCAGCGCCAGCCCGGTCAGCGCGCGCATCACCAGAATCCCGTGCCAGCTGCTCATGGTGGCTGAGAGAAGCGTAAAGACCCCCGCCAGCATCAGCGCCGTCACCATTACCGATTTGCGGCCGACGGCGTCGGACAGCGGCCCGACAATCAGCAGCCCCAGCGCCAGCATCGCGGTGGCGATTGACAGCGAAACGCTGCTGGCCGCCGGCGAAATAGCAAACTGCTGCGACAGTACCGGCAGGATCGGCTGCACGCAGTAGAGCAGGGCGAAGGTCGCCAGCCCGGCGGTAAACAACGCCAGCGTCACGCGCATAAACTGCGGCGTACCGCGTTGAATATAGTCAGTGGCAGGAGAAGATAACGGTTCAGTGCGATCAACGCCGTCTTCAACGGTGACGGCAGCGGATAAGCGGTTCACAAAAGGTCCTTAGTCGCGAAGAGAAGTAACACCTTGCTAAGCGTAAGAAAATTCTATTAGGATGTATAATATATTAATAATCTCGATTGAGACGTTTAAGCTATGAATGTTGAGTTGCGTCATCTGCGCTACTTTATCGCCGTCGCGGAAGAGCTGCACTTTGGCCGCGCCGCTGCGCGGCTGAATATCTCGCAGCCGCCGCTCAGCCAGCAGATCCAACAGCTGGAGCAGGAGATCGGCGCGCGGCTGCTGGCGCGCACCAACCGCAGCGTGCGGCTGACCGCAGCCGGCCAGCAGTTCCTCGCCGACGCGCGGCTGATCCTGCAGAGCGTCAGCCAGGCCGCGGATAAAGCCGCACGCCTGCATCGTGGTGATGAGGGGGAGCTGCGCATCGGCTTTACCTCCTCCGCGCCTTTTATCAGCGGCGTCTCTGACGCGCTGTTCAGCTTTCGCCGGCGCTACCCGGACGTGCATATTCAGATGCAGGAAATTAATACCCGCCAGCTGCTGGCCCCGCTCAGCGACGGGCGGCTGGATCTGGGGGTGATGCGCAATACGGCGCTGCCCGATAATCTTAGCCATCAGCTGCTGCTGGAAGAGCCGATGTACGCGCTGATGCACCGCGATCATCGTTTGGCCGGTCGCGCACGCCTGTCGATTACCGAGCTGGCCGGCGAACCGCTGGTGTTTTTCGATCCGCAGGGCGGCACCGCGCTGTACGGCGAGACCCTCGCGCTGCTGCAGCGCTATCAGATTGAGCCGACCATTACCCAGGAGGTCGGTGAAGCGATGACCATTATCGGCCTGGTCTCCACCGGTCTTGGCGTATCGATCCTGCCCGCCTCATTTCGCCGGGTGGGGCTGGCCGACGTGGTGTGGATCCCGCTGGCGGAGGCCGACGCGCGCTCTGAGGTGTGGCTGGTATGGGCGCATCAGCGCGAACGCTCGGCGAGCACCGCGGCGATGATGTCGCTGTTACTGCAGTCCCGCCCCTCTGAATCGCTGAAAACCTGAGCGTAACGGGCAGCATTATGTGCTGCAAATCACATTTCGAATCAAATATTTGACGCCCGCTGCGAAGTGTTTCACCATAGCGAATGGCTTTATTTTGAAGCCCGAAAATAAGTATCAGGATGGGTGCGTAGTGGGAGCAGGGGTGTGATTGCTGACGGTCAGCCTGGTCATATCGATCAGATTAAACAGACAAATGCCGGCGCGGTATATCGCCTGATCGACCGCTATGGTCCGATTTCGCGTATCGAGCTCTCCAAACGTGCCCAGCTGGCCCCGGCCAGCATCACCAAAATCGTCCGTGAGATGCTGGAAGCACACCTGGTGCAGGAGACCGAGTTTCAGGATCCGGGCAGCCGCGGCCGCCCGGCGATTGGGCTGGTGCTGGACACCGACGCCTGGCATTTTCTCTCGGTGCGCCTTGGCAACGGCGAGATGACCCTCGCGCTGCGTGACCTCAGCTGTAAAATCATCGTTGAACAGCTTATCCCGCTGCCGGCTGAGGCCGACGAGCCACTGCTGACGCGCATCGTGCAGCTAATCGACCAGTTCTTTATTCTGCACCAGCGCAAACTTGAGCGTCTGACCGCCATCGCCATCACGCTGCCGGGGCGCGTTAACGCGCAGACCGGCGTCGTCCACCGTATGCCGTTCTACCCGGTCAACGATATGCCGCTTGGCCCGGAGCTGCGCAAGCGCACCGGCCTGCCGGTCTATATCCAGCAGGACGTCTGCGCCTGGACCATGGCGGAGTCGCTGTTTGGTGCGGCGCGCGACGCCAGCGACGTGCTGCAGGTGGTGATTGACCATAACGTCGGTGCCGGGGTAATTACCGGCGGCCGTCTGCTGCACGGCGGCACCTCCAGCCTGGTCGAAATCGGCCACACCCAGGTCGATCCCTGGGGCACCCGCTGTTACTGCGGCAACAACGGCTGCCTGGAGACGGTGGCCAGCACCGACCGGCTGCTGGAGCTGGCCGCCCAGCGCATGCAGGCGTCGATGAGCTCCAGCCTGCACCATCAGCCGTTAACGGTGGCTTCGCTGTGCGACGCCGCGCTGGCCGGCGACCCGCTGGCGGTTGAGGTGATCACCGGCGTCGGCAACAGCGTTGGCCGCATCCTGGCAATTATGGTCAACCTGTTTAACCCGCAGAAGATCTTAATCGGTTCGCCGCTTAACCGTGCGCAGGCGATCCTGTTCCCGGCGATTGATGCCTGCATCAGCCAGCAGGCGCTGCCGGACTACAGCCGCGCGCTGCAGGTGGAGGCCACCCGTTACCCGAACGACGGCACGCTACCCGGTGCCGCGCTGGTCAAAGACGCGATGTATAACGGTTCCTTACTGATCTCCCTGCTGCAGGGCTGACAAACCCACCAAACCTTGCGCCAGCGCAATTCCCGCTGCCCTGGGCTGCACTAAAATTTTCCCTCGTCACTTAGGTGTTCATTTGGTCATTACGGGCAGCTTTTGCCTGTTGGAGTCCCTGATGTTAGAGAGAATATTTGTCACCGGTACCGATACCGAGGTGGGAAAAACGGTGGTCTCCCGTGCGCTGCTGCAGGCGCTGGTGGCCGCAGAAAAGCAGGCGGTCGGTTTTAAGCCGGTGGGTAAAGGCAGCCAGCAGACGGCCGACGGGTTGCGCAACAAAGATGCGCTGGTATTACAGCACTCCTCTTCACTGCCGCTGGCCTATCAGGCGGTCAATCCGGTGACGCTGCCGGACGATGAGATCGGCACCAGCGGTGCCGCGATCGACTACGCCACGCTGAGCGATGGCCTGCAGTCGCTGACCGCGCAGGCCGACTGCGTGGTGGTAGAGGGCACCGGCGGCTGGCGCAGCCTGATGGGCGATCTGCGCCCGCTGTCCGACTGGGTGGTGCAGGAACGGCTGCCGGTAGTGCTGGTGGTGGGCATCAAACCGGGCTGTATCAGTCACGCGCTGCTCACCGCACAGGCGATCCTGCAGGACGGCCTGCCGCTGCTCGGCTGGGTGGCCAACCGCATTAATCCAGGCCTGGCGCACTATGCGGAAACCATCGCGGTGCTGGCGGAAAAAATCCCAGCCCCGATGCTCGGCGAGCTGCCCTACCTGCCGCGCGCGGAAACCCGCGAACTGGCGCGCTATATCGATCTCTCCGCGCTGTCTCTCTGATTATCTGAACGGCTGAGGGGGCTTACTCCAGCCGGTCACATTTCACCTTCTGCCACACTCTCGCTCTCTTTTCCCTTACTGCCTGTGCCGTCGTTAACGCGCGCTGAACTCTGTGGATTTCCTCTCTGCTGTGACCCTGAACGCGCACGCGCGACGGCGCTTTTTCCCTGCGACCGGCGAGGCTCCAACGGTGCGGCCCGCTGGTGTAACGCCTTTAAGATCATAATTCCTTGCCGGTTTGCGTACGCCGTTGCAAAAAATCCGCACAGACGGGAAACTGACCGGCAAAAAATGATGCACACTGTCAGAAGACGTTAAAAAGGGATGATATGACAGACACCACTGCACATACCGTGACGCACCGTCACTGGGTACTGATCGCCTGCATGCTGGCGATGTTTATGGCGGCAATCGAAGTGACCATCGTCGCCACGGCGATGCCGACCATTATTGCCGATCTCGGCGGCTTCTCGCAGTTTGGCTGGGTATTCTCGATTTACCTGCTGACCCAGGCGGTGACCGTACCAATCTACGGCCGGCTGGCGGATCTGTGGGGGCGTAAGAAAGTGTTCTTTATCGGCACCGGACTGTTCCTGCTTGGCTCGGTGCTGTGCGGGTTTGCCAGCCATATGGGCTGGCTGATCCTGTTTCGCGCGTTTCAGGGGCTGGGGGCCGGGGCGATTATGCCGCTGACCTCAACCATCGTCGCCGATGTCTACTCGCCGAAAGAGCGCGCCGGGGTACAGGGCTGGCTCTCCAGCGTGTGGGGCGTGGCGGCCATCGTTGGCCCGCTGACCGGGGCCTGGCTGGTGCAGCACTTTAACTGGGCGCTGATCTTCTGGGTCAACGTGCCGGTGGGTATTATCTCGATGCTGCTGCTGGCGCGGTTCTTCAGCGAAAACCCGTCGGCGCGCGGCCAGCGCATCCGCGTAGCGGGGAGCGTCTGGTTAATGCTGGCGGTCAGCGCCTTACTGGCCGCGCTGCTGCAGGCAGAAAGCCTCGGCTACTGGAGCCTGCTGCTGCTGGCGCTGGCCGTGGTCGCCGGATCCCGCCTGCTGCGGCATGAGCGCAGGGCCAGCGAGCCGCTGTTCCCGCCGGTGATCTGGCGCAGCCGCCCGCTGCTGGCCGGCAACCTCGGTAACCTGGCGATCGGCGCGGCAATGATGGGCATCAGCGCGTTTTTACCTACCTGGATCCAGGGCGTTAACGGCGGCACGCCGCTGCAGGCGGGCAGTGCGCTGGCGATGATGTCGATCGGCTGGCCGCTGGCCAGCACGCTGAGCGGGCGGCTGATGCAGTGGAGTTCCTACCGGTTTACCGCGCTGCTGGGATCGCTGCTGCTGATCGCCGGCACCGCGATGCTGCTGGCGCTGCACCTCGGCAGCCCGATCTGGTACGCCGGGCTGTCTGCCTTCGTCATCGGCACCGGAATGGGCATGACCAGCACCACCTTCTTACTGGCGGTGCAGAACAATGCAGAGTTCTCAATTCGTGGCATCTGTACCGCGTCTATTATGTTCAGCCGCATGCTCGGCTCGGCGCTGGGCACCGCGGTGATGGGCGCGGTACTGAACTACAACCTGCTGCTCCGGCTACCTGACTACCGCGATCCGGTGCAACAGATTATGTCCCACCCGCAGCGTGAACGGCTGACCGAAGGAGGGCTGCAGCAGATGCTGGCGGAAATCGCCCATTCGCTGCACTGGGTGTTTGCCGTTTCGCTGGTAATTGCCTGCGCCAGCCTGCTGATCTCCAGACTGGTGCCGGCGCAGAAACTGCACCACTGAATTCCCGTTAACAAAAAAAATGCCGGTCACCTTAAGTGACCGGCATCAGGCCGCCTCATTTAAAGCCATTACCGCTTACTGTGCAGGCGCGTCCTGCGACGATCCCGCCGAGGCCGGCACATTGCTGTCGCCGTCGTTGCCGCTGCGTTTATAGACAATCTTCTGCGAATCATTTTCGCAGTGGCCAACCACCTGGCCGCCTGCCTGGTCCGCCTGATCGTTCGGCACCACGTCCAGCGTGAAGCCTGACGCCGGCACGCCGTTGTTAATAATTTTCTGATTGATATCCGCTTTGACCGATTCGCATGATGCCTGAGCCGCCAGCGGGGTGGCGACAATCAGTGCGGTTAACATCCACTTAAAACCTTTCATCATTTCATCCTTATGCGTTGAATCAGCGCTAATTATATGTCAAATCAGCAGGTCTGCAGGCCGGCACGGCTAATCAGCCGCATTTTCCTGTTTACGGAGCCACCGGGCGGCCGCTGCGGCGGTCGAGGCAGCGCAGGGTGTTCGGCTCCCAGTAGGCGTTAACGTTAAGGCTTTTCTCACAGTTATCGCGGGTGTCGAAGGCGCGATCGGCCTTATCAAACTCTTTCTCAACGCGGTTATTTACCTTGCCGCGCAGGCGGTGGGTGTCGTCCCACTGCTCTTTTTCCTGGCGTGCCTGCTCATTGCTCAGCGCATTGTTGCCGTCCTGAATAATCAGGCGGTCTGTGCGCGCCTGGGCAGCGTGCTGCACGGAGAACAGCGCTACCAGCAGCAGAGGCAGGGCGGTGCGGGTCAGGCGTTGGGGCAATCTCTTCATAGGTCTTCCTTTCTGTCAGGCCGGGCGATCGGTAACGGCTGCACCAATAATGACGCCAGTATATCATTAGCCTTCAGGCGGCCACCAGCAAGCCGTAATGGCCGTTGAGCATTGAGTGAGAATAAAAGGATGAAAAGATGTTAACCACCACGCTGCTGTTTTTCGCCACCGCGCTGGCCGAAATTATCGGCTGTTTCCTGCCCTGGCTGTGGCTGAAAAAGGGCGGTTCGCCGTGGCTGCTGTTGCCGGCAGCGCTGAGCCTGGCGATGTTTGTCTGGCTGCTGACCCTGCATCCGGCGGCCAGCGGCCGCGTGTATGCCGCCTACGGCGGAGTTTACGTGGTCACGGCGCTGCTGTGGCTGCGGGTGGTCGATGGGGTCAGGCTCAGCGCATGGGACTGGACGGGGGCGGCGGTCGCGTTTTGCGGAATGCTGATTATCGTGGCCGGATGGGGCCGTGCATAAGTCAGGATGATGCGTTATCGGCGTGACGGATGTGTCGATCGTTAACGCGCCGGGCCATCTGTGAGCGGCCCGGCGCAACAGCGGTCTGGCGTTTATGCCTTGTGAACGCGCAGGCCCGCCTGGCTCTGGCCGACCGGCATCATCTCCAGCGCGGTGATGTTGACGTGTTTCGGCAGGGTAGCCACCCACCAGACGGCCTCGGTAACGTCTTCCGGAGTCAGCGCTTCGGCACCCTGATAGACGCTCTCGGCGCGTGAGTCGTCGCCCTTAAAGCGCACGTTGGAAAACTCGGTGCCGCCGACCAGGCCGGGTTCGAGATCGGTGACGCGCAGCGCGGTGCCGTGCAGGTCGGTACGCAGGTTAAAGCTGAACTGACGCACAAAGGCTTTGGTCGCGCCGTAGACGTTGCCGCCAGGATAAGGCCAGCTGCCGGCGATCGAACCGATGTTGATCACATGGCCGACGTTGCGCTCTACCATAGCCGGCAGGATAGCGCGGGTCATATACACCAGCCCTTTATTATTGGTATCGATCATATCTTCCCAGTCTTCCAGGCTGGCGCGGTGCGCCGGCTCAATGCCCAGCGCCAGCCCGGCGTTGTTGACCAGAATATCAATATTCCGCCACTCCGCCGGCAGGCTGGCCACCGCCGCATCGATCCCCGCGCGATCGCGCACGTCCAGCACCAGCGTATAAACACGGTCACCCAGCTCGGCTTTAAGCGCGTCCAGGCGCTCCTGGCGGCGGCCGGTGGCAATCACCTTGTGGCCTTCAGCGACAAAACGGCGGGCAATACTCTGACCAAAACCGGCGGTCGCGCCGGTAACAAATACGATCATCTCACAATTCCTTCAGGTAATTCAGGGTTAACCAACCCAGGTTCATTGAGGATACTCACCCGACACCATAGCACTCCACCGCCACGCTGATAAGTAGCGAATCTGGATGATTAATAAGAAATTACGCAATCCTTTGCCACCCGGCGGCAGCCGTTTAAAGCCCGCGCTCTCACGCCTGAGGGCAGGCCAGGGTGGGCCGGTGGCGAAGGGAGGACGTTATTTGAACGCTAAGGCTCGCCAGCACGCAGGCATCAGCCACTCAGGTGGAATGTGGCGCAATTATTGCATTATAAAAAGCACGGCCGTTGCTGGTCTGGCACCACTCAATCAATAAGGATTCGTTATGGCAACCTCATACACTCAGGCGCTGCGCGGCAGTTTTTTTGATATCCGTCACCCGGTGACCGCGGCAGAGCAGCTGTCGGATGCGGCCCGCTATATTGAGGATGGCCTGCTGCTGCTGCAGGACGGCATCATCGTCGGCCTCTCTGACTGGCAGCAGGGGCGACAGCTGCTGCGGGCGGAGAGCGACGCCATTGACTACCGCGGCCGGTTAATCGTGCCGGGCTTTATCGATACCCATATTCACTATCCGCAAACCGAGATGATCGGTGCTTACGGCGAACAGCTGCTCGAGTGGCTGAATCAGTACACCTTCCCGGTGGAGAGCCAGTACCACTGCCCGCAGCACGCGGCGCAGATGTCGGCCTTTTTTCTGCAGCAGCTGCTGAGCAACGGCACCACCACCGCGCTGGTGTTTGGCACCGTGCACCCGGAATCGGTGGAGGCGCTGTTCAGCGCCGCGGATGCGCTACAGATGCGGCTGATCGCCGGTAAGGTGATGATGGATCGCCACGCGCCGCCGGCGCTGACCGAAACGCCGGAGCAGAGCTACCGGCAGACCCGCGAGCTGATTGAACGCTGGCACAACCACGGCCGCCTGAGCTACGCGCTGACCCCGCGATTTGCGCCCACTTCGTCGCCGGAACTGCTGGAAAAAGTGCAGCAGCTGCGCGAGGAGTTTCCCGACCTGTGGCTGCAAACCCATCTCAGCGAAAATCCGCAGGAGGTGGCCTGGGTGCGCGAACTGTTCCCGCAGCATGAAAGCTACCTTGACGTTTACCATCACTACCGCCTGACCGGTCGCCGCAGCCTGTTTGCCCACTGCCTGCACCTTGAGGAGCAGGAGTGGGACTGCCTGCAGCACACCGGCTCCGCTATTGCCTTCTGCCCGACCTCAAACCTGTTTCTCGGCAGCGGCCTGTTCGATCTGCAGCGCTGCTGGCAGAAGCAGGTGAAAATGGGGCTGGGCACCGACGTCGGGGCGGGCACCAGCTTCAGCCTGCTGCAGACCATGGGCGAAGCCTACAAGGTCGGCCAGCTGCAGCGCTACCGGCTCTCTGCCCTTGAAGCCTTCTACCGCGCCACGCTCGGCGGTGCGCAGGCGCTGGATCTCGATGACCGCATCGGCAACTTTGAGGCGGGTAAAGAGGCGGACCTGGTGATTATCGATCCGGCCGTTACGCCGCTGCAGCAGCTGCGCCACGGCAACAGTCGCGATATCCGCGAGCAGCTGTTTGTGCTGATGACGCTGGGTGACGATCGCAATATCGCCGCCACCTGGGTCAACGGCCGCTGCGTCTGGCAGCGTGAGGCGGGTGTATGACGGGCTGACTCTGGATTTTCCTGCCAGCATAACGTGGAGGCGCAGCCAGCGCAGGGAGCAATGCCCGCAGCGCGTGGCCGGGTTGGGTAATCTGTCTGTCACGGGCGTCACAGGAGGTGCTACAGTGTCAGCAAGCGTAACAGGAGAATCGCATCATGACCGAGCTTCAGGACAACCCCTTTTATCAGGCCAGCGGCTTAAGCTTCGACGCCCCGCCGTTTGACCGCATTCGTGAAGAGCATTACCGCCCGGCGCTGCTCGCCGCCATCGCGCAGAAGCGTGAAGAGGTGGTGCGCATCGCGCATGAAACGGCAGCGCCGACCTTTGCCAACACTTACCAGGCGCTGGAGCAGAGCGGCCAGGCCCTGCGACGGGTGTATAACGTATTTACGGCGATAACCGCGGCCCATACCAGCGACGCGTTGCAGGCGCTGGACGAAGAGATCTCACCGCTGATGGCGGCGCTCGACGACGATATCCGCCTTAACGCTACGCTGTTCGCCCGGCTGGATGCGGTGTATCAGCAGCGGCAGCAGCTGGGGCTGGACGCCGAATCTCTGCGTCTGGTCGGGGTCACCTGGCAGAGTTTCGAGCTGGCCGGCGCGCGTCTGAATGCGGCAGATAAGGCCCGGCTGCGGGCGCTGAACCAGGAGGCGGCGACCCTGAGCAGCCGCTTTACCCGCCGCCTGCTGGCCGCCACCAAAAGCGGTGGGCTGGCGGTGAGCGATGCCGCCGCGCTGGCCGGTCTGAACGACGAACAGCTGAGCGCCGCCGCCGCCGCCGCAGAGGCGCGCGGGTTGAAAAATCAGTGGCTGCTGGTATTGCAGAACACCACCCAGCAGCCGATCCTGCAGCGTTTAAGCAACCGGCAGACCCGCAACGCGCTGTTCAGCGCGGCCTGGGCGCGCAGCGAGAAGGGCGACGAGAACGACACCCGTGAAACCCTGCTGCGGCTGGCGCAGGTGCGCGCGCAGCAGGCGAAGCTGCTGGGTTACGCCAGCTATGCGGCCTGGCAGCTGCAGGACCAGATGGCGAAAACCCCGCAGGCGGCGCTGGCGTTTATGCGTCAGCTGGTGCCGGCGGCCACCGCGCGCGCGAATAAAGAGGCGCAGGCGATCCAGCAGCTGATCGACGGCCAGCAGGGCGGCTTTATCCTCACGGCGGCGGACTGGCCGTTTTATGCCGAACAGGTGCGCCAGCGCGACTACGCGTTAAACGACGCGCAGACCGCGCCTTATTTTGAACTCAACGGCGTGCTGGAAAACGGCGCATTTTATGCCGCCAGCCAGCTGTTTGGCCTGCGCTTCAGCCCGCGGGCCGACCTGCCGGTTTACCACCCGGACGTGCGGGTGTACGAGGTGCAGGAAGCGGACGGCACGCCGCTGGCGCTGTTCTATACCGACTGGTTTAAGCGTGACAACAAGGGCGGTGGTGCCTGGATGGGCAACTTTGTTGAGCAGTCGACGCTGCTCGGCAGCCGGCCGGTGATCTATAACGTTGGCAACTTTACCCGGCCCGCCGACGGCCAGCCCGCGCTGCTGTCGTGGGATGAAGTGATCACCCTGTTCCATGAGTTTGGCCACGCGCTGCACGGCCTGTTTGCCGAACAGCGCTATGTCAGCCTCTCCGGTACCAACACGCCGCGCGATTTTGTCGAGTTCCCGTCACAGATCTACGAGCACTGGGCCAGCGATGCACCGGTGTTTGACAACTATGCCCGCCACTATCAGAGCGGCGACGCGATGCCGGCCGCGCTGCGAGAGAAGATGTTACGTGCCGCCCGCTTCAACAAGGGCTACGAGATGAGCGAGCTGCTGGCCGCGGCGCTGCTCGACCAGCACTGGCACGGCCTCGACGCCGACGCCGCGCCGCCGCCGGTGGCCGAATTTGAGCAGCAGGCGCTGGCCGCTGAGCAGATCGCGCTGAATGCCGTACCGCCGCGCTACCGATCCAGCTACTTCCAGCATATCTGGGGCGGCGGTTATGCGGCAGGCTATTACGCCTATCTGTGGACGCAGATGCTGGCCGACGACGGTTTCGCCTGGTTCAGCGAACACGGTGGCCTGACCCGCGCCAACGGCCAGCGCTTCCGCGAGCTGATCCTGTCGCGCGGCAACAGCAGCGATCTGAAGCAGCTATGGCACGACTGGCGCGGCCACGAACCCCTGAGCGAACCGATGCTGTTCAACCGTGGACTGAAAGAGTAACGGAACGGTGCTCAGCAGGTTTCCGTGCCGTCATATGGCCCCGAATGCTAACGATAAGAGGATGTTGTTATGACCATTATTGCCTGCCTGCACGCGGCAGAGAGCAACGCTGCGGTATTTGAACAGGCGCTGGCAGCGCTGGACTACCCGGACGTGCAGTTGCTGCACCAGGTGGAGAGCGAGCTGTTTGCGCAGACCCAGACGGAGCAGGGGCTGACGCCGGAGATTGCCGACGCCACCCGCGCAACCATCGCCGCGTTGTGCCAGCAGGCCGATGCGGTGATCGTCACCTGTACCACGCTGGGCGCGGCGGCCTGGCAGGTCGACTTCGGCAAACCGGTGCTGCGCATCGATGCCACCCTGGCAAAGGTGGCGTCGCGCTATCACGGCAACATCCTGGTGCTGTGCACCGCCAGTTCGACGATGGAATCGACCACCCGGCTGTTCAGCGCCTTTATTCCTGGCGACCGGCTGGCGGTGGAGCTGGTGCCGCGCGCCTGGGCGTGGTTTAACCAGGGGGACACCGACGGCTATCATCAGCAGATCGCCGACTATATCACCGGCCGCGCCGAGTGCCCGCTCGGCTGCATTGTGCTGGCACAGGCTTCGATGAGCGGGGCGGAAAAACGCATCAACACCACGCTGGCGGTGCTCACCGGCCCGCAGGTAACGCTGCAGGCCGCGATCGAAGCGCTGGCCTGATGCGGGCGTAGCCAGCGGCAAAAAAACTCCCCGCCGGCCGGCAAAATTGTTTATCCTGTGTCGACATATTGTTACTCCCGTTACTGTTCAGGAATTCTGATGTTCGATCTTTCGCTGGTTATTCTGCTGTTCCTCGCCGCCCTGAGCTATTTCAGCCACAACATGACCGTTACCATCGCGCTGCTGGTGCTGGTCGCCATCCGCTTAACGCCGTTAAATCAGACCTTCCCGTGGATTGAGAAGCAGGGGGTAACGGTCGGCATCATCATTCTGACCATCGGCGTGATGGCGCCGCTGGCCAGCGGCACCCTGCCCAGCAGCACGCTGCTGCACTCGTTCCTGCACTGGAAATCGCTGCTGGCGATCGCGGTGGGTATTTTTGTCTCCTGGGTGGGCGGCAAAGGCGTCACGCTGATGAGCAACCAGCCAACGGTGGTCGGCGGCCTGCTGATCGGCACTATTATCGGCGTTTCGCTGTTTCGCGGCGTGCCGGTCGGCCCGCTGATCGCCGCCGGACTGGTCTCACTGCTGATCGGGAAGATGTAACCTCCGGCGGGCGCTGTGCTATGCTGCCCGCCGCATTTAATTAACTGAGAATCTATTCGTGAGCAGCAAACAGGATAAACGAAACAAACGTGCCAAACTAAAGGCTAAACAGGTCAACAAGGCGCGCGCGCACGGCCGCCAGCTGGACGCTATCGGCCGTCAGGAGTATCAGGCCACGCCGGAGATGGTTGAGCTGTTCCGGTCGCTGCCGGCGCTGGATGAGAGCGGCGCGATGCCGTTCGTCGGTGCGGTTTATCGCTGGTGTCGCGAAGAGTATCAGTTTGACGGTGACAATGCGGAAGGCGAGGCGCTGCAGGTAGCGGCGCTGTGCGTGATGTATATTCACTGGACCACCCGCGATGGTGCCACCACGTTGGTGCAGAACGAGTTAATCGAAGCGGCGCTGACGCTGGTGGAAAAAAACGAGGCGTTTCAGCAGCAGTACGCGGCCGCAGAGGCAGAATTTGTCGTACTGCCGGCCGACAACGGCTAAAAAAAACGGCAGGTTCCCGTGGGAGCCTGCCAGTCATCCTGCCAACCCTACTTCAATTTTTCACTCCGCTGCGGTTGTTATGCTCTGCGCGACGGGTTTGCCATCCGGGTGCAAAAGTGTGCTGCTGAACAGCTTCAACACCGCCATCATTTTCCTGATAGAAAACCATCACAGAATTCTCAGCCGCTGATGATTAACCGTCATTTTTGCCTGATGTGCTGCTGATAATAGAGCCAAAAGAATTTAAATTCCATTTATTAATTAAATGGAACATTAATTCTTAGAGAAAGGTCATGGTTTCCAGTGGTAAAAAGCGCAGTCTGATAGTTTTTGATAGAAAAACTCTCTTTCGATCGTACATTCCGGCATGCATCAGTAACGCGGATTTGTCAGAGCAGCACTCTGTAGCGGGAAGCGTCTGGCAGGTCACTCTCATCAGGCTTTGCCCGAATAGCGCAGCAGGGGGGGACTGGCAGGTGATGCATTTGTCAGATAGTGCAGCAGGGCGTGTTTGGCAGGTGAGGCATTTGCCCGAATAGCGCAGCAGGGCGGAATTAGCGGGTCAGGCATTTGCCTGAATGGTACAGCAGGGCGGGCGCATCTGCGCCCGCCGCGTCGGGCATCAGCCCGGATAGATACCGCGATCTTTACGTGCCATCAGGATGCGTTCACAGGCCACGATATAGGCGGAAGTGCGCAGGCTGCACTCTTTTTCCCGCGCTTTGTCCCATACGTGAACCATCGCCTCGGTCATGATCTTATCCATGCGCTCGTTAATTTCGTCCTCGCTCCAGAAGAAGCTGGCCATATCCTGCACCCACTCGAAGTACGAAACGGTTACGCCGCCGGCGTTACAGATTACGTCCGGCACTACGGTAATGCCGCGTGAGGCCAGCACGTCGTCGGCTTCAGGGTAGGTCGGGCCGTTGGCACCTTCGAGCACGATGCGGCATTTCAGCTTCTCAGCGCGCTGGCGGGTGATTTGCCCTTCCAGCGCCGCCGGGATCAGAATGTCCATCTCCACGTCCCAGAACGCCTCGTCGCTAATCACTTCCGCGCCGCTAAAGCCGGCGATTTTCTTGTTCGCCGCATTCCACTCGCTCAGCGCCGCCAGATCGATGCCGGCCGGGTTAAACAGCGTGGCGCTGTGGTCCTGTACCGCGACCACGCGGCCACCGGCGGCGGCAAACAGGCGGGCCGCTTCGCTACCCACGTTACCAAAGCCCTGTACCGCCACGCGTGCGCCTTCCAGCTCGATACCGCTGCGCTGTGCCACTTCACGGCCGGTGATAAACACGCCGCGCCCGGTGGCTTTTTCACGCCCCAGCGAGCCGCCAAGGTGTACCGGCTTACCGGTCACCACGCCGGTAACGGTGGTGCCGTTGTTCATGGAGTAGGTGTCCATCATCCACGCCATTACTTTCCCATTGGTGCCGACGTCCGGTGCCGGAATATCCTTCTGCGGGCCGATAATCAGGCCAATCTCGCTGGTATAGCGGCGGGTCAGACGCTCCAGTTCACCCTCTGACAGCTTAAGCGGATCGACGCGGATCCCGCCCTT
>NZ_JRZZ01000007.1:45912-60476 GCF_002865965.1 Erwinia sp. B116
TAAGGCAGGTTGACCGCCGCACACTTGATGGTCATCCAGGCCGAAAGCGCCATGACTTCGTTGAGATCGACGTTAGGGTGATAGCGCACGCCGCCTTTGCCCGGTCCGCGCGACAGGTTGTGCTGCACGCGGAAGCCTTCGAAGTGGCGGATGGTGCCGTCGTCCATCTGCAGCGGGATATCAACGATCAGCGCGCGCTTCGGATGACGCAGGGTGTCGATCCAGCGGGAGAGATCGCCGAGGTAGGGGGCAACGCGGTCGATCTGCTGCAGATAGGTGGACCAGGCCGTTTTACTGCCTTCAGATACGTAGGAGAGCTTTTCCATAACCAACCTTTAATATGTTAGCACCTGCCCCGCGACCGTCCGGACCGGCGGGATGATGCTTAGTTATAACTTCTGGTAACCGTGGATGGCCCAGCGAAATTCACTGGGACAGCGCTAATTTAGCATCAAATAAAAGTTTCAAAGTTATTAAATTATTGTGAATTGCACCTGATTGGTGCAGAAAAGTGACTGCCGTGTGCATAGATACCGCGCTAACCTCGCCAGCCCGATGTGGTAGCCGTTGGCAGGCGTTAATTATGCAGTTAGACTGCATAGATGTAGTTTTTCCTTTATTTTTCAGAATTTTGAATGCGATCAAATTTTGCCAGTTGCGGCACGTAACGCGGTTGCAACCCCCAAAAATTCGCAAAATGACCATTTTGCCAGGAGAAGAGTCTATGACCCTTGACGTCAAAAGTCTTAAGCAGAATTTTCCTCTGCTTGATGCGCTCTGTGCGCTACAACCTGTTAGCTGGTTCAACCCGGACTATGCCACGCTGGCGGCCGGCTACCCGCACGTAGGCCTGACCGCTGCCCAGGTAGCCGATGCAGCCGCGCGGCTGCACCGCTTTGCGCCGTACCTGATGAAGGTCTTCCCGGAGACGCGCGCCAGCCAGGGGATTATTGAGTCAGCGATCTGCCCGCTGACGCAGTTGCAGCCGGTGCTGGAGGCGCACTACCAGCAGCGGCTGGCGGGGCGGCTGTGGCTGAAGAAAGACAGCCATCTGCCGGTCTCCGGTTCGATCAAGGCGCGCGGCGGCATCTATGAGGTGCTGGCGCACGCGGAGCGGCTGGCGATCGCCGCCGGGCTGCTGCAGGAGGGCGACGACTACGCAAAACTGGCCGGTGATGACTTCCGCGCCTTCTTCAGCCAGTACCGCATCGCGGTCGGCTCCACCGGCAACCTCGGCCTGTCGATCGGCATCATCAGCGCGCAGCTCGGCTTTGAGGTAACGGTGCATATGTCGGCAGACGCCCGCGCGTGGAAAAAGCAGACGCTGCGCGACCGTGGCGTCAGGGTGGTGGAGTATCAGCAGGATTACGGCGTGGCAGTGGCGGAAGGGCGGCGTCAGGCCGACGGCGACCCGCGCTGCTTCTTTATTGATGATGAGAACTCGCACAACTTGTTTCTCGGCTACGCGGTGGCCGGCGAACGGCTGAAGCGGCAGTTTACCGAACACAATATCGTGGTGGACGCCGACCACCCGCTGTTTGTCTATCTGCCCTGTGGCGTCGGTGGCGGGCCGGGCGGCGTGGCCTTTGGCCTCAAACTGGCGTTCGGCGACCACGTACACTGCGTGTTTGCCGAACCGACCCATTCGCCCTGCATGCTGCTGGGGGTGCATACCGGCCTGCATGATGAAATCTCCGTGCAGGACCTCGGTATTGACAACCTGACCGCCGCCGACGGTCTGGCGGTCGGCCGTGCCTCCGGCTTTGTCGGCCGCGCGATGCAGCGCCTGCTCAGCGCCTTCTATACGCTGAGCGACGAGGAGATGTATCGCCTGCTGGGTTTGTTACAACGTCACGAAGGGCTGAGCCTGGAGCCTTCGGCGCTGGCCGGGATAGCCGGGCCGTGGCGCATCAGCGCGCAGCCGCAGGAACTGGCCGCGCAGGGCATCAGCGCAGCGCAGTTGTCGCAAGCCACCCACCTGGTGTGGGCGACCGGCGGTGGCATGGTGCCAGCGGAAGAGATGGCGAAATATCAGGCTGCCGCTGAAAAACTGCTGGCAGATTAAGCACTATTTGTACAGAAAGCAGGCTAAGGGCCGCTGTTCGCGCATGTGCGCTTTGCCCTGGCGCGGTGAAAGCGGTATCCTGACGCCTGTATTTAATAAAAAAAGTCTCTATTGAGGTCGACATGATTATTAAACCACGTATCCGTGGCTTCATCTGTGTTACTGCCCATCCGGCAGGTTGTAAAGCTAACGTCAAACAACAGATCGATTACGTCACTGCGCAGGGCCCGGTGGCTTCCGGCCCGAAAAAAGTGCTGGTGATTGGCGCCTCAACCGGTTACGGCCTTGCCGCCCGCATCTCTGCGGCCTTTGGCTGCGACGCCGACACGCTGGGCGTGTTCTTCGAGCGCGCCGGTGAAGAGACCAAACCTGCCACCGCCGGCTGGTACAACTCTGCTGCGTTTGAAGAGTTTGCCACTGAGAAGGGCCTGTACGCTAAAAGCATCAACGGCGACGCCTACTCAGACGCGGTTAAGCAGAAAACCATTGAACTGATTAAGCAGGATCTGGGTCAGGTTGACCTGGTGGTTTACAGCCTGGCCGCGCCGCGCCGTACCCATCCGGTTACCGGTGAAGTGTTTAACTCCACCCTGAAGCCGATCGGTAAACCGCTGGTAACCCGCGGCCTGAACACCGACAAAGAAACCATCACCGAAGTGGCGCTGGAGCCGGCTAACGCCGAAGAGATCGCCGGTACCGTGGCGGTGATGGGCGGCGAAGACTGGCAGATGTGGATCGACGCGCTGCTGGAAGCCGGCGTGCTGGCGGAAGGCGCGAAAACCACCGCCTTCACCTACCTCGGCGAGCAGATCACCCACGACATCTACTGGAACGGCTCGATCGGTGAAGCGAAGAAGGATCTGGACAAGCGCGTGCTGACCATCCGTGACACCCTGGCCGCCCACGGCAACGGCGACGCCCGCGTCTCGGTGCTGAAAGCCGTCGTAACCCAGGCCAGCTCTGCTATCCCGGTGATGCCGCTGTACCTGTCGCTGCTGTTTAAAGTGATGAAAGAGAAGGGCACCCACGAAGGCTGCATCGAGCAGGTTTACGGCCTGTTTAAAGACAGCCTCTACAACGCCTCGCCGATTCTGGATGACGTTGGCCGCCTGCGCGCCGACTACAAAGAGCTGCAGCCGGACGTGCAGGGTGAAGTGTCTCAGCTGTGGCCAACCGTCACCGACGAGAACCTGAACGAGCTGACCGACTTCGCCGGCTACAAGGCCGAGTTCCTGCAGCTGTTCGGCTTTGGCCTGGCGGGCGTCGATTATGACGCAGACGTTAATGCCGACGTGAAGATCAAAAACCTGGTGCAGATGTAATCTGCCCGGCGCTTCAGAGTACGATCAGGGCGACCCATAGCGGTCGCCTTTTTTTTTGTCTTATCGCGCATTGCAGCAACAAAGGGAGTCACCTGAAGCAGATTCGCAGGCGGACGACATCCACGCCGCGCGGTACGTGGCGCTGCCGGGGCTGTTCCGTCCTGGCCACGCACTACAGCCACTGACCTGCCTGTATCATACGATCGTTAAAGCATGCTGCGTTGGTGGCAGGCTGGTCAGTTCAGCCGTCACTGCTGACAGTTCTCCCGGGTATAGAGTAAAAACTCCACCTTCCCATCCTGATACTCATCCGGCTGTGCATCCTGTTCCAGCCTGTTTAGCATCAGCGTTAACGCGCGCTGGGCGTGCTCGCGGGTGTTCTGATCCAGCGTCAGCGCTACCACGTTCTGCGCCAGCAGGCGGCGGGTGGTTGGATAAAGTTCATGGGTGATAAACACCACGTCTGCCAGCCGGTGACGCGCCAGCGCCTCGCCAATATCCGTGTTGCCCAGCCCGGTGTTGTAAATGCCGCGGATTGTCGGACTCTGGTAGAGCTGTGCCTCCAGCTGGCGACCGATCTCACGGCGATCGTCCATCGCCGTCAGCACCTGGTGCAGCCGCAGCTGCGGAAACTGGCTGGTAATCACCGCGCTGAATCCCTCCACTCGCTGACGGTGCGCCAGATAATCCATCCGCCCGCTGATAATCACCACTTCACCCGGCCCGCTGAGCATTTTGCCCATCAGCAACCCCGCGGTGCGCCCGGCCTGTAGCTGGTCAATGCCGACGTGGCACAGCCGGCAGGCGCCCGGCAGATCGGTCGCGAGGGTAATCACCGGCACGCCGCGTTCCCGGCACCGGGCCAGCGCGGCAAGCACCGCCGGGTGTTCATGGGCAAAGATCATCAGGCCGTCGCGCTGCTCACTGGCACGCAGAATTTGCGCGGCCAGCCGCTGCGGATCGCCTTCCGCCACCAGCGTGCGGTGCAGGGTCAGGCTGCGGTAGCCAATCTGGTCGGCCAGCTGGCTGAAGTGTTCACTCAGCTGGCCGAAGAAGAACGCTTCGTTGCTGCTCAGCAGTAGTTCGACCTGCCACGGGTGGCGATGAGCGTCGGGCAGCAGGCGGTTCAGACCGGCCTCACGCGCCGCCGCCAGCACCCGGCGGGTGGTGGCGGGTGAGACGCCGCCGCGTTCGTTGATCACCCGATCCACCGTGGCGATGCCCACGCCAATCTGTTTCGCCAGCGCTTCCAGCGTGATTTTCTTCACTGTTTTCTCCGCATGATGGCTTCCCATCAAAATCCCGATTCAGCCAGTATAGGCACTGGGGTTATCCTGGCAACGATTCGTTAACTTTCACCTGTTTAAAGGCGTCATTCAATGGCACAGAAGCGTAAGTTTGCCCTGCTGGGTACCGGTTTTATTGGTCAGGTTCATGCAAAAAATCTGGCGTCCCATCCCGATATTGAGCTGGTGATGGTTGCCGATTGGGATGCGGCGCGGGCGGCAGAGGTGGCCAGTCTTTATGGCGTGCGTGCCGGTAGCGTGGCGGAGGCGATCAACCATGATGCTATCGACAGCGTACTGATCGCCACTTCCACGCCGTCGCACGCCGAGTTTCTGGCGGCCTCGGCGGCGGCGGGCAAGGCGGTGTACTGCGAAAAGCCGATCGATCTGTCGCTGAGCAAGGCGCGTCGCGTGGTGGATGAAGTCGCACGTTATGACGTGCCGGTGACCGTTGGTTTTAACCGCCGTTTTGATCCGAGCCACAATCAGCTTAAGCAGCATTTAAAACAGGGGACGCTGGGCCGTGCGGAGCTGATTCAGATGGTGTGCCGCGCCTCCGAGCTGCCGCCGCTGAGCTATCTGCAGAGTTCCGGCGGGCAGATGCGCGATCAGGCGATTCACTTTTTCGATCTGCTGCGCTGGCTGACGGAAGAGGAGGTGGAGACGATCGGCGCGCTGGGGTCGGCGCTGGCGATGCCGGAGATCGCCGGGTTTGGTGATGTGGATACGTCGGTGCTGATGATGAAGCTGACCAGCGGGGCGCTGGCGCAGCTGGATAATACCCGCCGCACGGCTTACGGCTATGATGAGCGGATTACGGTGCTGGGCGATAAGGGGATGGCGGATTCGGCGGCGCAGAGTCCGCAGGGGGCGACGCTGTATACCACCGGCGGGATTACCCGTCCGGCGCTGTATGCGGACTGGTTTAACCGGGTGAAGGAGACCTATTATCTGCATCTGGATGCGTTTGTGCGGTCGCTGAACGGCGAGTCGGTGCAGGTGCCGGGGTTGCATGACGGGTTGCAGGCGCAGGCGATTGCGGAGGCGGCGGTGAAGTCGCTGGAGACGGGGCGTTTTTGTTCTGTTGAGCGGATTTAGGGCAAGTCGTCTGGGTGGTTTGGGGCTCGTTGTCTTTGTGATCGAGATACCCCGGGCCTGTCAGCGGGCGACCCTGCGCGGGTTACCCCGCTCCGGGCTCATCCCACTGCCTTCCCGAAAAATGGGCTGTGGTTTTGGCTGGACATTTTTGAGCCTGGGAGCGGGTTTAACAAAGGGCCGGGCGATAAACGTCCGGCTTTTTTCTTCTTAATTCTTCGCAGATACCGCTTTATTGGGGCGTGCATCACTTCTCTTCGTTAAACACCTGACCAATCTGGCGTCGCACTTCGTCGATGGCGTCGAGGGTGGCGATCGAGAGTGACAGCGGGCGGATCGGCGAGTCGGTTTTGCCCTGACCGACGCACCAGGCGAAGTGGACGGCTTCGTGGAACAGCTGGTCGTAGCGGTTGCGCGGTTCGTCCCAGGTGAGGGTTTTGCCGCCCTGGCTGGCGGTGAGGGTGAACGGGCCAGGGGCGTAGAAGCAGCCGTCGGTTTGCAGGGTAGCGTCGCGCCCGGCGATAACGGCGGCGCCCGGGGTGTTGCTGAACAGGGTGGTGTTGAGCACCGAGTGCATGCCGTTATTGTGCGTCAGCAGCATTGAGGTCTGGCCGTTGAGGCCGCCGGCTACCGACTGGCCGGCGGCGTGGATAGTGGTGGGTGCGCCTGCGACTTTAACGCTGAGGCCTATGAGGTAGCTGCCGAGATCCATCATCGGGCCGCCGGCGAGGTCGGCATTGAAGATGCGGTGATCGGGGGTGAAATACTCGCCGTGGTCGGCCAGCAGGGTGTGCAGGTCGCCCAGCGCGCCGTCTTCCAGCAGCTGGCTGATGACGTCATATTTCGGCAGGAAGTCGCACCACATCGCCTCCATACAGAGCAGGCCTTTGGCGCGGCTGAGTTCGGCCAGCGCGCGCGCCTGCTGCCCGTTCAGCGCCAGCGGTTTTTCGATCAGCACGTGTTTACCGGCCTGTAAGGCTTTGAGCGCATCCGGGTAGTGGTGGTTGTGGGGCGTGGCGATGTAAACCGCATCGATATCCTGTTGTGCCAGCAGGTCGTCACTGCTGCCGAAGGCCTGGGCGATGCCCGTTTTGCCGGCAAAGGCGCTGGCGCGTTCATAAGAACGCGAAGCCACGGCCACCAGTTGCTGTGCGGTACTCTCTTTCAGTGATTTGGCAAAACGCTCGGCGATCCAGCCGGGGCCAATAATCCCCCAGCGCAGAGCGGGTACGGCGTGCGGATCCTGGATGCGGGCTTTAGGCAGGTGAGAAGGAAACATGACAGCTCCTGATTATTTCGTAGGGTAATCAACGGGTACGCGCCGTTGCGCGGCGGCGATATTTCACTATAGACAGCGCAGCGGGGGGCGGAAACGGCTTTTATGATGGAAAGCCATCAATGTCGAAACGTCCAAAGCGCTTCTGCCAATGAGGCGGCGGCGGTCGCCGCTGGTGAAAGCATCACGGCCAGACCTGTGCGTATTAAAGAGATTGCGTTAATAGAACCATTAATTATTTTTGATCATATCATGCGGTAATATCACTTTATTCTCTTTTTTATGAACAATCTTCATCGATCCTAAAAAATAAATTTTGTCTTAATAATAACCATTTCATTCAAGCTGTTAACAGTAATAATTGGAAAATTCCTATATAAATCAGATCACATTTTACAATCAGCCCCTTTGATTACGTAAAAAAGGCTGAGATATAGTTACCCCTGTACACATAAGGAAAGTGTGTTTAACGCCCGCTTTCCATGCCCATTTTTACAGGAGTAACTATGAGTAATGCTTATCAAATAATGGACCGTAAAGCCTGTGCCAACCATGACATAACCCATCCGCACAACCTGCCGGTGGGGTTGCCCCCATCGTTAAACCTCTTCACTGCTCTTACCCTGGCTGGCAACAATCGCGAAACGAACCTCAGCCGACTTTTCCGCGAAATGAACGTATGACCATGAAAATTTATCGCCCGTTATGGAGTGAGGGAACGCTGCTGTCTCCACAACAGTTTCAGCAACAGTGCGAATGGGAGTCTTTCCGCAGTGCAGGGGTGTCATCGCTGACATCGCCGTTCCCGTGGGGGACGGAAAACGTCGAGCTGGATGAGGGCCTGCTGTCATCCGGCCTGATCCAGGTACGGCATCTGCGGCTATGGCTACCCGACGGCACGCTGGTCGATACGCTCAGCAGCGATCTGCCCCCTGAACCCCGCGAACCGGGGGCAATGGCCGGGCAGGATGCGCTAACCGTCCTGCTGGCCCTGCCGCTGATGCAGCCGGGAATCACTAACGTAAAGAGAGCAGCATCTGCGGCTGAACGGCCTTTGCGCTACCGCGAAGAGTGGGTCACCGTGGCCGATGCTTTCGGCCCGGAAGAGGAGTCGATGGCGGTAGCCCGCCATGAGCTGGCGTTGCGCTTCGGCCATGAAAACAATGATGAATGGCAGACCTGCCCGGTTGCCCGCCTGATCCGTGACGGACAGACCGGCTGGCGGCAGGATCCGGAATTTATCGCCCCGCTGGCGCTGTTCTCTGCCAGTCCTTCACTGGTTGAGCGGCTGGTGTTACTGAATCGTCAGTTGCGCCCCCGCCGTCAGCGTCTGATGTCGATGCGCCGGGAAAGTAATGAGCGTCTGGCCGACTTCGCCGTGGCGGACGTGTCGCTGTTCTGGCTGCTCAACGCCCTGAACTCCCACGCCAGGATACTGACCGAATACGAGCGTTTCCCGGCGCGCCACCCTGAGCAGGTGTGGGCCGAGCTGGCACGTCTGGCCGGCAGCATGCTGACCTTCTCGCTCGATCACGACCTGGACGCCATACCCGGTTATGACCATGCCGAGCCGGCTAGAACTTTCCCGCCGCTGTTCGAACTGATCGCCGGCCTGCTGGAGGCCAGCCTGCCATCACGGGTGATTGCGCTACCGATGTCGCGGCCTGATCCACAAACCTGGAAAGCCTCGCTGCATGACCTCCGCCTGCGTGAGGAAGCGGATCTGTACCTCTCCGTGCGGTCAGATATTCCGGCATGGCAGATTGCCGAACGCTTCCCTGATATGTGTAAAGCCGGTTCACCGGACGATGTTAACACCATCTACAGCGTGTCGCTGAAGGGGATCCCGCTGATTGCCGTCAGTCGGGTTCCCGCCGCGTTACCGGTGCGTCTTGAGAACCACTATTTCGCGCTGGATATGGCAAGTGCGGCGGCCAGCAGCATGCAGGAACAGGGCGTATGCATGTTCTACGTGCCTTCGCTGCTCGGCGCACTCGAGCTTGAATTATTTGCGGTGATGCGTTCATGAGAACAGATATCGATATCGATCAACTAATGGAAGACACCTGGCTGACGGTGGCGCTATTGCGCCAGGGAGCGGTGATACCAGACGGAAACGCGCTCTACCAGAACTGCTGCCGCCAGGTTGATAACGCCCGCAAGGCGTTACAAAACGCCGGTTACGACGAGGCCAGCATCGGACATATCACCTATGCCCAGTGCGCACTGCTGGACGAAACCGTCATGAGCCGTAAGCCGAAAAATGTCGAGGCGGGGGAGGATGCCGTCCCGGACGAGGGGCAGCGCGCCTGGCGCACGGCCCCTCTGCAGGCGACGTATTTTGGCTCCCTCCATGCCGGAGAAGCTGTCTGGGATCGCATCGCCGACGTGTTGCGTCAGCCCGCCCCCAGTGATGCGGTACTGGTGTGTTATCACCGCATCCTTGCTCTGGGTTTTCAGGGACTTTTCAGCGTAAAAACCGTTAGCCAGACACAGCGTGATGACACGTTCAGCGCCCTGAGCGAACGGGTTCCTGCGCCGAATGCGGGCCTGTCTCTGCTGGTACACCGCCCAGGGAGACGTCGTTACAGTCTGCTGCGCTCCGTCGGGTTCTGGATTGGATTTGCTGTGCTACTTACCGGGCTGGTATGGCTGGGTGGTCATCACTGGCTGCAGACGTTGCTCTCTTCTCAGTTAACGGAGCTGCGACGTTAATGCGTAAATCAGCCGTCATCTCTGGCGTGTTACAGGTTCTGGCAGGCAGTACCGCGCTGCTGTGGCTACTGTGGTATTTCGTTCCGGCCGCGTTGTGGGTCAGCGTGCTGTGCACGCTGGTAATTATTGGGATGGCAGGCCTGCTGCTGTGGTTGTGCTGCCGCCGACCTGCCGCCTCAGAGGGGGATGTGCCGGTCATAGCGCTGTCGCTATCAGATACGCAGGGGCCGATTGTCCTGGTCTGTGGTGATGGTCTCGATGCGTTATTTCCTGACCAGCCAGTACGCCACACCGCGCAGGGCTGCTGGATTAACGTGGGCGACGTCGGCACGCTGACGGATGTTGTCCGCGCCGTCCGGTCACTGCAGCCGCAACGGGTCGGGCAACTCTGTGTGATGTACGCCTGCCTGCCGGACGGCCATCAGGATGAAGGCGTGCTGCGCGCCTCGGTCAAAACCCTGCGTCAGCACATCAGCAGGCTGCACGCCCTGACTGGATTTGACCTGCCGGTGGTGCTGAGCGGCCAGTTTTCCGGACCTGACACGCCGTGGATGCTCGTACGTGGCCGCCAGGCAATGGCTTGCCCGGCAGAGGCGTCGGTGCTTGCCCTTGAGGAGTGGCAGCGGGCGGCTGACAACCTCAGCAGGCTGCCGGTACTGAGCCAGGCATTTGGTTTTATGCGTGAGGTGATCGTCGATGAACTGACCACAGCGGACCGTCTTTGCCCGCCGCTTTATCCCTTTGCGGTGGTGTTGCGTGCAGGTGCCGCGGGGGGAGAAGGCGACTCGCTGTGGTCCCGGCGCCTGTTCGCCCGTACCGGCCTCCGTTTACCCTCTGCGGTTGTTCATCCTGAACATAGTCAACGGTTTGCCGATGCGCTGCTGCCGATACTCACCCCCTTCACGCCACCGGCGCAGGGCGGGCAGGGCGCGCGCAGGACGGTGTGGATCCTGCTGTTCTGTGCGCTGGCCGCTATCGGCTTCTCGCTCAGGAACAACCGCGACCTTATTCAGCGGGTCGGCGTTAACCTGGCACGCTGGCACGCCATCCCGATGGAACACTATGTGCCGAAAGCACGGGCGCTGGCCACCCTTAAGCAGGACGCGCTGCTGCTGGAACGCTGGCAGCGGCAGGGGGAACCCCTGAGCTATGCGCTGGGGCTTTATCCCGGGCAGCGCCTGTGGCTTGCCCTGCAACAGGCGATTGACAGCTGGCTTCCTCCTCCATCCAACGCGCCTTCAACGCCGGTTACGGACGTGCCCCCGAGGGTCGTGCGCCTCGACAGCCTGTCGCTGTTTGACACGGGTAAATCGCTGCTTAAGCCCGGGTCACTGAAGATGCTGGTTAACGCACTGGCGGATATTAAGGCCCGCCCCGGCTGGCTGATTGTGGTAGCCGGGCACACCGACAGCACCGGCAACGCGCAGGCCAACCAGCAGCTGTCGCTCAGGCGTGCCGAAGCGCTTCGCGACTGGATGTTAACAACCAGTGACGTCCCGCCAGGCTGCTTTGCCGTACAGGGCTACGGGGCCACGCGCCCGATCGCAACCAACGATACCCCGGACGGGCGCGCGCTCAACCGCCGGGTCGAAATCAGCCTGGTGCCGCAGGCGGATGCCTGTCAGGCCCCAGCAACGCCACCCGCATCAGTATCCGAACGCGGGATCGCACCACACAAGGAGAAGTAACTGGTGGCAATTTCCGTCCGTGCACCGTGCAGGTGACGCGTAATACAGCCCTCAACAGGCGGTTCGCCGCCTGCCGTTTTGTTTGCTGAGCCGCCGGCGGCCGGCGGTTCAGCAAACATAACAATCTGCCTGTCTTTTGACCTGATGCGCTCGGGTTTACAGCGATGGGCGGTAGCGTGCCTGAACCTGATTCGCAACGGAGAAGAGAACACGATATGGAACCCCAAACCGCCCTGACCGCCGTCGGCATCCTGCTGAACCAGTCCCGCTACCGCATGGACGTACACGGCTGCCCGCACTTTCTTGACGTGCTGAACTTCCGCGCGGAAGAGGCCCTGAGCGAGGTCTGGCTTTACCGCGTCGTCGTTACCTGTAGCGCGCCGGATATCGACTGCGCCACGCTGCTGAACAAACCGGCGTCATTCACCTTTCAGGTGCCGGCGTTTACCGGCGCACCGGCCACCCCGCTGCGCACGGTGTACGGCGTGGTGCAGTCGTTCTGCCGCCTCTCCACCTCGCCCGACGAGTCCTGCTACGCCCTGCGCCTGGTGCCGCGCATCGCGCTGCTGGCGCACACCAGGAGCAGCGAAATTTACCTTAACCGGTCGGTCACCGATGTGGTGGACGAGGTGTTGCGCAGGCACGGGCTGGCGGGGGCGGACGTTGAATTTCGCCTGTCGCGCGACTACCCGACGCGCGAGCTGATTACCCAGTGGCGGGAGACGGACCTGACGTTCGTGCAGCGCCTGCTGGCGGAGGTGGGCATCTTCTGGCGTTTTGAGATGGACGAACGCCTTGAACAGGAGGTGGTGATTTTCCAGGACGCGCAGGCGCACTATCAGTTCGGCGTCACCCTGCCGCTGCGCAACCCGGCGGGGTCGGGGATGAGCGACGCCGGGCAGGAGAGCGTCTGGGACATCCGCACCGCGTCCCGGGTGGTGAGCGGCGGCGTGGCGACCCGCGACTATAACTACCGCGAAGCGCTGGCCCCGCAGGACAGCCGCGAGAGCCTCCGCAGCGCGGACGGCATCACCACCGGTGAGGTTTACCACTACGCGGAGCCGTTCGCGTCCGCGGGCGACCCCGACGACCCGGAAAGCGGGGCCTTTTACGCCCGCCTGCGCCATGAGCGCATCCTTAACGGCCAGCACCGCGTCAGCGGGCGCTCCACCAGCCCGCGGCTTGCCCCCGGCCAGGTGCTGGAAACCGACCGTGGCCTGCCCGCCGTCGCCCGTGACGGCATCGTCATCACCCGGGTGCGCAGCAGCGGTTCGCGCAACAGCAGCTTTGCGCAGTGCTTTGACGGCATCCCCTACGGCGAACGGGTCTGCTACCGCCCGGCGCGGCTTAGCCGCCCGCTGATTGCCGGCGCGCTGCCCGCGCGGGTGGAAAGCAGCGGGAAGGGCGATATTTATGCCTGGCTGGACGACCAGGGGCGCTACCGCGTCAGGCTGGACGTTGACCGCAACGGCACGGAGCAGGGCTATGCGTACCTGTGGCTGCGGCTGGCGAAACCTTACGCGGGGGACACGTACGGCTGGCACGCCCCGCTGACGGACGGCACCGACGTGGCGGTTGCGTTCGACGGCGGCGACCCGGACCGGCCGTACATTGCTTATGCCCGGCACGATTCGGCGCACCCGGACCCGGTCACCCGCGACAACCACACGCGCAATATCTGGCGTACGCCGGCGAACAACGAGCTGCGCATGGAGGATTTACGCCAGAAAGAGCATATCCATCTCACCACCGAGTACGGCAAAACCCAGCTCGGCATGGGGCACCTGGTCGACGGGGAGAACGCGCGGCGCGGCGCCGGTTTTGAGCTGCGCACCGATGAGTACGGCGCGGTGCGCGCGGCTAAGGGGCTGTTCCTGACGGCGGAGCCGCAGCCGAAGGCGCAGGGCGAGGTGCTGGAGATGGCGCCGGCGGTTGGGCGGATAAAGCAGGCCAACGCGCAGATGGAGGCGCTGAACGGCGCGGCGAAGGCGGCCGGGGCGCTGGCGTCGGACATCCGCACCCAGCTGAGCCTGGTGAACGAGCGCATCGAAGAGCTGCGCTCGGCGGTGCTGCTGGGCAGCGCGCCACGTGGCGTGGCGCTGACCTCGGGCGAGCACCTGCAGCTGGCCAGCGTGCGCAACACGATGGTCAACGCCGGGCGGCACCTGGACGTCGGCGCAATGAAAAACCTTTCCGTGACGGTGGAAAAGGCGCTGGGGCTTTTCGTCCATAAGGCCGGCGCGAAGCTGGTCGCGAACCAGGGCGACGTTGAGATACAGGCGCAGCACAACGCCATGGCGCTGTTCGCAAAGCAGCAGGTCACGATTACCAGCAACGACGGCGAAATCATCATCAGCACGCCGGAGACCCTGACGCTGAACGGCGGTGGCTCGTACCTGAGGCTGAGTGAGAACGGTATTGAGCACGGCTCACGGGGGGAGTTTATCGTTAAGGCGTCGGAATACCTGGTGACGGGAAAGGGGGCGAGCCAGCAGCCCGGGAGCGGAGAGTTCAGCAGGGGTGACGTCAGGGTCGCAAGGAAAAAACCCGCCAAACATGGCAGCAACTGACAGGGAGAGACAACATGCCGGCAAAACTTATCAAAATCAGTCACCCCGTGCCGTCGAACAAAAACGGCCATCCGTTTCCCTCGGCAGAGCAACTGCTTTCCGTGCTGAACGGCGAAAACTCCGGGCTGTACCTGGTGGGCAGCGAGGGGATGTGGCACGGCGGCATTCACATTACCGATGCCACCGTGCCCTGGTGCGCGCTGAGCAGCGGCACGGCGGCGGAGCAGAAATACCTGGCGCACCGCGCACCTTATCCCGGTGAGCAGCCCGTCCGCTGCATGGCGGAGGGGAAAATCGTGGCGTGGCGCGTGTGCAAAGACTACGACGGCGCGTCCATCCCCTGGCGCAAAGAAAAGCTGTCTGTCTCCACGTCATTTGTGCTGGTGGAGCACTATGTTCAGCCGGCCGATGAGGCGGGCAGCGGGCTGACGTTCCACACCCTGTATATGAACATGGCCCCGTATGAGGCGTACGTTTCAGAACGGCGGGTGAAGGAACGAAAGCTTGCTGATACTCAGCGCTACTACGCCAGCGCGGAGGACGTGTG
>NZ_JRZZ01000007.1:60489-83615 GCF_002865965.1 Erwinia sp. B116
CGGCCCGCCGGTTCGCTGCCTAAGGGCACCGCCGTGACGCTGAGCGACGCCATCATCAGCCGCGCCAGCGATCACCGGCAGTTCACGCAGGTGACCCTGAACGCGGAAACCAAAAATACGAAGGGAGAGGCGCTGGCGGCAGGCGCCAGGCTGTGGACGGTGTCCGACCGGGGCGCTCTGCGGGCCGCCGTTCCGTCAGTAGCGCTGCCTTCATGGTGGGCTAAGTGTTCCCCGGCCTATGGCGAACTGACCGGCGCTGAGGTCCGCTGCACCGCAGGCAGCGAGCTGAGGTATTACCTGAGCAGCGATGACGTCATGCAAAGAAGAAAGGCCGGTGAGCTTGCGGCGGGGTTTCCGCTGACGTATGAAGCTGAGAGCCCCGCACAACAGATGTCCGGTCCACCCACTCCAGCCCGGCAGCGCGGAGCGGCAGGGATGGAAACGTTCAGCTGGCCGAAATCCGGCGGCGCGCGGGTGGCCGATCTGAATCCGCTGACGCCTGAAGGCGCACGGCAGGGGGCGATGACCGGGCCGGTGGATAAGTACCGACTGGTGACGCTGGGCAGTGACGCGGGCCACATGAAAAAAGGCGACCGCGTCTGGGTTATCGCGGAGGCTAACGGCCTGAAGGTGGCATCCGACGCGCAGCCGGTCTTCGACGAAGTGGTTATCCCGCCCACGCCGGTTGCCGTCAATGCGGGCGACGGCATCGGCCATATGGGCTTTTACCAGCTGCCGACCGAACGCGAAAGCGAGTCACGCTACCAGGTGCACATCGAGTGCATCAGCACGGGCGACGGCCTGCCGGCGTTTCTGACCAACCCGGAGAAGGCCGGGGAGGATGCGCCCGCCTTCCTGAAGTACCCCGAGGGGGCAACGCTCTTCGCAAAGGATGGAGAAGAGAAGCTGGTGGACGCGAAGCGCCTGACCCGCGCGCCGGGGATACTGACGCTGTCGGGCGTGCCGGTAATTAAAGAGGGGGATAGGACGACGCACTACCGCATCCGCCCCGAGGGCGGCTGGCTGGCGGCGGGGGACGTTAAGCTGCTGTCGCAGTGGGCGCTGGGCGAGCTGGGCTTTACGACGCTGGACCGTAAGCCGCAGAGCTTCGAGCTGCTGGACGGCGTGACCCCGCCGACAAACGTGGTGCAGGGCATTCTGCAGGAACTGTACAGGGTGGCGCATGCGGAGCCACGCACCGGCGCGGCGCTGTACAAGTACAACTATAAATACCTGCTCGACGAGATTGACCAGAATAAAGACGGCTATTACTCGGAGCAGGAGTACCTCCAGGCGGTGCACCTGCCGTCATACCGCGACCACCTGTACCGCCTTATCGCGAAACATCCGAGCGAGTGGTACTACGGCAAGGACGACGAACTGTGGTTGAAATATCTGAACACGCTGAAAAAGGACGCACCGGAGTGGAAAAGGTATCTTGAAACCTTTATCGACCGGCTGGCGTGGATGAAGCAGGTGCCGGGAATCGGGCCGGAGCCGTGGCATATGCATCCGGTGGTGTTTTTGGAGGCGCTTAAACCTATTGGTGATGGAGTAACCTACGATCAACTGAAAAGGATTTTTCCACAAGCTTCTGATGAAGTTCTAAATACAGTGGTCAATGAGTTACGAGGTAAGCTGGAGACATTCAAACTGAATACTCCCACCAGGCTAAGACATTTCTTCTCACAAATTAAAGGAGAGGTTGGACCACAAATGAAAGGGAAAACAGAAGGTTTTCAGTTCTCCCCGGATGCATTAAGATCTTTCAGTCGGTATTACCGCCAGCATTCCTCAGAGGCAGAACAGGATGGGTATGAAAAAAATAATGGGGGCGCAATAATTCGCCGCGCTGATGAACAGGCAATTGGCCGTAAACATTACCTGAGGTTAAATGGGAACAGGAAAACCAATCCTGACGATGGTTATATCTTCAGAGGTAGGGGGTTAATTCAAATCACAGGCTATGAAAAATATCATGGATTCCCCACTGATTATCATAAATATTGGAGCGGTGATGTTCCTGACTCAGTGAGCAATCCAGACATCATTAACGTAATGCCATATGCGATACGCAGTGCAATTTGGTATTGGTTGAAATACAAACCTTATCTTGAGGACAAAAAAAGAGGAAGTGAAGATGTTGCAGATGTTACTAAAATAGTAAATGGCGGCGATATGGGGCTTGCGGAAAGAAAAACTGCGTACAAACTATGCGAAGAGGTTTTTATATGAAAAAAATATTATTTATTTTTTTGTTTATGTCAGTGAGTGATTCTTTTGCAGAGGGGTGTAATGCTGATGAAATAATGGTCGCATCATGTGATTTGCCAGGTAAAGCGCAGCGCATGGCGGTATTTTGTGCAAAAAAACACAACGATAATGTCAGGTATTTATTTGAGGAAAATAACTTACCAGAGCTTTCTGTCGAGTTTAACTCAAGAAATAGAATGAAAAGATGGGTGGATCTTGGGACTTATAGTACTTATTTAGGGTTCAATAAAGGTAAGTATTCATATGTTCTTATCATTCCAGAAGAGCGACCTGATGCTGTTGCTCTCCTTGAAATAAAATTAAATGGTGAGAAGATTAGCACAAAAAGATGCAACTCCAATTCATTTGGTGAACATCATATCAAAAAAGATAGTATCGAAGATGTACCAGATGATATAGTAAGAGAGAATGGCTTTAAATTCCCTTGATTAAAAGATGAGAGGGAGTGTGAACTTTTTTTTAGCGAGTCGCGCTATCAGGTGCATATCGAGTGCATCAGCACGGGCGACGACCTGCCGGCGTTTCTGACCAACCCGGAGAATGCCGGGGAGGATGCGCCCGCCTTCCTGAAGTACCCCCAAGGGGCAACGCTCTTCGCAAAGGATGGAGAAGAGAAGCTGGCAGACGCGAAGCGCCTGACCCGCGCGCCGGGGATACTGACGCTGTCGGGCGTGCCGGTAATTAAATAGGGGGATAAGACGACACACTACCGCATCCGCCCTTAAGGCGGCTGGCTGTTGGCGGGGGCGTTAAGCTGCTATCTAGGTTTCTATTTGTTGATTTACAAAAAATGGAGCGTCCGGGTCTTCCTCCTTCATTAAGTAAACCTAAGGAGTGTTAAATATTTAAAAAAGCATGTTGTTATCCCCGTTATTAGTTTTTCGATTAGTGCCTGTGCGGGGCTTTTCGGAAGTGATGATTTTAAATTTGGCAGTAACCTATCTCCCTCCCTGGCGGAGATCGTGAAGAGTAATCGTTAATTGTCACAAACATGCGCCCGTAGCTGAGGGTGCATATCTGCGTATCTACTATCAAATCCAGCAACTTCAAAAAGAGGCAACATCACATGCAACCTATTATCCGTAAAGGCGACAGAACAACCCACGGCGGGTCAGTCATGAGCGGTTCCGCAACCATGAAATTTGGCGGGGTTGAAGTGGCCCGCAAGGGCGACACGGTTTCCTGCCCGCTTAAGGGGCATGGTCCCACCACCATTATCGAGGGAAATCCTGACTACCTCGATCATGGGATTCCGGTAGCCTTCCACGGCCATCGGTGCGGCTGTGGTTGCACCCTGATCAGTTCATTTGCTGCGGCAAAGGTTGGCTGACGATGCCTGTCTGCCTGGATGCCATCCCGGATCCGGCCCCGCCGGTTCCCCGCCCCGATACCCGCCGCTGGCTGCTGTTGCTGGCGCTGATGATAATGGGCGGAATAGCTTTAGTACTGCATAGCTGGGCGTCGGAACGCAGCGGATTCGTGTTCTGGTTTACCGCGCTGGGCCTGCCGTTTTGTCTCTGGGGCCTGATTTTCTCCCTGCGGCGCTTTGCCTATAAAGCCGGGCAGGTCGCTGCCGAAGCAAGAAATGTGGAGCGTGAGAAGCTGATTGACAACGAAATCCGTCGTGGCCAGCGATGTGCCTGGATCCTTGGCTGCCATATTCAGACCCCGGCAGCCAGCACGCCTGCTGCTTTGCTCGAATCCTGGTCCAGGACTACCCCGATGTTCGACCTGGCTCTGCCACGGGGAGGCAGCTCCCCGGTCAGATATGCGGCATTGCCGGAGCTGCAGGAAAATTTCTCCGATCGGCTCATGACCGCCATCAGCTGGCTCGCGGATCGGGCGTGGGAAATCGTTAAAACTCTGCCAGGGGATATCCCCTGCTGGCTGATGCTTGACTGTGACGACGATCTTTATGCCCAGGTGAAAGCGAAGCTGGCAGAAGGCCTTGCAGAGGTGACCGGCCGACATATCCGCCCGCTTAACGGCAGCGGAATGGACGCTCTCGATGGCTGGCTGGATCAGGCGTGGGGGCGTCCCGGGATTTTACTGGCGGTGACGCTGTCGCTGCCCGCCAGGCCCGAGCAGGGGGATTGTGATGCCATCACGCTGGTGGTGCTCAGTAATCGTCCGGCCGCTGTTTTTCCGGCAGCTCTGCGCCTGCATCGTCCGGAAAAAGGGGCGCCTGAGACGCTCGGATGCGCGTTAACGCGAGCGCTACTGTGGGCCAACGCTGAACCCGGAGCTCTGTGCGGAAGCTGGTACAGCGGCAAGGCGTTGAGTCAGGCCGGTGGCTGGAACAGAGCCTGTGAGGAGCAGGGCGTTACCTTCAGCCTGACCACAGATAACCGTGCTATCGACGCCGTGCTGGGCTATGCCGGCCGGGCGTCACCATGGCTGGCGGTGGTGCTCGCTAACGGCGTGACTGAGCAACAGGGGCCGCAGGTTATCGCCGTTCAGCCGGGCGCTGACCGCGATGACATATGGGTGATGGTTATCACCCAACACTAAACACCTAAGGAATCACAGGGAATGTCCAGGGTTAAAGTCAAAACACTTATCGGAGCCACCGTCGCCGTTCTGTTTTTTATGACCGCGACAGTCACGTTTCTGCTGTACGCCTTTCCACAACAGGTCGCTTCCGCAACCGCATTAGGGCCCTGGCAGGAGCAGCGTATCCTGACGTTTTGTGCCGTGATGGTCGCCGTGCTGTTTCTGGTTGGCTGGCTGGTAGAGAGAGCCTTCGATTTTGCCGGTCAGTCAGGGCTGTACTTTCACTGGCGGGTAAAACGGGAGCGGATCGATGTTCACCCAATCGAAACCCTGGCCGGTCGTGATGAAAACAACGATACGTCGTTCACCGCCGCGCCAGTCACCGAACACCTAACCCTGCGTTACGATCGCCGCTGGAAGCGTAAAGTCCGCATCCTGCTGGTTCACGGCCTCGATGACGATATCGAAAAAGCCGTTCCTGGTCTCAGCCGCGATCTCTGGCAGGAGAGTAAAGGCATTGTCCTGATCCACGGCGGCGATGCAGGAGCATCACCGGATGAGACGTTCCTGCAGGCCGTGCGTCAGCTGCGCCCGCACCGTCCGATCGATGGCATCGTGCAGGTGGTTAACAGGGTTAGCCTGCCGTCAGAAGCGGAACGCGATGCCTGCCTCCGTTGTCGTCAGAAGGCTGACAAACTGCTGGGCTGGCAGGCTCCGGTCTGGCTGTGGCTGATCGATCCCGCCGCGGGGGATCAGGACGGGCGCGAACTGGCCGCCGTGGGTTCGCTGTTTGGGGCTGGAGCGACGGCTGAAGAGGCGGTGGCATCGCTGGATACGCTGGTGCCGCGCCTGCGCACCGCCGGCATGGTTCAGTTGCTGAACGAGGCCCGTCATGACTGGCTGTTACGTCTGTCATCACGCCTGCGCGGGGATCTGAAAGCCCGCCTCAGCCTGTTATTAACCGGCCTGATGCAGGGCCCGGCACCGTACCGCCTGTGCGGCATCATCATCGCTCCGCAACTGGCAGGGGCGAGTACGGCGGCCCACGTCCGGTTGACCAGCCCAGGCTGGCTGGCGCTGGAGGAAGACAGCCATCAGGTTGCAACAAGAAAGCTGGCCTTTGACCGGCTCAGGACGCTTCGCCTGCTGCTGCTCTCCCTGATGGTGCTGTGGTGCGCCGGGACGCTGCTGTCCCTCGCCGTTAACCGCACGCAGATTTATCAGGCGCAGGAAACGGCCCGTGTTGCGGCCAGTACCGAACTGCCGCTGCCGGAACGCCTGCGCAACCAGCTGATGTTGCAACAGACCATCGCCCGCCTGCAGCATCGGGAGTCCCGCGGCGCGCCCTGGTACACCCGTTTCGGGCTGAATCAGGACGGCGATACGCTGACCGCGCTCTGGCCGCTGTACGCGCGTAATAACACCCTGCTGATGCGTGATGCCACTACCGCCTGGCTCCGGCAGCAGCTCGATGCCTTTGTGCAGCTGCCGCCTGCCAGCCAGGCCAGAGCGCAGGGCACCCAGCACGCTTACCAGCTGCTCAAGGTCTACCTGATGCTGTCCCGCCCGGATAAAGCAGATGCGAATTGGCTGGCGAAAACCGCGCTGACTGTCTGGCCGAAACGGCAGGGCGTGCCGGACGGCACCTGGCAGGAACTGGCCCCGAAACTGCTGGGTTTTTATGCTCAGAACCTGCCGGCACACGCGGAATGGCGAAGCCAGCCGGAGACCGGGCTGGTCAGCACCGTGCGCCAGATCCTGCTGAAACAGATTGGGCAGCGCAACGCCGAGTCCGGACTGTATCAGGAGATGCTGAAACGCATTGCCAGCAACTGGCCGGACTTAACGCTGAGCGATATGACCGGCGACGCCGATGCTTCCCCGCTGTTCAGCACCCAGGAAGTGGTGCCGGGCATGTTCACCCGTCAGGCGTGGCAGGAACAGGTGCAGGACGCGATTAATGAGGTGGTGAAAACCCGCCGCGATGAGATTGACTGGGTGCTGTCGGACAAGAAACACCCGCCGGAAAGCGGGATGTCGCCGGAAGCGCTCAGGGCGCGCCTGACCGGGCGTTACTTCAGCGACTTCGGCAACGCCTGGCTGAACATGGTGAACAGCATCCAATGGCATGAAGCGACCTCCCTCTCGCAAGCCGTTGCCCAGCTCAGCCTGGTGGCTGACGTGCGCCAGTCACCGCTGGTCGCGCTGATGAACACCCTCGCGTGGCAGGGGAAAACCGGCGAGAAAAGCGGGCGGCTTGCCGATTCAATCGTTGACTCGGCGAAAAAACTGATCGGTCATCAGAGAAACGAGAAGCAGTTTATCGCCCAGGCGCAGGGGCCGCGCGGCCCGCTTGATGACGTTTTTGGCCCGCTGATCGGCGTGATGACCGGAAAAGAGGGCGCCGGCAGCAACGGTAACCTGAGCTTTCAGTCCTGGCTGGCCCGCGTCACCCTGGTCCGCCTCAAGCTGCAACAGGTCACCAGCGCGCCCGATCCGCAGGCGATGTCGCAGATGCTGGCGCAGACGGTGTTTCAGGGCAAAGCCATCGACCTGACAGATACCCGCGATTACGGCAGCCTGATGGCGGCCAGCCTCGGGCAGGAGTGGAGTGGCTTTGGTCAGGCGCTGTTTGTTCAACCGCTGGATCTCGCCTGGCGTCAGATGCTGGCCCCCGCAGCGGGTAGCCTGAACGCCCGCTGGCAGGGCGCAATCGTCGAACCGTGGAATAACGCCTTTGCCGGGCGCTATCCGTTCAAAGCGACCGGTAGCGATGCCTCATTGCCACTGCTGGCCCGCTTCCTGCGCGGCGACGCCGGACGCATCACCACCTTTCTGAAAGCCAATCTCGGCGGCATCCTGCATCAGGAAGGGAACCACTGGGTGGCGAATACGGCCGCCAGCCAGGGCATGACGGTCAATCCGCAGTTTCTGAAGGTGATCAACCAGCTGGCAGATATCGCCGACACCGTTTTCGCCCAGGGGGACGCCGGTCTGCATTTTGAACTGATGGCTCGCCCGTCACGCAATATTGCCAGGGTTCAGCTGACGATTGACGAGCAAAATCTGGACTATTTCAACCAGATGGAAAGCTGGCAACGCTTCGCCTGGCCGGGGAATACCTACTATCCCGCGGCACAGCTAAGCTGGCGCAGCGTCAAAAGCGGCATGCAGTTATATGCCAGCCACCAGGGCAACTGGGGACTGATTCGCCTGCTGGAGACGGCGCGGATTGCTCCGATCGACAGCGGCCGCACGCAGCTGATGTGGTCTACGCCAGGGGGGGATTCACTGCGGATCATTCTGCGTAGCGAGCTGGGCGAAGGCCCGCTGGCGTTACTGCAGCTGCGGAATTTCAGGCTGCCGGAACAGGTTTTTCTCGAACGGGCCGTTGCCCCTGATACGTTAGAAAACAGGTTGTCAGATCACGGATAAGCAGCGCCCGATGTTCCTGCGCCGGGCCAGCATGCAACCGGCTCAGACTCGGGGAACTGTGGCTGATGACATCTTTAATAACTCACTGGACCTGCAAACATGGATGATTTAACCCTGCGCTATTACGAGGCCGAAATGCGCTACCTGCGCGAGGCCGGTAAAGAATTTGCCCGTGCGCACCCCGATCGTGCAGCCATGCTGAATCTGGATAAAGCCGGGGCGCGCGATCCCTACGTCGAGCGCCTGTTTGAAGGCTTTGCCTTCCTGATGGGGCGGATGCGTCAAAAGCTCGACGACGATCTGCCGGAGCTGACCGAAGGGCTGGTTAGTCTGCTGTGGCCGCACTACATGCGCACCATCCCCTCGCTGGCGATCGTCGAGTTTTCTCCCGACTGGGCCAGCCTGCGCGAGGCCGGGACGCTGGAAGAGGGGTTCCCGATACTCTCCCGCCCGCTGGGGCCGCACAAAACCGCCTGTCAGTACCGCTCCACCCGCGCCATTTCGCTCCAGCCGCTGAATCTGGCGGGCGCCAGCCTGCACACCGAAACGGACGGCCGTTCCACCATCCGCCTGCGTTTTGAGTGCCCGCTCAAGGTCGACTGGGCCAAAGCGGGGCTCGACAAGGTTGCCCTCTATCTCAATGCCGATGCCCCGGTCGCCAGCGCGCTACACCTGTCGCTGACCCGCCGGGTCCATGCCACCTGGGCACGCCACGCCGGTACGCACGGTGAACGCCGCGCATTCGACGGCTGGTGCAAGCCAATGGGCTTTGAGGAACAGGATCGCCTGTGGCCGAAAGGCGAATCCACCTTCAGCGGCTACCAGCTGTTGCTGGAGTACTTTAGCTTCCGGCCGAAGTTTCTGTTTCTGGCGCTACACGGGCTTGACACCATTGGCCTGAATGCGACCAGCAGCTGGTTTGAAATCGACATCGTGCTCAGCGAGGCCTGGTCGGCTGACCTGCCGTTTGAAACCGAAAACTTCCGCCTGCACTGTGCGCCGGTGATTAACCTGTTCACGCTGGAGGCCGACCCGCTGACGCTGAACCCGCTGGACAATGAATACCTGCTGCGGCCGCTGCGAGTACAGGACGGCCACACCGAAATTTACAGCGTTGACGACATTCGCGGCACGGTGAAGCATGGCAACCATCGGTATGTGCCGTTTACCAGCTTCCGCCACCGGGGCGGCATGATGCGCCACGACGCGCCGGAGCGCTATTACCATACCCGCGTCAGGCGCGGCGGATCCGGTCTTTACGACACCTGGCTGATCCTCGGCGGCGGGGCGTTTGAGATCGAAAAACTGGCTGAAAAACCGGAATCGCTCTCGATGCGTATCACCGGCACCAACGGCCAGATGCCGCGCAAGGCGTTGGAAAGCACCCTGCTGGACCGGGTGGTAAAGGCCGGAAAAATCCCGGTTAAGGTGCTGAACCTCTCTGCGCCGACCCTGCCGCTTTATCCCCCGGCCAGCGACCGCTTCCACTGGCGGGTGATGAGCCACCTCGGGTCTAACTTCCTCAGCATGATGGATAACCCCGAGGTACTGCGCGGCACGCTGGCGCTGTATGACTGGAGCGACGATGAAATGAACCGTCGCCGTCTGGAGGCGATCGTCGCGGTGAAGCACCGGCTTATCCGCCGCTTCGAGCGCGGTTTTATGCTGCGCGGCGTGGATATTGAAGTCACCCTTAACGCCGATAACTTTGCCGGTGAGGGCGACGTGAATCTGTTCGGTGAAATGCTGCACCGCTTCTTTGCGCTGTACGCCGATATTCACCTTTTCAACCAGCTGACGCTGATACTACAACCAACAGGGAAACGACTGCGATGGAGCGAGAATCACAGCCAGCACGTACCGGGCTGACGCTGGCATTAAGCCGCAATATCTGGCGGGTGAACTTTTACCGGTTCTGCCAGCTGCTGGAGCAGGCAGAACCGGGGGCACCACTGCTGGGGGCAACCAACCATCCGGGAACTGACCAGGTGCGCTTTCGCCCGTGGCCGGGCATGGGGTTCCCGGTCAGCGAACTGAAGCAGGTGGAAACCGACGACGAACGCCCGGATCTGGCCCCCACCGTACGTACGACCTTTCTCGGGATGTATGGCGTGGACTCGCCGCTTCCGGGTCCTTATCTGGACGATATCGCCCAGGGCCGGGAAGGCTATGAGGCGACCACCGCGTTTCTTGATATTTTCAGCCACCGCATCACCACCCAGTACTACCGCATCTGGCGCAAGTACGCTTACCCGGCCACCTTCGAGGCGGGCGGACGCGATGCAACCTCACAGTGTTTACTGGGGCTGGTGGGGCTGGGGATCCCCGGTACGGCAGAGCACGTTCACACCCCGTCATCCCGCTTTCTGGCGTTACTGGGCACCATGCGCCTGCCCACCCGCGGTGCTGAAGGGATCCGCGCGCTGGTCAGCCTGTTGGCCGCGAACACCCGCGCCATCGTCACGCCGCATGACCCGGTAAAAATCCCGATTGAACGGCGTGCCGGTCTGGCTCCCGGTCGCCGCGTGCCGCTGTCGCAGCGCGCCACGCTGGGTAGAACCGCGCAGGAGGCCGGCAGCCGCGTCCTGCTCCGGCTGGAGACGGAAGATCCGCAGGAGGCCGCAGGCTGGCTGCCGGGCGGGCACCACCATACCGACCTGCTGGCCCTGATGCGCGTTTATCTCGGCTATCGCAGCGACGCACGATTACGTCTTACCGTACCGGTCAGCCTGCTGCCGGAACCCCGTCTCGGCCAGGCACGCCGTATCCAGCTCGGCCGCACCGGCCTGCTGGGGCTGAAAAACGGCAGGCTCAGTGATAACCGCGAAACCCTGACCGTCAGCCTGGGCTGCTATCAGGGTCTGCAGTGCGCGTCCTTATCCCCGGTAGAAGACGGCCACTATCGTTTTGAATAATCACTCATCATCAGTCCCAGATTAATTCGGTTTGCGGAATGACAGCACGCGCGCAGGTTGCCGGAACCATCGCGAAGGCGGTAAGCAGGGCGCGTGAACGCCGCCAGCGTATCTGCAATTCTGCAATCTGATATGCAGGGCATTAAAGGAATATCTTTATGGCTAAAGTAAACCGGGCGCTGACGCTGATCGCCTGTAGCCTGCTGGCAGGCTGCGGTCTGACCCAGTCCGTTACGGACGGCACGGTCAGCCTGACCAAAGCGATCTTCTACAAACAGATCAAAATACTGCATCTGGACTTTGTACCGCGCGCTGCGGTCAACAGCGACGGCGAGCAGATGCCACTGGCGACCATGGTGCGCATTTATCAGTTGAAAGATCCGAAATCGGTGGAGACGGCGAACTATGCCACCCTGCTAAACAACGCGGATGCGGCGCTGAAGGACGACCTGTTAGCCTCACGTTCACTGCTGGTGATGCCGGACGGCAGCGTCACACTGGATATGCCGCTGGAAGAGAAGGCGAAGTTTGTGGCGGTGGTGGGGCTGTTTAATCGCCCCGATCGGCAGAATAACCGCTGGCGTCTGGTACTGAGGCGTGACGACCTCGATCCCGATAACGCACGCACCGTTGAGCTGGGCAACGGCTGGCTCAGTCTTGTCCCTTTGAAGGAGTAACCTGATGGAACAGGATAACTGGAACGCCCTGTTCGACCTCAGCACCCGCTTTACGCTTGAGATTACCGGCAGCCAACTGCGCCCGGACGTGCTGAACATCAAAGGCCGGGAGGCGCTGAGCGAGCCCTTCCGCTGGACCGTTGAGTTTACCACGCCGCCGGGGGATATCGCCCCGCAACAGGTGCTGATGAAGTTCGCCAGCCTGCGGATGCGCGCCGGCCGCGCGGTGCACGGCGTGCTGACCGCGCTGGAGCGGATTTCCGTCAGCCGCGACCAGTGGCACTGGCGCGTGACGCTCGAGCCCCGGCTGGCGCTGCTGTCGCGCACCCGGCAGTGTGCCGTCTTTCAGAACCTGTCGGTGCCGGAGGTGGTGGAGCAGGTGCTGCGGCACCACGGGCTGGCGGGGCCGGACTTTGAATTCCGCCTGTCGCGGACCTATCCCGACCGCGAGCTGATTACCCAGTGGCGCGAGACTGACCTTGAGTTTATCCAGCGGCTGCTCTCTGAGGTCGGCATCTGGTTCCGCTTTGAGATGAACGACGTCACGGAGCTGGAGGTGATGATTTTCGGCGACGGCCAGGCGCAGTACGCGTTTGACGTGCGGCTGCCGTACCGCGAGCCGTCCGGGCTGTATGACGGCGCGGCGGAGTCGGTGTGGGACGTGCGCACCTGGCATGAGGTGGTGACGGGAGGTGTGATGACGCGCGACGACAACTACCGCACGGCCGGCACGCCGATGGACGCCACGGTCAGCGTGCGCAGCGACGCCGTCACCACCGGCGAACACTACCGCTACGCCGCGCCGTTCCGGGAGGCGGGAGACGATGCCGACCCGCAACCCGCAACCGAATCCGGCGCGTTCTGTGCCCGCCTCCACCACGAGCGCGAGCTGAACAAATCCGCCCGCGTTCACCTGTTCAGCAACGCCTCGCATCTGACGCCGGGCCAGGTGCTGGAGCCGCAGGGTGAGGTGATTAAGGCGCTGCGGGAGGGGGTGGTGCTCACCCTTGTAACCTTTTGGGCAACCCGCGACTCGCGGCTGCACGTCTCGCTGTGGGGGCAGCCTTATACCGAACGTTACTGCTTCCGCCCGCCGTGCCCCGCCCGCCCGGAAATCCACGGCACGCTGCCCGCGCGCATCGAGAGCCGCGAAAAGGGGGATATTTACGCCCACCTCGACGAATACGGCCGCTACCGGGTGCGAATGGATTTTGACCGCTCTGGCAGCGAACGGGGGTTTGCTTATCTGTGGCTGCGCATGGCCAGACCCTGCGCCGGGGAGGAGTACGGCTGGCACACGCCGCTGCTGGACGGCACGGAGGTGGCCGTCGCGTACGGCAACGGCGACATCGACCTGCCGTATATTTCCCACGCGATGCACGACGCTGAACGCCCGGACCATGTTGCCCGCGACAACCACACGCGCAACGTGCTGCGCACCCCGGCCAGCAACAAGCTGCGGATGGAGGACCGGCGCGGGCAGGAGCATATCAAGCTGGCCACCGAATACGGCAAAACCCAGCTCAACGCCGGGCACATCGTCGACGCGCAGGCGCAGCCGCGCGGCAAGGGCGTGGAGCTGCGCACCGACGAGCACGGCACGCTGCGCGCGGCGAAGGGGCTGTTTATCAGCGCCGACGCGCAGCCGCAGGGCGACGGCCAGGTGCTGGATATGGACGCGGCGCTGAGAGAAATCGAACAGCTGGAGCACCAGCTGGCGCAGCTGAACCTGGCGGCGCAGCAGGCCGACGCGCTGAAGGCCGACACTGACGCACAGATAGCGATGTTTAACCAGCGGCTGAAGCCGCTCAACGAGGTGCTGCACTTCTCGGCTCCCGACGGGATGGCGTTTACCAGCGGCGAGGACCTGCAGCTGGCCGCCGCGCAGAACGTCATTATCAACGCCGGGGGCGACATCAGCGCGGGGGTGATGGGCAGTATGACGGCGCTGGCCGGGGAGAAGCTGGGGCTGTTTGCCCGCACCGGCCCGCTGAGCCTGAAGTCCGGCGAAGGCCCGGTGGCGATGCAGGCGCAGAACGGCAACCTGCGCTTTTTTGCAGAAAAGAAGTTCACGCTGACCTCAACCGAAGAGATCCTGTTCGCCGGGAAAAAGCGCATCACCCTGATTGGCGGCGGCAGCTACCTGCGCATTGAGGAAGGAAAAATCGAGTACGGCACCACCGGCGTATACCTGCGGCGGGTGCGGCGTACGGCGAAGGGGGCGAAAGATGCCGTGGATATCAATTTTCCGTCTGTCGGCGGTGAAGTCAGCGATAGAGCGGTTATTAAAAAATTCAATTTCTCATAATCAGGGAGCGACTCATGCATATATCACCACCGGTTATCTGGCCACGCCAGGCCGGGGAAAAGTACGCAGACTGGGTAATGCGCTGCATGCCCGTGGATCCGGAACGCAACTATCCCGTTAACCACCTGACGGCATGGCACGGCGGAATTCACCTTCCACATCTCGATTTATCCGGGGTCGCCAACCCCGTGCGGGCGATTGCAGACGGCGTTATCGTATATGCGCGCCGTCCCTCGGAAAAACCGGACGATCTTCCGCTGGCCTACCAGGGGCGCACCGACGACGGTTGCGTGTTGATCCGGCATGAAATCCTTGTGGGTGACAGGCCGGTTCTCTTTACCTTCTATTCGCTTACCATGCATATGAAGCAGGTGCGCGGTGAAATACTGTCGAACGTCGGTCAAAAGGTGAAACGGGAGCAGATTCTGGGAACCGCCGGGTACGTTGACGGAAAGGGGGCCTTTCACTTTCAGATATGCTGTGAGCCAAAGATGCTGGAGGTGCTGAGCGGGCGCATTCACGGTGGGACGGATACGGCGAAACCGGGCAGGTCCGGGCCGGTTTATGGGAAAAGTTACTATTTTGCTCCGGCCGGAGTCTCGCTACATGCAGGGGATGCGTGGCTCAAGCCGAATAGCCCTGCCTACTGCATCAGCCTGCCGCTCTATATTACCGACGATGGCAGCAGAACGATCGCTTTTCACCGCCAGGCGGATGGCAGCTACATGCAGTCTGGCTCGACAGCAACCGTGCGGCATATTGTTGAACCTTCTGCAGCCATTAAAGGGGTAAAAACCTGGAGTGAATGGATACTCGTATCCGTCAGCGGACAGGAGGGCTGGATTGACGTCTCTTCAGCGGCTGTTAAAACCTATACCGATGCCGACCTACCGGACTGGGACGGCTGGTCTATCGTTGATGATGACCCGACGCCCGACAGCCAGTGTAATTCAAAGAGGATGGAGAAATGGCTGGCTGAGGCTGATGGCGCGCAGGGGGCTAAATTAATGAAGTCGATCTGTAAATTTCCATTCGAATGGAACTCAGCCACGATCGATACCCGCTTCAGCTGGGTGAAACATAAAAGTAAGGCCGCCCCGGATCCGCTGACCGCGGAAGAGTACAAAGTATTGACGAATTACATTGGCGCGCTGTGCTTCTTCGATAAACTGTCTGGCTCTGTTCAGGCTGAACTGAGCGGCGAAATCTGGCACTTTGAGCCGCGTACTTTCATTACTCAGATCCAGAAGGCTGAACGGCGCTTATTGTTTGAAACCAAAAATAATATGAACGATTTTACCGCCGATGATATGCAGCACGGGGATATGAGTAAGGAGCAGATCTTACAGCAGGGGAAGATAAAACTACTAACTCGGTTTGATTTTGATAAAACAGCAGAAGAACATTTTGCCGTCATGGAGCATATGGCAAGAATGACAGCAAAAGGAAAATATGCGCCACTAATAGCAGCAATGATTGGTCAGTTCAAAAAAAATACAGGGGGTATTGGCCGGCACCAGTTATTGAATGAGGCTTTCCTTGAGCATAAAACGACCCGCGAATGTGTTGCTAAAATAAAGTCGTACATTTCCAATGCACTAAGTCAAAATGGAGCATCTACTTTATCCTCAGGTGATATTGACGGGATTGAGAATAGTTTTATCAGGAAAGATATCGGTACTAAATTGCCAAAATTCGACGACTGGGACTGGCAGAATGGCCTTGGTATAACTGTTCACGATACTTTTGCAACTAGGATATTTCTTGATTATCTGAATGTTGATAAGGGGAAATATAAAGGCAGGCTTGTTTTTCATATCCAGGATCATTTTGGTCTCGATATTCCTGATTTAAACGGAAAGGGATTTGAATTCATATCATGGTTTTGCTCATGGTTTATATTACAAAGATACAATAAGTTAAATTATAAACCATTTATTAATGAGGCGACATTCAGTTGGGACATAGAGGGATTTATATGAAGAAATCAAAAATTTGTATATTGATTTTTTTTGCGTTGTTTTTGATTTGTATTGCTGTGCCGTATGTCTTGCCAGCAAGAGTCTCAAAGATTTATCAAGGTGTTCACTACGACAGTTTTAGGGACAAGAAATGTATGATTGCTGTAATTACAGTGGACAATCAGCCATTTACAAAAAAAGGAATCTTGAAATTATGGAGGAAAGAAAGAAAGTCTCTGAAAGAGAAAGGTGTGCTTTTTGAGAATAAATGCGATGACATATTTTTTGCCAAAAATAAATTTGTCAGGCCTTACGGCTCTCAGGAGCTGAAATATTGGATGGGTGATAATCAAATTTGCATGAGAGGTGTTGTAAATGGTATGTGCATTAATAATTCCGATGTTTTTATGTCGATCTCTTTTGAGAAATCATTTAATGAAAACCTGGTAATTGACAAATATCAAGGTAGAGATATTTACATTTCCTACAGGTAAGAGTTAAGGGCATAAGTAAGGAAGCGCGGAAGCAGGATCGCGCCGCCGGATTCCTCGTGGCTTTACTGGCAGGGCCAATGGTGGTTATTCCGGCAACGGCTGGAGCGGGAGCAGCGACAGCGGCTGCCGGGGAAAGCCTGAGGGGCATGACTGGCAGCACCGCCGTGCGATATGCCAGAACCGTCGCCACCTTTCTGCTCCCAGCTGCTGGCAGCAGCAGGGCAACCGCAGCATCAGCTGATAAGCAGCAACCGTCTGCCACTTCATCATCGGACCTGAAGCAGAGTCAGGATTTTGTCTACTGGCCGGATTAGGAGAAAAATAATGGACTTTTTTAAAAAATTTAAGCAGGCCGAATATGAATTTACCTATGGTGCAGAAGATGATCCAGAGCACCATAATGTACTCCAGGTCGGGCTGGTGGCGTGGTTCTACCTCGATAAAGGTATACCCAAGAAAACCGGGCACGGATAGCCGAGGCGTATCAGCTTTACCACAATGAATATGGCGAGAAGTTGAAATGGGGCTACATTGACGAACCAAATAAAGATCTGGATTATAGCAGTATCTCTCCTAAAGAATTTAAAAGAACTATCATTAATAGTTTTGGTGATGATTTTTACTTTCATTGGTATTCTGATAAGGGATTCCGCTATGCCAGTAACTATTATGTAAGTGCAGGTTCGTCAGCGGGGTGGTATGAATCAATACACAGGCCAGTAAGTTATTTCTGCTTTTACCTACCGGTATCTGAAATTAGGGGTGTGGCTCGTATGGAAAAAATCACTTCACTATTTTGTGAAATATTACAACCTATTCATGGTTTGATGGGGCTGGGTATGCAGCAGTGTCAGGAAAGAGAGCGATACCAGCATCTTGAATATGAAATAGGGAGTAGTTTTTTGGGGGTTGATATTCCCTGCTCTTATATAAGCAAATGCCTGAGGACAGGTATGCGCTCAGTCAACTGGTATACACTTTTCAACAATGAATGGATGGAAAATTTAGGAGGGATGAGCTATCTGTGTGGCGCACTTAGTGATCCGGCGATTAAAATCAATCCTTATAAGGGCAGCGTCATTATCCAGGCCGGTGAATACCCGGAGCTGGGTTGGGTTAATGATAATCCCTACCCGGAGCTTTACGTCAAAGTAAACAAAGTCTTGAAACTCATAAGAGCACCAAAAATCGGCAGCCTGGGTTATGGCTCAATTGCCGGTGAAATTCGTTTTGACAAAAACTCCACCGCTAAATGGTTATCACGCTTTGACGTCGATCTCCCGTCTCTGGCCACCGTTCCGGCAGCCAAAGATCCAGTGCGCATTACCTGCTGGACCGATGATATTGCACCTCACGCCGGGTAATGGGCGGCAATTGTGGATGGTGCCACCGGATATATCCAGACGCGTGAAGGGTAAAAGATGCCGGAGTATGAGGACAAATACGGTAAAAACCACCGCGCCTGCTGGTCACTGCTAAAACGTGATGATAAAGCGAGGTGGGCAGGATGCGCTATCCCGCACTGGACGGACACGATGGCTGGGACAATGACGGTTCGTCCGGCCCCGGCGCACGTGACGCCACCCGTGACGGTTCCCGTAGCGGCACCCGGGGCACGCCTGCTGATAACGATGGCTTTACCGTGCAGGGAAAGCTCTACGACCCGATACTCGAAAAGCCGATGGTGGTCAGCGCGGAAACCCACGGTGACTTTTGGGAAGACGATATGGATTATTCGGAGTCGGTGGTCACTGACGGTAGCGAAACCCGGGCAGACGGCCGGACAGAAGTGGATGATAAAACCTGCCAGGGCTGCCCGCCGGAGGGAAAAGTGGCCCCGATGGTGCGCCGCTGCGCGCGCTGGAGCGAGGTGACCATCAGCTACCAGACGCGCATCTGCGGCACCTTCTATAACCCGGAGACACAGCAGATCCAGGAATTTACATACTGCGGCGTGTCGTTCGACGGCTGGAAACGAATGCTGTGCCAGTTCTGGGAGGCGAAGGCGCGGTACGATCAGTTTTTCAGGGAAGATGGAACAAGGAAACAATGGTGGAAAGGATATCGAAGCGCTATTAATCAAGCCAGACGACATCAGATGGTAGCAACTATGAATATCCCTGTAAAAATACAGTGGTTTTTTATGCAACCTCTCAGCTATAAGTTTTTCTCAACTATTTTTCGTGAAATGAAGGACATTAATGTGAGATATCAACCATGAAAATGAATTTTATGATAGAAAAAAAGATGGGATGGAAATCGGCTATAACACCTGAAGAGCTTCTTCATCTCTTTCGAGAAATATCCCATAACCTTGACTGCATGTTGAAGACAAAAAAGCAGTGGTATGAACAAGGTTCCTCACGAAAGCAGGCGTTGAAAAATCAGGTTTTTAGCGATACTGCCTTTTCTGAAAAGACCTTGCTACGATGGGGGAAAGAATACCAAAAGGATTATCCGTATTGGGGGGGGGATATGGGACGGAGGGCCAGATGATGACAGTGCGGCAATTGAATGTTATGCCTCTTACTCCAGCGCCAAACGAAGAGAAAATCCATTAAGTCTGGTGATTAATTTTGATTGTGATTTTTCATGTATTAACTTTCACGTCGATAGCCTTTTGAGATTCTTGCAGTTTATTTTAAGATTTGATGATAGCTGTACTCATCTTCACGTTGAGTCAGGGGGGTATGGCTTTTTAGATGTCATAAAAAATAAAAATGGTTATTCAGATAAATATAAGAAGGTCTTTCCGGACAGGATACCCTGTGGTTGGATGTTGTATATTCCTGCAGTTATTTTAGCTGAGTTGATCCCGGAAGCAGCCAGAGTAGTACCTGTTTTAAACGAAGGGGGGACACAAAAAGGCACCATCATCGTCCCTACTGAAGACGTATTCGATGGTTCAAAAAAAGAGCACATTGATAAGTCCAACGATATTGAAATACGCTTACTCGATCTCGGGTTGCTGCCGTTGATGACTGAGCTTTAGTGCCGTGATGATTCGGTACTGAGCTTCATAAACCGAACCATTAGCTGGTGTTCTCAACCTTATCAATTGGACGATGATGACTCACTCGCTTATGTCACGTCTGTTGCCACCCGTGACGGTTCCTGCAGCAGCAGACGGGGCACAAGGGATAAAATCAAAGTCAGTCTTCTCCATTCCGTAACGCCCACTTGCAGCTTTATAAGGCACAACTGCCCTGAATAAGTGCAGGTTACCCCGGTTATCACTGTCTTAACGCGTCTACCAGGTGTTTCCCCCCTGGTACGCTTCTTGCACCCCTGACAATAAAGGTCGCTCAACGGTGAGTGGCCGCACTGCAACGGCGCTGTTTTGCTCTCCTGGCGGAGGGTAAACGGCGCTTTTTTGTTTTCAGGGGGCGGGATGAGCAATAACCGGACGGTGCGCAGCGCGTGCCCGTACTGCGGCGTGGGGTGCGGCATTGTGATGCAGGTAGAGGCGGGGTGCATCACCCGCGTCAGCGGCGATAAGCAGCACCCGGCTAACGCCGGTAAGCTGTGCAGTAAAGGCAGCAGCAGCCATCTGCCGGTCAGCGACGCCGGGCGTATGCAGCGGGCGTGGCTGCGCGAGGATCGGCAACGTGAACCCTTGCCCGCCGCGATGGACGCGGCGATTAGCGCCACCGCCGGCCGCCTGCGTGCAATCCTCGACAGGGACGGACCGGACGCCATCGCGCTGTACGTCTCCGGCCAGATGTCGCTGGAGGCGCAGTACCTCGCTAACAAACTGGTGAAGGGCTTTATCGGCAGCCAGCATATCGAATCGAACTCCCGGCTCTGTATGGCCAGCGCCGGTAGCGGCTACAGGCTGTCGCTGGGGTCGGACGGGCCGCCCGGCTCCTACGACGATTTTGGCCTTGCCGATCTGTTTCTGGTTACCGGGGCCAATATGGCCGACTGCCATCCGATCCTGTTTATGCGCATGATGGAGCGGGTGCGTCAGGGGGCGAAGCTGATCGTGGTCGACCCCCGGCGCACCGCCACCGCAGAGAAGGCCGACCTGTACCTGGCGATTCGCCCCGGCAGCGATCTGGCGCTGCTTAACGGGCTGCTGCATCTGCTGGTTAAGAACGCCGCCGTCGACGACGCTTTTATCGCACAGTTCACCCGCGGCTGGCAGGCGATGCCCGACTTTCTCAGCGACTATACGCCCGGGCGGGTGGCGCAGATCACCGGTCTGGCGCAGGCCGATATCGAGCTGGCCGCGCGCTGGATAGGCGAGGCGGCCGAATGGATGAGCTGCTGGACCATGGGCCTCAACCAGAGCACCCACGGCACCTGGAGCACCAACGCACTGTGCAACCTGCACCTTGCAACCGGTAAAATCTGCCGCCCCGGCAGCGGGCCGTTCTCGCTGACCGGCCAGCCCAACGCGATGGGCGGGCGCGAAATGGGCTATATGGGGCCGGGCCTGCCGGGGCAGCGCTCGGCGCTCAACGCGGAGGATCGCGCCTTTGTTGAGCAGCAGTGGCGGCTGCCGCCAGGCACGCTTCGCAGCGAAGGCGGCGGTGGCACCCTCGCGCTGTTCGAGCAGCTGCGGGCCGGGGCGATCAAAGCCTGCTGGATTATCTGCAGCAACCCGGTGGCCAGCGTGCCCGACCGTGACCGGGTCATTGAGGCGCTGCAGGCGGCCGAGCTGGTTATCGCCCAGGACGCCTTTCTCGATACCGAAACCAACCGCTATGCCGATATCCTGCTGCCCGCCGCGCTGCACGCCGAAGCGGAAGGGGTGATGATCAACTCTGAACGCAGCCTGACGCTGATGCAGCAGGCGGTGGCACCGCCCGGCGAGGCGTTGCCCGACTGGCAGATTATTGCCCGCGTCGCTTGTGAAATGGGCTTTGCCGACGCCTTCAGCTACCAGAGCGCGGAGCAGGTGTTTGACGAGATCCGCCGGTTCCACAACCCGGCCACCGGCTACGATTTGCGCGGTGCCAGCTATGCGCGGCTGCGGCAGCAGCCGCTGCAGTGGCCGTGCCCGCCGGACGACCCGCAGGATCGTCATCCGCTGCGCTACCTTAACCAGGGCATCAGCCAGACCCTGCGCCTGGCAGAAGACGGCAGCACGCCGCGCCTGAATTTTGCCACCGCCGACGGCCGCGCCTGTTTCTTTGCCCGCCCGCATCAGGATCCGGCCGAGATGCCCGACGATGACTTCCCGTTTTTGCTTAACACCGGTCGTGTGCAGCACCAGTGGCACACCCTGACCAAAACCGGCAAGGTGGCGACGCTGAACAAACTCAATCCGGGACCCTTTATTGAGGTGAACCCGCAGGATGCCGCACGGCTGGCGCTGAAAAATGGCGATCCGCTGCGCATCCGGTCGCGACGCGGCGCGGCGGTGCTGCCGGTCAGCGTCAGCGATCGCGTGCAGCCCGGCTGCTGCTTTGCCCCGTTCCACTGGAACGATCTCTACGGCGAGCAGCTGGCAATTAACGCCGTGACCAGCGACGCCGTCGACCCGATCTCGTTGCAACCCGAGCTGAAATGCTGTGCGGTCAGCCTGCAGCGGGTGGAGACGGGCATTAACAGTGACACTGTCACTAAGGGTGCCGCCAGCATCGCCACCTTTACAGGTTCCGTGAATACTACTAACGCTGCGGATGCCGCTAATGCCACCAGTACCGCTAATGCTGTAAATACGGCCCACGCAGCCAGCACCGCTAATGCTCTGAATACGGCTCACGCAGCTAACAGCGTTAACACCATCGCGCACCACACCGGAGGACCTGACATGACTGCGATCGAGGCTTTTACCCGCTTGCTGGCGGTTCAGGAGATGCCCGCACCGGTATTTGCCCCGCATGAGCAGCGCTGGCTGGCCGGGTTTATCAGCGGCCTGCACAATCGCCCTCAGGCCGGGGTGCCGCTGATGCCGAAGCACGCGCCGCTGACGGCTGATAACCGCCTGTGGCTGGACGGCGTGCTGGCAGGGTTGTTTGGTGGCCGTGACGACGATGGGATATCCGGCCACGCCGCACTGGCCGCCGCTGACGCGCGGTCCGTGGCCAGCAACGCTCCACCGGCCGGCGGCGTTACGCTGCTCTACGCCTCGCAGACCGGCAACGCCGCCGGGCTGGCGGAGAGCTTTAGCGCGCAGCTGCGCGACAGCGGTCGTGCGGTGGCACTGCATGAGATGGATCAGGCCCCGGCGGACTGTCTGCGCGCAGGTGAGACGCTGCTGCTGCTGACCAGCACCTTCGGCGACGGTGACGCGCCGGATAACGGCCAGCAGTTCTGGCAGCGGCTGCAGGCGCACGATCGGCCGCTGGCCGGGCTACGTTACGCGGTGCTGGCGCTGGGCGACAGCAGCTTCGATCGCTTCTGCCAGCACGGCCGCCAGCTGGATGCGCGATTCAGCCAGCTGGCCGCCACGCCGCTGCTGCCGCTAACCGAGTGCGACAGCGACTATGCGCAGCCCGCCAGCGCCTGGTTTAACCAGCTGCTGCCGCTGCTGGCGGAGGCGGGGGGGACTGCGCTGTCTGGTCTGATTCCAGCCGCTCCACAGTACAGCAAGGCTCATCCGTACCGGGCACAACTGC
>NZ_JRZZ01000007.1:83741-91586 GCF_002865965.1 Erwinia sp. B116
AAGCCTGATTGCCGGGCAGCCGGGCAACGGCGCACTGCAACAGCGGCTGGCGCAGGGCGAGACGCTGAAGAGCTGGCTGTGGGGGCGGCAGCTGGCCGACGTGCTGGCCGAATTCAGCTGGCGGGGGGCGGCGACAACACTGCTGGCCAGCCTGAAACGGCTGCAGCCGCGCTTTTACTCGATCGCCTCCAGCCCGCTGGCGCATCCGGGCGAGATCCAGCTGACCGTCGCCACGGTGCGCTACGGCCAGCGCAAGGGCGTGGCTTCGGCGTGGCTTGCCGATCTGGCACCTGGCGACGCGGTGGCGGTCTTTGTTCAGCCGACGCGTCACTTCCTGCTGCCGGAAGCGGGCGACGCGCCGCTGGTGATGATCGGCCCCGGTACCGGCATTGCGCCGTTTCGCGGTTTTCTGCATCACCGCCGCCTGCGCGGCGACAGCGGCAAAAACTGGCTGTTCTTCGGCGAGCAGCATCAGCAGAGCGAGTTTTACTACCGCGGGGAGCTGGAGCAGATGCGGCAAAGCGGGCTGCTGACCCGGCTGAGCCTGGCGTTCTCCCGCGACCAGCCGCAAAAAATCTACGTGCAGGACCGGCTGCGCGAAGAGGGAGAAACCCTGTGGCGCTGGCTGCAGGAGGGGGCACGGCTCTACCTGTGTGGCGACGCCAGCCGCATGGCGAAAGACGTTGAGACGGCGCTGCGTGATATCGCCTGCCAGCACGGCGGTATGAATGCACAGCAGGCCGCCGGCTGGCTGCAGCAGCTGGCGCAGGAGAAACGCTTCCTGCGTGATGTGTATTAGCCGCAAACCGGCAATAGATTGCCGATATTGATATTTAATTTCCCGGCGTTTTTATGAAAATCTGGAGCCAGTTACCGCTATCAGGATCAGGGAGTTAGCCAATGAGCCAGACCAAACGCCGGATTAAACTGGGGTTAATGTTACAGGGAGCCGGTGGGTATATGAACTCCTGGCGCCACCACCGCGCGGCGGCGGACGCCAGCGTCAATATTGCCTGGAACCAGCAGCTGGCGAAAGACGCCGAAGCCGCCGGTTTCGATTTTCTGTTTGTGGCCGACGGCCTGCACATTAACGAAAAATCGCTGCCGCACTTCCTGAACCGCTTTGAGCCGATTGCGCTGCTCTCCTCGCTGACGGCGATCACCTCGCGCATTGGCCTGGCCGGCACCATCTCCACCTCCTACAGCGATCCCTTCACCGTGGCGCGTCAGCTGGCCTCGCTGGATCTGCTGAGCGGCGGCCGCGCGGGCTGGAACGTGGTGACCTCACCGCTGGAAGGCTCCGGGCGTAACTTTGGTAAAACCCACCCGCAGCACGCCGAACGCTACCAGATCGCCGAGGAGTATATCCAGGTGGTGCAGGGGCTGTGGGACTCGTGGGAAGATGACGCCTTCGTGCGCAACAAAGAGAGCGGCGTGTTCTTTGACGCGGCGAAGCTGCACGCGCTGAATCACAAAGGCGATTACTTCTCGGTGGCCGGCCCGCTGAATATCCAGCGTTCCGCCCAGGGGCAGCCGGTGGTGTTCCAGGCCGGCGCCTCGGATACCGGCATTGCGCTGGCGGCGAAAACCGCCGATGCAGTGTTCACCAACGCGCGTACGCTGGAAGAAGCGACGCTGTACGCACATAAACTGCAGCAGGCCGCAGAGCAGCACGGCCGCGCCGCGCCGGGGATCTTCCCCGGTATCAGCCCGATCGTCGGCCGCACCGAGGCCGAGGCCGAAGAGAAGTACCGCTATCTGCTGTCGCTGCTGTCGCTTGACGACGCGCTCAGCTACCTCGGCCGCTTCTTTGACCATCACGACTTCAGCCAGTATGACCCGGACGCGCCGTTCCCGGAGCTGGGCAGCCTCGGCGAGAACAATTTCCGCTCCACCACCGATCAGATTAAGAAGCTGGCGCGCGATGAAAACCTCACCCTGCGCGAAGTCGCCTACCGCACCACGGTGCCGAAGGGCGAGTTCTTCGGCACGGCGGAGCAGGTGGCCGACGCCTTTATTCGCTGGACGGAGCAGGGCGGTGCCAGCGGGTTTATCATCGCCGGGCCGGTGCTTAACGAAGCGCTGGAAGACATCACCCGCTACGTACTGCCGATACTCGCCGCGCGCGGCTACTGGCAGATTGACGACACCACCCGCACGCTGCGCGGCCGCCTTGGCCTGCCGAAGCGCGCTAACCGCTATGCGGAAAACCGTCAGGCGGCACTGACCTCAGCAGAGTAACGCCGCCTGCCTGCAGTGACCTCAGCAGAATAAAGCGGTGTTGCCAGAGGGGGGGCGAATGCTGCCTCTCCCGAGGGGAGTGCAGCGCCGCCCGGCCCGCCCAATCAGCGCCCGACAGCGTTTTCACGTTGCCGGGCGCTGTTGCCGTCATACAGCTGACGCTGATGCCCACCTTCCTGCCCGTCCAGGCTCGCCACACGCGGCCTGATGTGCCCACTCTGATGTATTAGCTCAGATTCCTCTTCATTCCATCCCTCTCAGCCGCTATGCTGCCCGCCTGAAATACCGTTACCCCAGGGAGTTACTATGAATACCGTTATCCGCCGTGCCACCCGTGACGACGCCGGGCTGATTCTGGCGATGATCGCCGAGCTGGCCGACTACGAAAAAGCGCTGCATGAAGTGGTCGCCAGCCAGCACGATATTGAGACCTCGCTGTTTGCCGCCGACAGCAAGTCGGAAGCGCTGATCTGTGAAATTGACGGGGAAGCGGCTGGTTACGCCGTGTTCTTCACCAGCTACTCCACCTGGCTTGGCAGGAACGGTATTTATCTGGAAGATCTCTACGTCAGCCCGCGTTTTCGCGGCCAGAAGGCGGGGAAAACCCTGCTGCGCCACATCGCGCAGCTGGCGGTAGAGCGCGGCTGCGGTCGACTGGAGTGGAGCGTGCTGGACTGGAACCAGCCGGCGATCGACTTCTATCTGAGCATCGGTGCCGCCCCGCAGGATGAGTGGGTGCGTTACCGTATGGAAGGGCAGGTGCTGCGCGATTTTGCCGCCGGCTGATCCCGCTACGGATGGCGTCTCACGCCGCCATCCTTCATCCGCATCAGCCATCAGCCATCAGCATCACGTAATCCTCTATCCGCTTTAATCAATCCGCCTTAAGCCACAACTCCCTCGCAATTTCCAGCCGCGCAACGGCTGACCAGCGCAAAAGTTCACTGCTTAAATGTAATATTTTGTATCAATGGATTGATAATCATTCTCGTCTGTATATGATATCGCAAAATATAAAATGTTAGTTTCCCGCAGTAAATGTGGGCTTATGCACCTGTTAATCAAAGCAAATGTGGGCGAATACCAATAATTAAATCAAGGTATTTCGCATGCTCAACTTTTCATCCCGCAAGGGATTGCTGCACACGTCAATTGTTATGGCGATCGTCACCACCGCCGCCAGCGCTGCGTATGCCGCGCAGGCAGACAATGCCGTTGCCGCCAGCACCAGTAGCAACACCGCCTCCGCGTCAAAGAGTGACGAAGCGCAGATTACCGTTACCGCGCCGGCCGTTAAGCACGTCGCCGGCAGCCAGGTAAGCGTCTCCGCCGATGAACTACGCCAGCGCGGCGGCAACGATTTTGGTTCCATCATGCGTTACCAGCCGCTGATCGGCGCGGTGGGCAGCAGCGGCGGCTCCAGCAGCGGCAAAAGCGGCTTTGATCGCGGCGGCTACACCGGCTACAACATCCGCGGCCTGGAAGGCAACCGCGTGGCGATCGACGTCGACGGCGTACCGCTGCCCGACGCCACCGGCCGTCCTTACGTCGGCCGCGCTGGCCTGAACACCTTCGGTATTGGCCGCGACTACATCGATCCCTACCTTTACGGCCGCGTCGATATTGAATCCGGTGCCACGCAGACCCAGCGCACCACCACCGCGCTGGGCGGCACCGTCTCCTTCGTACCGAAATCGGCCGATGACTATCTGACCCCGGGCAAACAGACGTACTTCGGCTACCAGAGCGGTTATGACTCCGCCAGCCGCAGCTGGCAGAACGGCGTTACCGCCGCCGCCGGCGACGAGATCCTGCGCGGCCTGATCGCCTACAGCCGCCGTGACGGCCAGCAGACCCGCAATAACAGCGACGAGCTGGCGGCCTTCCCGGCCAACTGGCACTCCGACGCGCTGCTGGCCTCCGGTATCTGGCAGCCGAACGACGAGCACAAGCTGACGCTGGGCGGCGACTTCTACAGCAAGGTTAACCACACCCGCTATGACAGCTGGAATAACGCCGGAACGCTGATCGAGGGCGACGCCAACCAGCAGAGCAACAGCCGCCGCTGGGGTCTGAACCTGAAAGATGAGTGGACGCCGGCCAACGCCTGGATTGACAGCCTGAGCAACAAAATTGACTACCAGAACACCCAGGCGCACGACAACACGCTGCTGCCGGTGGCCGACTCCAGCCCGCTGCGCATGCAGCGCGTCTACTCCGACTACAACGTTGAGACCTGGGGCTATGAGGGGCAGCTGAGCAAAACGCTGGGCCGTCACGATCTGCTGGCCGGCCTTAACGCCCGTCTGTCCGACACCGAGCGCCCGTTCAGCGAGTCGCCGACGCCGGCCGCCAACAGCGCCGCCACCACGCGTCCGCAGAGCGACAGCCGCACCGTTGTTCTGGGTGGCTTTGTGAAGGACAGCATTAACTTCGATCTCGACGGTCACGGCTTTGCCGTGGTGCCGGGCGTGCGCGTACAGCATCAGAAAACCAAACCGCAAAATCTGGCGAGCATGGCTGAGGGTACCGCAGTGCTGACCCCGGCAGACGCCGAGAAGCTGTACGGTAAAGCCAACAGCGACACCCAGGTGCTGCCGTCAATCAGCTTCAACTACGACATCACGCCAGCGCTGATGACCTACGTTGAGTACCGTCGCGGCGCGCAGTTCCCGAACGCCACCCAGCTATACGGCTCGTGGAACCTCGGCTCCAACTACGTGCCGGGCAACCGCCAGTATGCGCTGATCGGCAACACCGATCTGGATACCGAAACCAGCAACAACGTTGAGTGGGGTATCAAAGGCCAGGCGACCGAAGGCGTGGCGATTAACGGTGCGCTGTTCTACAACACCTACAAAAACTTTATCGCCACCACCCGCTATACCCGCGCCGGCGCGCCGGATAAGTTCACCAACCTGCCGTCCAACATCGCCACCATCTATCAGACCGAGAACCGCGATAAGGCCTATATCTGGGGCGGTCAGATTGGCGCTAAGGTTAACTACGGCACCTGGTTTAACGCGGTGGAAGGCCTGAGCAGCAGCTTCTCGCTGGGCTACAGCAAAGGGCAGGCGAAGTCCTCTTACAACGGCGACCGCTACGTCGATCTCGACAGCGTGGCACCGATGAAGGCCACCGTTGGCCTGGCGTGGAACGATCCGTCCCAGCGCTATGGTGCGGAAGTGATGGCCACCTTTGTGAAAGGCAAGAAGGCGGAAACGACTAACCGTGAAGGCTACCTCAACAACGGCGCGCCGATTACCGACGCCACCGCCGGTTATCAGCGGGTGCCGGGCTACGGCACGGTGGATATGACCGCGTGGGTACAGGTGGCGAAAAACGTCCGCGTTAACGGCGGCGTCTACAACCTGACCGACCGTAAATACCGCGACTACCTGAGCAGCCGCGACCTGACCGGCGACACCCCACGTGACGTCGCTGACCAGGCGCTGGCCGTGCAGCCGGGCCGCAGCGTGCAGCTGGGGGTTAACGTCGACTTCTGACCCCGGCCGACATTTTGCCTCCCTTAAAAGATCGCTTCGGCGATCTTTTTTTATTCCTGAGAGGTGGATTGTATTTTTTGTGATCTGGATTGTAGTACAACTAATGCAGATGGTACTACAATCACTCCCGCACCGCGCCTCAGGCCGCTGAGATCTGTGCAGCGCCGGTTCTCCGCGCTACGCTGCCGACTCATCGCCACTAACGGACTGAAAACTATGACGCAAGAGAGTCTGAGTAAAACGGAACGCATCATCCTGACGCTGGGTGAGGAGATCGTCACCGGCAAATACCTGCCCGGCGCGCCGCTGCCGTCCGAGGCGGACCTGTGTGAACAGTTCACCACCTCGCGCAACATTATTCGCGAGGTGTTTCGCTCGCTGATGGCGAAACGGCTGATTGAGATGAAGCGCTACCGCGGCGCGTTCGTCACCCCGCGCAACCAGTGGAACTATCTCGACAGCGACGTGCTGCAGTGGTCGCTCTCCAGCGACTACGATCCGCGGCTGATCGCAGCGATGAATGAGGTACGCGTGCTGGTTGAGCCGCAGGTTGCCCGCTGGTCGGCGGAGCGCGCCACCTCGGCGGATCTCGCCGCCATTGAGCAGGCCTACGGCGATATGGTGGCGCACCGCGAAGACCGCGACGCCTTTAACCAGGCCGATATCCGCTATCACGAAGCGGTGATGGCCTCGGTGCATAATCCGGTGTTGCAGCAGCTTAACGTGGCGATTGGCCAGCTGCAGCAGGCGGTGTTTACCCGCACCTTTATGCCGGATGAGGGCAACATGCCGCGCACGCTGGCCGAACACAAAGCGCTGTTTGACGCCATCCGCCACCAGGATGCCGACGCCGCCGAGCAGGCGGCCAAATCGATGATTGCCAGTTCAACGGCGCGACTTAAGGACGTTATGTGAGCAGCTATATTGCGATTGACTGGGGTTCGACCAACCTGCGCGCCTGGCATTATCAGCAGGATCGCTGCGTTGATCAGCGCCGCTCGGAGGCCGGCGTCACCCGCTTAAACGGCCGTACCCCCGCCGACGTGTTTGACCAGGTGACCGCTGGCTGGCCTGTCAGCGAGGTGCCGGTGGTGATGGCCGGTATGGTCGGCAGCAATGCCGGCTGGCTGCCGGTGCCGTATCTGGCCTGTCCGCTGCGGCTGGGCGAGATTGCGTCCCGCCTGACCCGGGTTGAGAACCGCGCGTGGATCGTACCGGGGCTGAGCGTCGAGCAGCCCGACAACCTTAACGTGATGCGCGGTGAAGAGACCCAGCTGCTCGGTGCCGTGGCGCTGGCCGCCGCCGACCTCTATGTCATGCCCGGCACCCACGCCAAGTGGGTGAGGGCGGAGGGCGACCGGGTGGAGACGTTTCGCACGGTGATGACCGGCGAACTGCACCACCTGCTGCTCAGCCAGTCGCTGGTCGGTGCCGGGCTGCCCGCACAGCGTGAGGACGCCGCGGCGTTTGCCGCTGGCCTGCAGATCGGCAGCGAGGATCGCTCGATCCTCTCACGGCTGTTTGAAGTCCGGGCCGCACACGTGCTGGGCCGCCGCGCGCCGGACACCATCAGCGAGTTTCTGTCCGGGCTGCTGATCGGCCACGAAGTGGCGACCCTGGCGGATCAGTGGGCCGTTACCCCGGCGCAGCCGCTGACGCTGATCGCCGGCAGCGCCTTGTCGCTGCGCTATCAGCAGGCGCTGCGCTTTATCGATCTGACCGTTAACCCGCTGGACGGCGACGTCGCCTTCCGGCACGGAATAAGGAGCATTGCCCATGCGCTGGCAAACTGAGCTGCCGCTAATCGCTATTTTACGCGGCATCCGCCCGCAGGAGGCGCAGGCGCATATCGCCGCGCTGATCGACGCGGGCTTTGATGCCATCGAGATCCCGCTTAATTCGCCGCAGTGGGAACAGAGCATTGCCGCCGCGGTCAGCGAATTTGGCGATCGCGCGCTGATCGGGGCCGGTACCGTGCTGCAGCCCGACCAGGTGGATCGGCTGGCCGCCATCGGCAGCCGGCTGGTGGTGACGCCAAACACCGACGCGGCGGTGATCCGCCGGGCGGTCGCCTGCGGCATGACGGTGGCCGCAGGCT
>NZ_JRZZ01000007.1:91596-136828 GCF_002865965.1 Erwinia sp. B116
CACTGAAGCTTTTACCGCGCTGCAGGCCGGCGCACAGTCGCTGAAAATCTTTCCCTCCGCGGCGTTTGGCCCGGACTATATCAAAGCCCTGAAGGCGGTGCTGCCGCCGGAGGTGCCGGTGTTCGCCGTCGGCGGCGTCACCCCGCAGAACCTGCATCAGTGGCTGGCGGCAGGGTGCATCGGCGCCGGGCTGGGCAGCGATCTCTACCGTGCCGGGCAGCCGCTGGCGCGCACCGTTGACCAGGCACTCGCATTTGTTGCCGCATATAAGGAAGCGTTACGATGAAAATAACCAAACTGACCACTTACCGCCTGGCACCGCGCTGGATGTTTCTGAAGATTGAGACCGATGCAGGCGTGGTCGGCTGGGGCGAGCCGGTAATCGAAGGGCGCGCGCGCAGCGTGGAAGCGGCGGTGCACGAGCTGTCGGAGTACCTGATTGGCCAGGACCCGGCCCGCATTAACGATCTGTGGCAGGTGATGTATCGCGGCGGCTTCTACCGCGGCGGCCCGATCCTGATGAGCGCCATTGCCGGTATCGACCAGGCGCTGTGGGATATTAAAGGCAAAGTGCTGGGGGTGCCGGTGTGGCAGCTGCTGGGCGGTCTGGTGCGCGACAAAATGAAAGCCTACAGCTGGGTAGGCGGTGACCGTCCGGCCGAGGTGATCGCCGGTATTAATAAGCTGCGGGCGATCGGCGTCGATACTTTTAAGCTTAACGGCTGCGAAGAGATGGGCATTATTGACAGTTCACAGAAAATTGACGCTGCGGTGAATACCGTAGCGCAGATCCGTGAAGCCTTCGGTAATCAGATTGAATTTGGCCTGGATTTCCACGGCCGCGTCAGCGCACCAATGGCAAAAGTATTAATTAAAGAGCTGGAGCCGTATCGCCCGCTGTTTATTGAAGAGCCGGTACTGGCCGAACAGGCGGAATATTATCCGAAGCTGGCGGCGCAAACGCATATTCCTATTGCCGCCGGTGAAAGGATGTTTGACCGCTTTGAATTTAAACGCGTGCTGCAGGCCGGTGGCCTGGCGATTCTGCAGCCGGACCTGTCGCACGCCGGTGGGATTACCGAGTGCTATAAAATCGCCGCAATGGCGGAAGCCTATGACGTGGCGCTGGCTCCGCACTGCCCGCTGGGGCCGATTGCACTGGCCGCCTGCCTGCACGTCGACTTTGTCTCGCGCAATGCGGTATTCCAGGAGCAGAGCATGGGTATCCACTACAACAAAGGGGCCGAACTGCTGGATTACGTGCTGAATAAAGATGACTTTAAAATGGATGACGGCCACTTTGCCCCCCTGCAGAAACCTGGCCTCGGGGTGGAAATTAATGAAGAGCTGGTGACTGAACGCAGCAAACAGGCACCGGACTGGCGGAATCCGCTGTGGCGTCTGCCGGACGGCTCCGTCGCCGAGTGGTAATTGCCGTTACTGAATAAACAGTGAAAACAGATTAAAACAGCCTGTTAATAAAACAGGGACGGGATCGGCTGCGCCTCAGTCAGGCCGCACGACCGCTTCTGCACGCATCCGGCATGGCACAATAATAACCCACGGCGCATATTTAGCGCGGCAGGGTGGGCCATGCCGTTTTCAACACAACCTCTACCCGGTGCGCAACCCGGCACCTTAAATATAACAGGTACCCTCTATGGAACTTTCTCAGGTTAACGCCAGACCAACCCGCAGGCGTTATTTAACGCTGCTGATGATTTTTATTACCGTGGTGATCTGCTACGTCGATCGCGCCAATCTTGCCGTGGCCTCCGCGCACATTCAGGAGGAGTTTGGCATCAGCAAGGCGCAGATGGGTTACGTCTTCTCCGCCTTTGCCTGGCTCTATACGCTGTGCCAGATCCCCGGCGGCTGGTTCCTTGACCGCGTAGGCTCGCGGCTGACCTACTTTATCGCCATCTTCGGCTGGTCGGTGGCGACGCTGCTGCAGGGCTTTGCCACCGGGCTGATGTCGCTGATTGGCCTGCGGGCGATCACCGGCATCTTCGAAGCGCCGGCGTTCCCGACCAATAACCGGCTGGTGACCAGCTGGTTCCCCGAGCAGGAGCGCGCTTCGGCGGTGGGCTTCTACACCTCAGGCCAGTTTGTCGGCCTGGCGTTTCTGACCCCGCTGCTGATCTGGATCCAGGAGCTGCTGAGCTGGCACTGGGTGTTTATCATCACCGGCGGCATCGGCATTATCTGGTCGTTTATCTGGATCAGATACTATCAGGCCCCGCGTAAAAGCGCCGGCATCAACCAGGCCGAACTTGACTATATCCGCGACGGCGGCGGCATGATCGACGGCGATGCGCCGGTGGAGAAAAAGACGCGGGTGAAGATGACCGCGGCGGACTGGAAGCTGGTGTTCCATCGTAAGCTGTGCGGCGTCTATCTCGGACAGTTCGCGGTGACCTCGACGCTGTGGTTCTTCCTCACCTGGTTCCCTAACTACCTGACCCAGGAGAAGCAGATCGCGGCGCTCACGGCCGGCTTTATGACCACCGTACCGTTCCTCGCCGCGTTTGTCGGGGTGATCCTCTCCGGGATGGTGGCGGACCGGCTGGTACGCAGCGGCCGTTCGATCGGTTTTGCGCGGAAAACGCCGATTATCTGCGGCCTGCTGATCTCCACCTGCATTATGGGCGCGAACTACACCAACGATCCGCTGTGGATCATGGTGCTGATGGCGGTGGCGTTCTTTGGCAACGGTTTTGCCTCGATCACCTGGTCGCTGGTCTCGTCGCTAGCTCCGGTGCGGCTGATTGGCTTAACCGGCGGCGTATTTAACTTCGTTGGCGGACTGGGGGGCATCACCGTGCCGCTGGTGGTCGGTTATCTGGCGCAGGATTACGGCTTTGCCCCGGCGTTAACCTATATCTCCTGCGTGGCGCTGCTCGGCGCACTCTCCTACATCCTGCTGGTGGGCGACGTGAAGCGGGTCGGCTGAGTCGACTCCTGCATGCGAACCGCCTGCACACCGTGCAGCCCGTGTGGCTGCACGGTGCATAATCCTCTCCTGAAACCGCAGGTCAGCGCTGCGCAACAGCCCCCCTCGTCACGCCGCTGACAGGCGCTTACTGCGCCGCCTGATGCTTATCAATATGCCCCAGATCACGCTCCGGCCAGCACACCGCGCGCAGGCGACGTTTGATTTCAGCGGCGTCCGGGAAGCCGTTATCCGTTTTGCGATCCCAGATAAGTTGTTCGTTAACATGGATCTGATAAATGCCGCCGGTGCCGGGCACCAGCGTCACCGCGCCGAGATCGGTGCTGAAGGTGTGCAGCAGCTCCTGCGCCATCCAGCTGGCGCGCAGCATCCAGTTGCACTGGGAACAGTAGTTAATGGTCACAACGGGCAGGGTACTCATGGCTGAACTCCTCGGAAGGGGGCGGCGATCGCGGTTAAACAAGTCTCTGTAGTCTAACGTTTTAGTGCCCGGCTGTCGCGCAGCACAGGCGGCCTGCGGGATGACGCGAATAAATGCTTTCTTCCTCTGACGATTCCCCGATTTCTTCTTTGTCCCGCCGCCTGCGGTTTGCTATTGCTGAGAGAGGCTACTCAGAATTCAGAAAGGAAACGACATGGAAATCTACTGGTATCTTACCGTCCCCGACGGGCCGCAGCCGTGGACGGCGGACGGCAGTTACAAAACTGACTACGACGGGTTTAAGAGGGTGGCGTCATGACGCTTCGTATTGGCAGCCACCCGGACAACCTGTCGCTGTTTATTCTGCGCCATCGCGGCGTGCTGGAGAGCGCGCTGGCAGACGCGGGCGGGGTGGCCTGGGTGGACTACCTGCACGGCGGCGACAGCGCCAGCCTGCTGAGCGATGGACGGCTGGACGTGGCCGGCACCGGCTCGACGCCGCCGGTGATCGCCGCCGGCAACGGACTGGACGTCGCCTATCTCGCCGCCTCGCCGGATCGCGGGGCCAGCTGCGCGCTACTGGCGATGAAGGAGGGGCCATACAGAAGCCTCGACGACCTGCGCGGCGCGCGCATTGCCTGTATGCAGGGCTCGTTTACCGATCGCTTTATCGCCCGCCTGTTGCTGCAGCAGGGGCTACGGCTGGAAGACGTCACGCTGGTCGATCTCAACGGCAGCGATTCGGCGCGCGCGCTGCGTGAAGGGCGGGTGGATCTGTGGGCGGCGATTGACCCCTGGCTGACCGCAGCGCGGGATGCTAAAAAAATCCGCTGCGTGGCCCAGGCCGACGATGCGATCGCCAACCGCTCGCTGTTCTGGTGCCGCCGGCGCTGGCTGCAGCAGCACGAAGCGCTGGCGGAACCGCTGCTCGACGCGCTGACCGCCAACGATCGCTGGATCGCCCTGCATCCGCGCCAGGCAGCAGAGCTGCTGCACCAGCACCTGCCCGGCGCGGTCAGCGCCGCCCACTGGCTGACGACCATTGGCGCGCGGCCGTGGGGTATTCAACGGATGAACGATGCGCTGCTCGCCGGGCAGCAACGGCAGGCCGACGATCTGTTGGCCGCCGGATTTATCACCCAGCCGCTGGCGATTGCCGCCGCGGTGGTACAGGAACCACGATGAAAAAGCAGAGAACGCTGGCCGATGGCTGCCGCATTGGGAGGATCCCCTGACAGGTCACCCGGGGTTGTGAATGTTATTGCTGATACTGCTCATCCGTCACATGCTCCAGCCAGTCAATGGCGCTGCCGTTCACCTCCTCAGCAATCGCCACATGGGTCATGCTGCTCTCCACTCCGGCCCCGTGCCAGTGTTTCACGCCGGGGCGGATCCATACGCTGTCGCCTTCGGCGATCGGCTGCGCGGCTTTTCCCCACTCCTGCACCCAACCCTGGCCGGCGATCACGATCAGCGTCTGCCCCAGTGGATGCGTATGCCAGGCGGTGCGCGCGCCGGGGCTGAATGACACGGTAGCCCCGCTGACCCGTGCCGGTTCGGTGGTTTTAAACGGCTGGTTAATCTTTACCCTACCGCTGAAGTAGCTGGCCGGGCCATCGGTGGTGGGGGTGCTGGCTTTTTTCGTTACGTCGATCATCAGAAATCCCTGATTAAAACAGATCACAGCAGCCAGTATGCCAGCGGTAACCTCGTCGGCCTTATGACAAATTTTTAGTTACTGTGCAAAAAAATGAATGAACCGGGCGTTTCACTTTCTCTCTGTAACTTCATATTATTGATGTGATTTATTATCTCGCTATGACAACGTAATTTTATAGATGAAACCCTTGAAGTGCCCAGGCTGCTCGCAATAGCATCAGTGAGAACGTTACTCCTGGAGGGTAGCGCATGTTCCTCATCGATTTCAGGTAACGCAGCGTGGCAAAGTATCAAATCGTGTCGATCCAAAACTGGCCTGCCTTCGTTTTTAACAACGTTTCTTATTCACTGTCGCATCTGGATGCGCATGAGATCGGTTTGAAAGGCCGAAGTCAGAATTACACATTTGTGGTGACCTATGGCCTTCACTGCCATCGCAAAGGATGCTACTGCCTGGAATATCCCTTTCCGCTACGAAGATGGTCGCGAGAAAATAGCCATATGTATGGAGCGCTATGAGGCTTCAAAACAGCTAAGACATATCCTGAAGAATCTGCCTGCAATGAATTTGTATCACACGGCGGCTGAGAAATTTTTCACGCTGGACATGATGAACAGCGCCACTGGACAGGTCGAACCTTATAAAATTTGTATCGCCTTCTACAAAGAGAAACGCCTGCTAAGGATGCACATTCTCTCGGCCTTTTTTGTGCGTGAAGGACCCGGAGCACCGGGTGTGCCTGTACCTAACAAGTCGGTGAGTATCTTTAAAATTGCGATGGACACCGCAAAACGCCCGAAAACAGCGGCGATGCCAAAAGAGGCACGAAACCGATACCGGTAAGGGAACGTTACAGCACAGAGAGATTAAGGCGCTGAGCAAACAGCTGAAGATAGTGTCAAAAAAGAGAGTCAAGGCAGGAAGGGGAAACTATTCAGATCCTGAAAGAATCGCCCCCCTTGCGGGGGGCTCAGCCGCCTTAGGGCGGGGCAGGACACTTTACCATCATGGATGAACCCGTTATCGGGAAGTGGGATGCGATTCCGTTGCCGAAATCCCTGTAACCATCCGAAGACTATTTTAACCCGTTCCCTGAGAAGACTCAACCAAAGGTTGAAAAACAACCTAATCAACTCGCTCCCTTGCGCATTAAAGTTCACTTTAAGGGTGCGTCCCCTTCGCCGGGTACCTCACTTTTTTATCTTTTTATGCATTCCTGCGAAACTTTCTGCGCATGCTGGCGAACCATAGAAGAAAGCATACCCTTAATCTGAATCTTATCTGACAGGAGTGGACTATGACCCGCATGAAAAAAATGTTCTCCGCACTGACCGCCACCGCCGTTCTGGGCTTGTCCGTCGCTGCGCTGCCGGCGCAGGCAGCACTTAAGGCCGGTGAAAAAGCGCCGGACTTTACCCTGCAGGCGGCGCTGGGCGGCAAGCCGATGAGCTTCTCGCTGCAGCAGGCGCTGAAGAAAGGGCCGGTAGTGCTCTACTTCTTCCCGGCCGCCTTTAGCGCCGGTTGCACCATTGAGGCACACGCCTTTGCCGAAGCGACCGACGGCTTCAAAAAGCTCGGGGCCAGCGTGGTTGGCGTTACGGCCGGCAATGTCGATCAGATCGGCGAGTTCTCGCGCCTTGAGTGCCGCGATAAGTTTGCCGTCGCGGCTGACCCGGGCGCGAAAGTGGCTACCGAGTACGATACGTTGATCAAGCTGGCAGATAAAACGCTCTCTGACCGCACCTCCTATGTGATAGCTATGGACGGCAAAATCCTGCTCAGCTATACCGACCGCAACCCGGAAACGCACATCGACAAAACGATGGCCGCCGTGAAGCAGTACAGCGAAACGCATCCCGCTAAAGCACTGTAATCCGCAATATCACCGAGGCCAGCATCATGTTAACCGCCATGCTGGCCGCCTTTGCAGGCGGCCTGATCCTGAATTTTATGCCCTGCGTTTTCCCGGTGATCTCACTGAAGGCGCTCAGCCTGCTCGGGCAGCAGGGCAACGCCGCGGAAACGCGTAAAGAGGGGCTGGGCTTTCTGCTCGGCGTGGTGGTGACCATGCTGGCGCTGGCCGCGCTGTTGCTGGCCCTGCGCGCCGGCGGTACGGCGGTCGGCTGGGGCTTCCAGCTGCAGTCTCCGCTGGTGGTCGCCGCGCTGGCGCTGGTGATCCTGCTGGCTGCCGTTAATCTGCTGGGGGTGTTTGAAGTCGGCTTAACGGCGCAGCGCGCGGGGTCGATCGACGGCGGCAAGGGCACCTTTACCCGCTCGGCGCTGACCGGCGCGCTGTCGATTATCGTCGCCACGCCGTGCTCGGCGCCCTTTATGGCCGGCGCGGTTGGCTATGCGCTGGTGCAGCCGACCGCCGTGGCGCTGCTGATTTTCCTGATGCTGGCGCTCGGCTTCGCCGCGCCTTTTGTGCTGATTTCGCTGTTCCCGGCGCTGGCGCAGCGGCTGCCGCGTCCCGGCGCCTGGATGGCGACGCTGCGGCGCGGGCTGGCATTCCCGATGTTTGCCGCCTGGGGATGGCTGGTTTGGGTGCTGGCGCAGCAGGCGGGCACCACCGCGCTGGCCGCGCTGCTGGCGGCTTCGGTGGTGGTCAGTTTTGCTGCCTGGATCTACGGCATTGCGCAGCACCGCCAGTTTGCCGGGCGCAGCTATAAGGCGCTGCTGGCGGTGGCCGCCGTGCTGCTGCTGGTGACGGTGATCCCGCTGCCGGGGGTGATGAAGGTCACGGCAGCGCCGACGGCGTTAGCCACCAGCACGCCACCGGCGGGGCAGGAGAAAACCACGCCCGTCGCCTGGACGCCGCAGGCGCTGAGCGAAAACGAGGGCAAAGGTCGGCCGATTCTGGTTAACTTTACCGCCTCCTGGTGTATTACCTGCCAGGTGAACGAACGCACGTCACTCTCCACCGCCGCGGTGAAAGCGGCGCTGGCGCGCACCGATACCCTGTATATGGTTGGCGACTCAACCAAATTTAACCCGGATATTGACGATATGCTGACGAAGTTTGGTCAGGGCGGCCTGCCGTTCTACCTGGTCTACCCCGCCAGCGGCGGTAAGCCGGAAGTGCTGCCGCAGGTGCTGACCCCGGCGATTGTGGTCAGTGCGCTGGAACGTGCGGCGGCGAAAAAAACATAACCATTCTGCGCGCCTGCGGGCGCGCCGGATTTCGTGAGGAAGGGAATGCCAGCGTGACCGTCGCAGAGCAAGAGAGTTCGCCACAGCCCGCGCCGCGTGAAGCGTGGCCGCGCCTGATGGCCCGTGCCCAGCGCGGCGACGGCCAGGCGTACGCCCGCCTGCTGACCAGCCTGCTGCCGGCGATCCGCGCGCTGATACGGCGGCAGATTGCCGATCCGCTGCTCACCGAGGATGTGATCCAGGACGTGCTGCTCAGCCTGCACCGGGTGCGGCACACCTACGATCCGCGCTGCCCATTTTTACCCTGGCTGACGGCGATCGTCTCCGCGCGCAGCACGGATGCGCTGCGCCGTCGCGGCCGCGATCGCCGCTGGCACCCGGCTGCTGACGGCCCGAACGGTGACGTGAGCGAACCGCCAGACGCGCCGGCGGCGCGCGGTGATGAGCCGGGATTTTCCCTGCATCAGCGCGACCGCCAGCGCGAACTGCAGGGCATTCTCGGCCAGCTGCCGCTGCGCCAGCGTGAGGTGGTGGAAGATATTCATCTGCGGGAGATGAGCCTGGCCGAGGCGGCCAGTAAAAGCCAGCTGAGCGTCGCGGCGGTGAAGTCGCTGCTGCATCGGGCGCTGACCACCCTGCGGCGCTATGGAGAAAAAAATGACCGATCATCGTAAACTTATCGCCGAACTGAGCCGTGATGCCGTACCGGTGCGGCGGCCGCTTACCCGGCCGTGGCGCCTGTTAAGCTGGCTGTTGATCGCGCTGCCGTGCGGCGCGTTGATGAGCCTGCTTTCCGCCCGGCCGCTGACCGACTGGTCGCAGCCCGGTGCAGAATGGGCGCTGCTGCAGCTGGCGCTGTGCCTGCTGGCCGGGCTGTTTGCCATGCTGCAGGCCTTCACGTTAAGTATCGCCGGACGGCGTAAGCTGAGCTGGAAATGGTTACTGCCGCTGGCCGCTGGCTGGCTGCTGGCGCTGCTGATGGGGCAGGCGACCGCGACGCTGCCGTCGGCCGATCATGATGCCAGCAGCTGCTATCGCTTTATGCTGACGGTCAGCGTGCCGATGGTGCTGATAACGCTGCTCTACCTGCGGCGCACCCGCACGCTCTATCCGTTACAAAGCCTGGCGGCGGCCGGTTTTGGCGTCGCCTGTATGGCGATGGCGCTGCTGATGCTGTGCCACCCGGTGCATCAGCATCCGCTGGATCTGCTGCTGCACGTCGCCGCCTTTATCAGCATTATCGCGCTGACTCTCGTCAGCGGCCGCTGGCTGGTTGGCCTGCCGCGTTCCTGAGGGCAGCCCGGCGGCAGCCCTCAGGAACGTTAACCGCTATTACACCGGCGAGTAATCACCCAGCCCGTCCGGCCACGGCGTTAACAGATCGAAGCCGGTTTCGGTGACGGCAACGGTGTGCTCCCACTGCGCCGACAGTGAGCGGTCTTTGGTCACCACCGTCCAGCCGTCGCCCAGCACGCTCACCGCCTGCTTACCGGCGTTGATCATCGGTTCAATGGTGAAGATCATCCCCGGTTCCAGCACCATGCCCTGGCCCGGATTACCGTAGTGCAGGATCTGCGGTACGTCATGATAGATACGGCCAATGCCGTGGCCGCAGTACTCGCGCACCACGCTGAAGCCGCTGGCTTCGGCCAGCTTCTGGATCGCGGAGCCGATATCGCCGAGGGTGTTGCCAGGGCGCACGGCGCGGATGCCGGCCAGCATCGCCTCGTAGGTGACTTCAACCAGCCGCTTTGCACGAATCGACGGCGTGCCGACGTAGTACATGCGGCTGGTATCGCCAAACCAGCCGTCGCAGATCAGCGCCACGTCAATATTGACGATATCACCGTCGCGCAGGCCTTTCTTATCGGTAGGGATGCCGTGGCACACCACGTGATTCACCGAGGTGCAGACGGTTTTGGTATAGCCGTGATAGCCGATATTGGCCGGGATGCACTTCAGCGTGTTGACGATATAGTCGTGGCAGATCGCGTCGAGCTGCTCGGTGGTGACGCCCGGACGCACGTGTTCGCCGATCATCGCCAGCACCTGCGCCGCCAGGTTGCCCGCGGTGCGCGCCTGTTCAATCTCCGCCGCGGAGTGGATTTTGACTTTTTCCATCTCAATTCTCGTATTTCAGTGTCTGATAAGGCATTTTAATAGATTCAACGAGTTAATTGAAACACTGATTCAGGGATAGCATGGAAAAGGTGAATGCACGTCAGCGCTGGCTGGCGGAGGGATTACTGGTTTGCGTGGCGGCGGGCTGGGGAATCGGCTTTCCGGTGATGAAAAGCGCGGTGGATGTCTATCCGGTGCTGATGGTGCTGTTCCTGCGTTTTCTGCTGTCGACGCTGCTGATGCTGCCACTGACCGGCAAAAAACTGCTCAGGGTGCAGCGCAGCACCCTGATGACCGGCGTGCTGCTGGGGACGTTACTGGGCGCGACCTATCTGTTGCTGATCTTCGGGCTGCAACAGACCTCGGCGGCCAGCACCGGTTTTCTGGCGGGCCTGAATGTGATCTGGGTGCTGTTACTGGCGGCGCTGCTGGCCGGCCGTTTCCCCGGTGCAGACGCCTGGCTGGCGACCGGCTGTGCGCTGCTCGGGCTGGCCCTGATGTCAGACATCAGCAGCCTGCAACTGCGGCAGGGCGATCTGCTGGTGATTGCCGGCTCGTTTTTCTCTGCCCTGCATATCCTCGCGCTGGACCGCTGGAGCGGCCGTCACGATACGCTGACGCTGACGGTGATTCAGATTGCTACCATGACGGTGATGATGCTGCTGGCACTGCTGGGCACCGGTCAGCCGCTGTTCCCCGACCATGTTGACACCTCGCTGCTGACCGCACTGCTGATAACCGCCGTCTTCTCGACCGTATTTGCCTTCTGGGTGCAGACCCACTATCAGCGCTTCACCACCCCAACGCGGGCGATTCTGATCTACAATCTTGACCCGGTATTCTCCGCGCTGTTTGCCGTCTGGCTGCTGCACGAAACCCTGTCTGATAACGTAGTGACCGGTGGCGCTTTTATCCTGCTGGGCATGTGCCTGCCGGGGGTGTTGAGTACGTTTGTACAGCGTTATCGTGTCAGGAAGGTTGCAAATTAACCATTCCGGTGAACGGCGGCCTGACGAGAAAATAATGATGGGTGTCCGATAAACATCGGATCGAGATTGAGTCGACTTCACTAATCAAAAGAGAGCTGTCCTGATGAACAATACGTTTATTCGCCCCGTAGCCTTAGAAAAATCCTGGCGTTTAATTAACCACGGGCCGACGGTGCTGGTCTCCGGGCGGCATGACGGCGTGGACAATGTGATGGCCGCCGCCTGGGCTACCGGGCTGGATTTCAATCCGCCGAAAGTGCTGGTGGTGCTGGATAAAATCGCGGTGACGCGCCAGCTGATTGAAGGTAGCGGTCAGTTTGTTCTTCAGGTGCCGACGGTGGCGCAAATCAAACTGACCCACGCGGTGGGCCACAGCAGCCTGGCCGACCAGCCGGATAAGCTGGCGCGTCACGGCGTTGAGCTGTTCGGCTTCGACGGCTTCGACCTGCCGTTTGTTGCTGGCTGCTCCGGCTGGCTGGCCTGCCGCCTGATTAACGAGCCGCATAACCAGCAGGCGCACGACCTGTTTATTGGTGAAGTGATCGGGGCCTGGGCCGACAGCCGGGTGTTCAGCGACGGTCACTGGCATTTCGAACAGGCGGACCCGTCTCTGCGCAGCCTGCACTACGTGGCCGGCGGCCAGTTCTACGCCACCGGCGAGTCGCTGAACGTAGCGGAAGAGTGACCGGGGCGAGGGGTCAGCCCTCATCCTCCCGCAGCGCCGGCCAGGGATCGATCGCGCTGGCGTCAGGATCGGGCTGGCGCAGATAGTCGCGCCAGCGGCTGCCGTCTACCTGCATATCAATCTCGCCGCTGAACGCCTGGACGCGGCAGGCATCTACCCGCTTTTCCACCTGGTGTTTGGCGATGATAAAGCGCGCCAGCTGCTCCTGGTCGAAGGAGTTTTCCAGATAAGGGTAGTTAATGGTCAGGCGCGTTTCCCCCCGCTGGCGCAGCTGATGGTTTAGCAGCCCGAACAGCCGATCCACCCGGCCGATACGTTGCTCATTTGCGCCTGGTGTCCAGGCCAGCCCGTAGTGGTGCACCTTACGGCACTGCAGGTGCAGGTTAACGCCCTCCTGGAACACGGCGGTGGCGACCAGCACGTTGGGGTAGAACGGGCTGTTAAAACCGATTTTCAGCGGCGTCCGGTTGCCCGTTTCACCGCTGGCAAAGCGGGCGGGGCTGTGCATGCTGCTGATAAATGTCCAGGGCGTATCGCAGTCTTCCAGCGAACGCGAGACGACCTTTGTGCACAGCGCCTCAAAGGTGCGCAGCGCGGCGGAAAAGTAGTTAAAAAGATGCGACCCGGCGATTTTCGGTTGCACAAAGCGGATAAAAGCGCGGTATTCGCCTTCAACGCCTTCAGCTTCTCCCCGTTGCTGGCGCTGCCGCCAGAAGCCGGTGTACCAGCAGTATAGCTCGATCATTACCGGGCTGGCGTAGAGGAAACCGCTTTGCAGATAGCGGGAAAAGTTCTCCACGATGCGCGGGTTTGTCTTGCGCCAGTCAAGAATTTGCTGCTGCTCAGATGCGATCAGCAGCGGCCAGACCAGTGCCCAGGCGGTGGTGGCTGGCTGGCTGATGGGGAGCCGCCGCTGCACTGCCTGTTGCCCGAGCAGGCGGTAATGCTGCGCGGCCAGCACATAGTTAATGCGATCCCGATCCTGTTCAGCAGCGTGATCCCCCCCTGGGTACTCAGCCTGGCAATAGTCCGCTGCCGGCTCAAGAAACAGAGCAAACAGACTCTCTTTTTTGCGAAAGCGCTGGCGCACGTTGGCGCAGTCGCTGCGGTTTTCTTCGGGGTTACCCCCTTTTTTTACCGTAAACAGATCGGCGATGCGCGAACCCGTAGCATCGTCCTCCCGGTGCGGCAGGTCGTGGTCAGCGTCGGCATCATATTCATCCTGGTAGACAGGATCGGTAACAGCTGCGGTCTCAGATCTCGTCCTGGCGCGTTTTTTACCGGTACGGGAGGCATTCTGCGACACCGCTGACTGCCAACGAACCATCCCGTTAAACCAGCTGCGTGACCATTTATCCTGGTGCCACTGCGCAAGATTTTCCGCCACCTGGTCTTCCGGCAGCCAGGCCTCCAGCAGCAGCCGTGCCTGCTGGCGGTCATAATCATCATTGATGCGGCGGGTTAATTCGCGCACGGAGGGGATACGGCGTACGAACACCAGATGCTTATGCTCTTCGATATTTTTGCAAGGCGTCAGCGGATCGCTGGCGCGGCAGAGATCGACCAGCTGCTGATATTTCGGGTGCTCCGGCACACTGCCGGTGAATTTCTGATGAGCCTCTGTCAGCTGCTGCAACAGTGAGGAGTCGGGTGCCTGATGCCACGACTGCCCCTGATTATCATTGTCAGCCTGTTCGGTCGGACGCTGCGGGGTGGTGGACTCAAACCCTTCCAGATATCCATAGAAAAAACGACGTGGCGCGTCGGCCTGCTCGTTCTCTTTTAACAGCAGCTTATGGTAGAGCGCAAAAAACAGCTCCGCCCGTTCGTCACCGGCCAGTGAGGCAGGAAGCGCCCGCTCTTCACGATAGTGATATTTGTTAAACGCTTTCCCCCCGGCACCGGACAGAATACGCATCCGCCGGATGGCGAAGCGCCGGAGCAGCTCGTCCGCATCCGGCAGGCTGTTACTCCCTTCAGCGGCGAGAAAGTAGCTGAACATATTGGGAATATCATCCAGCGAGGAGTAGCTCGGCGTGGCGGTCATCAGCAGCACCTGCTGACTCAGCGGCTGCGCGGGGGGGCCGAACAGTCCGCGCGCGGCAGATGCCCGCTGGCTGCCGCTCCACGCGTGGCGAAAATAGTGCGCCTCATCAATCACCAGCAGGTCAAATCCCTGTGCGCCCAGCGCCGCTTTAAGCCGCTGATGGATCCGGCTGGCGGCCGTAAAAGCAGCCTGAGCACGATCGTCGGTGGTCTCTTTCTCCGCGCTGCTCAGCAGATGGCTCAGCGCGTGGATAGTGGTGATACAGAGCTGGCTGCTGCCGGCCTGCACGGCGGTGACCAGGTCCTCCAGCCGGTAAGCCACGGTAAGCGCCGGGCAGAGCGTCTTATCCCGGACGTGCTTTGCGAAAAAGGTAGCAAATTCCGTCTCCCAGTGCTGGCAGATATCCCGGTTCGGTGCCATGACCAGCACCTTAGCCGCGGGGTTCTTCTGCCAGTTCCACGCCATCACGGCCAACGCCTGCAGCGTTTTGCCCATGCCAACTTCATCTGCCAGCAGGGCCAGCCCGCCAGCGTGCAGGCGGTTAAGCAGTCCGGCAACGCCTTCTGCCTGGCGGTCGGCCATGCTGTTACCGCCCGGTTGCGGCAGCCAGTCCGGCTGGCTGAGGTCAAAATTGATCCGTTCTGCGACCTGTACCACGCTAACCGGTTTGTCTTGTTTACTGTTTTTCATAACCGCAGTTCTTCTTAATCCAGCGCTGATATTGCGGTGACACTGTCACCGGGAGTTTTAAGGAGGGCAGTGCCAGGCGCGACCACGGCAATCCGGACAGCTCCGGCCACGCTTCTGCCAGCTCCCCGGCATGGTTTACCAGCGAACTTAACTCCTGAATCAGAAACCAGCGGAACAGTGGGCTGGGGTGCGCCTGCGGCTGACGTGCAAAGGCCACCAGTTCAGCCAGGCCGCCGGGAAAACCAAACGTCTGCTGGTAAAAAGCCTGGCCGGTTGCCGCTGCATCCAGCCTGGTGCGCAGCTGTGAGCAGGCCAGAAACAGGCCGTGCCACGACACGGTATCCTGCGCGGTGTCTGTTGCATGCTCCGCCGGAGAGCCATCCGTTTCCAGGTTTTCTGCCAAACCGCGCAGCAGCAGGCTGTCCGACTGCTGCGGGTCGCGCTGTAAAATCAAATCCTGCAGCAGATCGTTCAGCGAGGCATAACCCTGTGCCGGGCGGCAGTGCGGATGGCTCTCCACGATCGGCCCGGAAAACGGAACTTCACGCCTGCGCCACGCCTGCCAGGCACGATCGTGGAGCAGTGCGGTGTTATCGGCCACGTGCAGCGTTGTCGGTGAGATCAGGCGGAAGCTGTTTTTGCCCTTGCTGCGGCGCTGCGCCCACTCCAGCGTCAGGTTGCCCTTAACGCCCGGCAGATGCAGCCGGTAACCGCTCTGCGGTTTACCCTCCGCCCAGCTGCCGCTGATAGTGTACTCACCGCGCTGCCAGTCCCAGTGCACCTGCAGGTCGAACGGTGGCGGCAGCGGCCAGTCCGGGCCAAGTGCTTCCAGCTGTTCAGGGCTGGCAAAGTGTACCTCTTCCGGCGGCAGGGCGGCCCCGGCGATCGCCAGACCGACCGGGACCGTCTGCACCACCCCGGCCTCAATATTGTGACCCACGCCGCTGGGGGTGAAATTCCACGAGCCGGTGGCCATTCTGGCGCGTTCACCGTCGTGCAGATGCCAGATCTTGGCGTGCATCAGCTCGCTGTGCGGCTGTTGCAGCGGGTTATGACAGAAATGCAGCTTCTCTTCTGCCATCAGCTCCAGCAGCGCTTCGCTCCGGCGGGTGCGGTAAACGCGGCCGTCCACCCGATCGCTGACCAGGCTGACCGACAGGCTGGCGTTATGACTCTCTTCCGCCAGCTGTTGCCAGAACCCGGCCAGATCGGCGGCCAGGTAAGGCGACCAGACCGTCAGCCTTCCGCGGCGCATACCGCGAAACAGGGTGCTGAGAAAACTACCGGGCTGGAAGCTGTGAACAAATCGCCAGCCCGTCTCCCCCGGCAGATAGCGACAGCGCGGGGGCAGGCCGCCTTCGTGCTGGCTCTCCTGCTCCTGAAACGGGCGCAGCGGGGCAAAGAAGTCGAGAATGGCCTGATACTGCACCCGCGCACTCACCGGATAGAAGCGAAACACCTCCTGATTGCGGCCCCAGCCGCCCAGCGTCAGGTTTGCGCTGCCAGTGCCGAGGATCGTCTCGCCGAGGCTGTTCTGCAACAGGATCACCTTGGGGTGAAACAGGGTATGCCGATCCGGCGTTATTTCAGCATCCGGCCACTGCAGCAGGCGGGGAGCCACCGGATGAATCTTCAGCGCGGTGCGCTTCACCTGGTCGCTGCCGGCCAGCCGGTGATCGCAGAAGATGCGCAGGTCGAGGCCGCTCTCATTGAGTCTGCTCTGCAGCAGCTCATAATCCATGCGGGTAACCGGCTCCACTTCGCCATCCAGCACACGCGGCAACAGGTATTTTTCAATAAACGGGATGTTGAGGTTAAAGCTGGTCATCCACACCCGGACGAGCGGAGCCCGGCCGCGCAACGCCGCCAGCTGCTGTTCAAATTCGGTCAGCAGTTTCACGGTGTGTTCCCCCATAACCCCTGCAGCAGATACTGAAACTGCGGCAGGTAGTAACTGTTTTTCCAGCGGCCTGGCAGCTGCCGCTCCTCCTCGTCGACTGCGGCTGAGAGCACGCTGACGGCGTAACGGCCGGGGGCGGTCTCCCGCAGCCAGGGCAGCTGACCGCGCAGCGCCATCACCCGTTGATGCCAGCTCAGCAGCAGGGCAATCTGCTCTGCCAGCGTACCGGCGCGGGCAATGTCCAGCAGCTGCCTGCGCCGCTCGCCGGCGGTGCTCTCCGCCAGCCACGCCACCTCGGCCTGTTCCGCCTGTACGGCCAGCGCAGGCAGGGTCTGCGCATCCCGCTGCATCGCGCGCCAGTCGGCCTCAATCTGCCGCAGGCTGTTGTGCCGGCGGCAGGTCAGCGTGCGGAACAGCAGATCGATACCGGTCAGCAGCGGTTCGGTCAGGCGGATATCATCCAGCCGCTGGCGTGCATCACCGGCAGGCAGTGCGGCACGCGCAAGCCTGAACACCTCAGCGTTGTGCAATGCGGTGGCCGGCGGCCACTGCAAAAGGACGTCGCCCAGCGCACCGGCGGCGGCGTCATCCAGCCCGGTGACCTCCAGCCAGAATTCACGCGCGTAGCTGCCGCAGTGTTCCCGCGAGCGAAAAGCCGCCACGTAGTGTGCGGCCAGCGCCGGATCGCACTGGCTGAAGCGGGCGATACGGCGGGCAGCGGGCAGCGCCAGCTGCTGCTGCAGGTGGGTTACCAGCGCGGTAAACAGCGGATGCAGCACGCCGCCGTGCCCCAGCAGCACCTGCGCCTTCTGCCAGACGGCGCCGCTTTCCGCGCCGCTGTAGTGGTAGTGCCGGTCAAAAAACTGCATCTCCATCATCGGCGTTTTATAGCGGCCGCTGATGCCCAGCAGCGTCTGTCGTTCCAGCAGCCAGCCGTCCCCCCGATGGCTGAACAGCAGCCGCTCACGCTTCTCATGCCGGTTTTTCTGCCCCATGCGGATGCCGGGAACCCCGCTCAACACCACGTCCTCGCGATCCTGCGCGCTGAGCATACTGTAAACAAACAGGTTCTCCAGGTACGTCAGGCAGGCATGTTTAAACGCCAGGCTGTTGAGGTCGGGGTAGTCCGCCGGGGTCAGGTCGCTGGATTCGGTAAGGCGTTTGATCACCGCGTGGTGCAGCAGATTGAGGGTATACTGGCGCACGTCGTTTGAAATCGAGCTGAGTCGGTGGCGAAAAACCCGCTGCCCGAACGCAGACCAGATAACCAGGTTGCCCAGCGGGTCGCTATTGATTTCTGCCGTCAGGCGCTGATCATATTCGGTAAGAAACTCCGCGAGTTGCATCCTTTCATGACTCCCTTATCACTGTGATAAGGGAGTATCGGCAGCCGGTGGAAATTCCTGAATCCGCCCGTGCGTTCGCCGTCAGCCCAGCGTCATTACCCGATCCGCCGAGGCAATGGTCGAAGGCCGGTGGGCGATGATTACCCGGGTGATATTCAGCCCCTGAATGGCGGTGTTAACCCGCGCTTCGCTGTCGGTATCCAGGTGGCTGGTCGCCTCATCGAGGAACAGGATCGCCGGGCGGCGATAGAGCGCGCGGGCGATCAGCAGCCGCTGTTTCTGGCCGCCGGAGAGGCTGCTGCCCAGCTCGCTGATCAGCGTCTCATAGCCCATCGGCATGCGCATAATATCCTCGTGGATCGCGCTGCGCTGTGCGCACTCCAGCAGCCAGGCCTCATCCTTCTGGCCGTCGAAGCCGGCAATATTATCGGCGATCGAACCGGCAAACAGCGTGTCCTCCTGCAGCACGCAGGCGATGCAGGCGCGGTAGTTATTGCTGCCCGCCTGGCTGATATCCAGACCGTTAAGCCGCACCTCGCCAACGGTGGGCTGCAGCAGACCGGTGAGGATCTTCATCAGCGTGGTTTTGCCCTTGCCGGAGGGGCCGGTAATCGCCAGGCACTCGCCGGGAGCGACGCTGAAGCTCAGTTCGCGGAACAGCGGCGCGGAGAGCGCATCGTACTGGAAACCGAGGTTGTGCACCTCCAGCCCGGCCGGTTCGCCGGGGCGCAGCAGCGGCCGGTCCGGCTGTACCGGTTCGGTTTCGGTCAGCGCGATGTCGGCGATGCGTTCGGCGTGCAGCGACAGCATGCGCAGCTGCAGCAGCATCTCCAGCAGGTTGGCGGTGCGCTCCGAAAACTGCCCGCGGTAGGTGTTGAAGGCGACAAACATCCCCAGCGTCATATGGCCGTCAATGACCTGAGTGGCACCCAGCCACAGCAGGGCGATCTGATCCAGGGTGGCGATCAGCGTGCTGCCGCCGCTGAACAGCATCTCAAATTTGGCCTTGCGCACCCCGACGTTGGCGGCGTCGATATTCATATTCAGCCAGTGCTGCGCCCGGGTGCCGGAGAGCCCGAGCACCTTCAGCGTGGTGATGCCGTACAGGGTTTCCATAAAGTGCGAGCCGGAACGGGCATTTTTTACCAGCATCTCTTCCGAGATCTGCCGGTAACGCTGATAGGTGCTCAGGCGGAACAGGCAGTAAATCGCGGTGAATGCCAGCACCACCCACACCAGCCAGCCGCCGTACAGTACCATCATCACCAGCAGCCCGATGGTCATCACGCCGTCCATCAGGCTGTTAACGACGTTGCTGGTCAGCGTGGCTTTCAGCGTATCAAGGGAGAGAAAGCGCGACTGAATGTCCCCCAGCTTGCGCTTTTCAAACCACGCCAGCGGCAGCGCCATCAGATGGTCAAACAGCCGCGCCTTCCACTGCACGTCGATCAGCGTGGTCATCACCAGCGTGGTCCAGGATCGCACGATGCCCATGCCGGTGCGGAACAGCACAAAGAACAGCAGGCCGAGGCAAATCAGCGTCAGCAGGTCGGCGTCCCGCGCCGGGATCACATGGTCCATCACCAGCTGCATCCCCACCGGCAGCAGCAGGTTAACCGACTCGATCATCAGCGCCAGGCAGGCGATTTTGGTCAGGGTGGCGGGCAGGCCGCTGATGCTGCCCATCAGCGAGCGGATGCTGACGCGTTTCTGGCGTTTCTGGCGGGTGAATTCACCGTCCGGCCACAGCTCCAGCGCCACGCCGGTGAAGTGCTGCGACACATCGTTCAGGCTCAGCACCCGTCGCCCGGAAGCCGGATCGTGAATAATTACCCGGCTGCCGCGCACGGCGACCAGTACCACAAAATGGTTCATATCCCAGTGCAGGATCGCCGGGGTTTTCAGCGCCGCAAGCTGGTCGATATCCAGCTGCAGCGCGCGCGATTTCAGATTCAGCGCGCCGGCCACCGCCATCAGCGTGCGCAGCGTCACGCCGCGGCTGGAGACGTCAAACCGCTGGCGCAGCGTCAGCAGGTCGGTATGCAGGCCAAACCAGCCGCAGACCATTGCCAGACAGGCCAGCCCGCACTCGGCGGCTTCGGTCTGGATGATTTGTGGCACGCGGCGTCGCAGGCCCAGGTGCAGGCGGCTGGCCAGTTGCTGCACGTCTTCTTTATTCATTGACGGGTCCCGTGATGCTTTTCTTCAGGCTGTAATAGGGGGAGAGCATCCACTGATAGAGCGGGCGTTTTTCCAGAAACAGCGTCGACTGCGCCTGCATGCCGCTGGAGAGCACCAGCGGCTGGCCCTGCCAGCTCAGGCCGCCGTTATCCAGCGCCACCGTGGCCTTATACCAGGAGCCGTTAACCCGGCCGGCCGGGTCGCGCGGCACGCTGGCCCACCCCTCCAGCTCACGCACCGGCACCGGCGCAGCGGAGACGGAGACAATGCGGCCGGGGAACTGGCCGTACTTCTCATAGGGGAAGGCGGCATAGCGGATATTGATGGTTTCCCCCGGTGCCACGTGCGGGCGGCTGTCGTCGGGCAGCCAGGCGACAAAGAGCACGCTGGCATGCGAGGAGGGCACCAGCTGGATCAGGCTGTCGCCGGCGTTGACCATCTGCCCTGGCGTCACGCTGAGCGAGGAGACCACGCCGCGGGTCGGGGCGATGATCATCCGGCTGCCGCGCGCGCCGGTCTCTGCCCGCTGGCGCGCGAGGTCATCACGCTGATAGCGCGACTGGGCGATCTGATTATCGAAGTCGGCGGCTTTGGTCTGCAGCTCGCTTTTCAGGGTGGTGATCTGCAGCGACTGTTGCAGCGCCTGCGAGTTCAGGCTCTGAAATACGCTCTGCTGCTGATAGTAGAGGTAACGCTGGTTATTCATCTGATCGGTGTTGATCAGCCCCTTGCGCAGCGAGGCTTCATAGGAATCCCGACTGGCACGCATCGCCTGCAGGCCTTCGCGGGCCGTGGTCACCATCCCCTCCAGGCCCTGCTGCGCCTGCTGATACTGTTTCAGCTGTTGTTGCAGGCTGGACAGCGTTTCCCGTTTGTTGCTCTGCAGCTGGCTGATAATGGCGTCCAGCTGCTTCGTCTGTTGTTCGAGGATGGTGAGGGTGGTGCCGCTGACGCTGCCCGTGTCGGTCACCTGGCTGACGTCCAGCTGGTAGAGCGGCGTACCTGCGTTAACCTGCTGACCGTCGGCCACCAGCAGCTTTGAGACGATGCCCTGTTCCGGGGCAAACAGGTTGATGGTGCGCGGTTCGGTGATGATTTCACCGTTAACGGTAATGCGGCGGGTGTAGGTACCTGAAATCAGTAAGGTAAGCAGTGCGATGATAAAGCCGGCGGTCAGCAGCAGGGTCAGCCACAGCGGCCAGCCGTTCAGCAGCAGCACCTGGCCGTTCCAGCGGCTTTGCTGATGCTGCGTCACCTCCGGGCGAAACTGTATCGGCATGGCATATCCCTGGTCAGATGTTCTGTGGCAGCATAGCATACTAAAAAAAGCCCCCGACGCGGCGGAGGCTTTTTTTCCTGAAGAGGATGTCTGACGGGCAGTATCAGAACAGCAGTTTGCCCAGCAGGCCGCCAACGCCAACGGTCGCCGCCTGTACGCCCGGCAGCGCCACGGTGACGCCCTGGCCCGGCGTGACCTGGACGACAGAACCGAGGTTGAGACCTAATGAACTGGTTAGCCCCAGCACGCTACCCAGGAGACCGCCACCTGCAACATCATCAATTTCTGTTTCAGTTAATTCACGAATGGTTGAAGTCATTTCCACTACTCCGCAATAAACTTGATGTGCCTGATGACTGAGCATCAGGGGAGGTAAGCCATTAACAGCAGGCTGAAAAGAGCATAGCAGAACAGTTGTTGGCAACCAGTCTCTGTGGCGGAGTTTTGGCTGCGTTTATGAGACTGGCGGTCAGGTGATTTATGGAAATCATTAATTTTATGACTGTTTTGGTGATGCGGGTGGGGTGATAAATCATAAAAAATACTATTGAATTTTGGAATGGAGATAGAAGGGCTCGTTGTCTTTGTGATCGAGAGTGCCGGGCCTGTCAGCGGGCGACCCTGCGCGGGTTACCCCGCTTCGGGCTCATCCCGCTGCCCTCCCTGATAATCAGCGATGGCGTTGGCTGAGTTATTCCTCGTCGCATATTGGATCGGGGAAGAAGCTTGCACCTTAATTGCACGGGTAATGGGGAAGAATGGTCCGGCGGGGTGCAAAATTGATGAAAATAATGTTCCTTTACTGGCTTTGTGCACATTTTTGGGGCGGGGAGAGCATGCGTGCGTTTATTTTCGGCAGAATTTAGTTAACCCTGCATTATGTTTAACTCCAAAACCATAAGAAAAGAGAATGACCTGTTTTATGTGATGCTACCTGCATTTTTGAACGTCTGTAATTTTCGATTTAAATTATTCTAACGTTATGTTTTTGAATGATTTTTGTCATTTCAACTTAATCATAGCATGTCATTTTATTGTGATGAATCTCACCTTTTCCATTAATTCCCTCCGCAGAAATCGATTGCCAGATTAATTTTTAAAGTGATAAAACATTCTCATTCGAGAAATCATTATCACAATAACGACGAGGTAAGTTATGGCACTTGAAACTGCAGAGGTTCGTATTGCCCCGCGCTGGACGCGGCCATCTTCCGAGTGGCTGGAAGCATTTTCCGCGTTTCCGGTAGCCAATATCGGTGATGCGATGGAACGGCTGAGTATGTGTGATGCCGGGATTGTTCCGCTGGCCGGGCAGAGCCAGTTTTGCGGGTTTGCGCTGCCGGTACAGGTGACCGCCGGCGATAACGCGGCGGTGATTATGGCGCTGGAGTATATCGAGCCGGGTGATGTGATGGTGATTAACGGTATGGGCCACACCGACCGGGCGCTGGTGGGCGAACAGCTGACCCAGCGTTTCCAGCACGCCGGGGCATGCGGGCAGATTATCGACGGCGCGATCCGCGATCGCAGCGTGATTGAGTCGACCGGTTTTCCGACCTTTGCCCGCGGCACCACGCCGGCCGGTCCGTATAAGAATGGTCCGGGTGTGATTGGTGAACCGGTGGCGATCGGCGGCGTGGTGTGCTGCGCCGGCGATATCGTGGTAGCCGATGCCGATGGCGTGATTGTGATCCCGTTCTGGCGCGCCGCCGGTGTGCTGGAAAAAGTCAGAGAGGTGGCTAAGCGAGAAGCGGAGATGACCGCCGAAGTCACCCGTCAGTACCGCTAGCTGAATACGCCGTGCCGGTTCAGCCGCGCTGACCGGATTTCGTCAACACTGTAGCAGGGCACAACCATGAATAAATCTCAGGCAGTCCCGATGGATTACCCGATGCCATCAAAAGCGGCGGCACAAAACAGCGTGGTCAGGCGCGCGTCGCTGGCCGGTGGCGTCGGCTCCTTTGTCGAATGGTATGACTACGGCATTTATGGCCTGCTGGTCAGTACGCTGGTGCTGGTGTTCTCCTCCAGCGAGATGGGGATGACCGATGCCGGGCTGATGCTGACCTATCTCGGCTTTACCGTCAGCTTTGTGGTGCGGCCGTTTGGCGGCATTATCTGCGGTTACTTCGGCGACAAAATTGGCCGCCAGAAGCTGCTGGCGATCCTGCTGCTGATGATCTCGCTGGCGACCGCCGCTATCGGCCTGCTGCCCAGCTATCAGAGCATCGGCTGGGCGGCACCGGCGCTGCTGATTTTACTGCGCATCGTGCAGGGCTTCTCGGCGGGCGGTGAAGTCTCCGGTGCCGGGTCGTTTGTTGCCGAGTACGCGGAAGATCACCGCCGTGCGGTGGTGATGTCGCCGCTGGTGATGGGCTCGTTTATCGCGCTGCTGTTCGGCAGCCTGCTGATCAGCGGCCTGATCAACCTGTACGGCCCGCAGGCGATGGTGGCCTGGGTGTGGCGCGTGCCGTTCCTGCTGGCGATCCCGATGGCGCTGATCGGCGTCTATATCCGCACCCGCATTGAAGACACGCCGCACTTCCGTCTGATGAAGAGCGAAAAACGCGTGGTGGCCAATCCGCTGCGTGAGGTATTGACCTCAAAACGGCACCTGAAAGCCATCCTGCTGGCGATCACGCTACCCGCCGTTAACGGCCCCGGTTACTACATTCTGTTCGTCTATATGCCGACCTACCTGAATAAGGTGATGCACTTTACCCAGATCCAGAGCCTGATGGTGACCGCCTGCGGTCTGCTGACCATTATCGCCGCCATTCCGCTGATGGCGTGGCTCTCTGACCGGCTGGGACGCAAGCCGCTGCTGGTCGCTTCGGCGATTGCGATGGCGGTACTGGCGTGGCCCTGCTTCTGGCTGCTGACGCTGGGTATGCTGCCGCTGGCCTGTATGGCCGCCATTCTGCTGGCGCTGGCCTTTGCCGGCCACGCCGGAGTGATTCAGGCCGCGCTGGCGGAGATGTTCCCCACCACCGTGCGCTACAGCGCCTACAGCATCGGTTTTAACCTCTCTACGGTAATTTTCGGTGGCTCCGCGCCGCTGCTGATGACCTGGCTGATCGGCCTGACCGGCATCGCCAGCATCCCCAGCTATATGGTGATCGCCACCGCCGCGCTGACCTTAATCAGCACCCTGTACCTGAAAGAGACCGCCGGTAAACCGCTGCGCGACGTATAACGGCCCGCCGGGCCAACCGAACACTCTGAACATTCTGAACATCTGAGGTCACTATGAAACAGGATTCACCCTGGCGCATGGGGTTTGATATCGGCGGCACCTTTACCGACCTGGTGCTGCTGAACGATGCCACCGGCAGCACGCTGCGCCATAAAACGCTGACCACGCCGCACGATCCATCAGAAGGCGCTTATACCGGCTTAACCGAACTGGTGGCGATGGCCGGGCTACAGGCCAGCCAGATCCACACCATCACCCACGGCACCACGCTGGCGATTAACGCGCTGCTGGAGCGGCGCGGGGCAAAAACGGCGCTGCTGGTGACAAAGGGCTTCCGCGATGTACTGGTGCTGGGCCGTGAGTATCGCTACGACATCTACGACCTTAACGGCGCGCCCGCTGCGCCTTTGCTGCCGCGCTCCCAGGCGTTTGAAATCAGTGAACGGGTAACGGCTCGCGGTGACGTTGTCACGCCACTGGATGACGCAGAGGTGGTGGCGCAGGCCGCTGAGCTGAGAAAGGCGGGCTATGAGGCGGTGGCGGTGCTGTGCATGCACGCTTACGCCTGGCCTGAGCACGAGTTACGCATTGAAGCCATCCTGCAGCGCGAACTGCCGGGCGTGTCGGTCTCCGTCTCACATAAGGTTTCACGCGAAATCCGCGAGTATGACCGCGGCGTGCTGACGGCGATGAACGCTTTTGTCCAGCCAAAAGCCCGCCACTATATGGCGCAGCTGGAGCGCAAACTGCGCGACGGCGGCTTCACCTGCGACTGGCTGGTGATGGGCTCGAACGGCGGGCTGATGGCACCGCAGGTGGCCGCCGACTACCCGACGCGGATTATTGAATCCGGCCCGGCCGGCGGCATCGTCGCCACCGCCGCCTTTGCGCGCCGCAACGCGCTGCCGCAGGTGCTGGCCTTTGATATGGGCGGCACCACCGCCAAAGCCTGCGTGGTACGCGGCGGCGTGCCGTCGATCACCACCGATTATGAGGTAGGGCGCGCCGACCGCCTGCTGAAGGGCAGCGGCCTGCCGGTCAAGCTGCCGGTGGTGGATATGATTGAGATCGGTGCCGGCGGCGGCAGCATCGCCCGCGTCGATCGGCTGGGGCTGCTGGAGATCGGCCCGGAGAGCGCCAGCGCGTTCCCGGGGCCGGCCTGCTACGCGCGCGGTGGCGTATTGCCGACGGTAACCGACGCTAACCTGGTACTCGGGCTGCTCGACCCGTTGGCCTTCCTCGGCGGCCGTATGCCGCTGGACGTCGCCGCGGCGCGGCGCGCGATTGAGACGGTGGCCCTCCCGCTTGGCCTGAGCATTGAAGAGGCCGCGTGGGGCATCCATGAGGTTGCCAACAGCAAAATGGCCGAGGCGCTGCGCACCCACGCGGTGGAGAAAAACGTCAGCCCGCAGCAGATGACCATGCTGGCCTTCGGCGGCGCCGGGCCAAGCCACGCCTGGTCGCTGGCGCGCACCCTGCACGTAAAGCGGGTGTTCTTCCCCAACGGAGCCGGGGTTTACTCCGCCTTTGGCCTGCTGACCGCGCCGCCGGGTGCCGACTTTGTCCGCAGCGACCGCTGCCGCCTGCGGCCGGGCCTGCCAATGGCCGCCGTGCGCGCGCTGCTTGCCGAAGGCTTTGATGAGGCCTTTACCACCCTGGCCGCGGCCAGCGTCGACCCGGCCAGCGCGGAAGTACAGCGGCTGGCCGACGTACGCTACGTCGGCCAGGGATCGCAGCTGACGCTGCCCCTGCCGGATGCCTTTATCGACGACGGGGACGTGCAGTCGCTAATCGCGGCCTTTGAGCAGGCGCATCACCAGCGCTTTGGCCGCACGCTGCCGGGTCTGGAGGTGGAGGTGGTCAACTGGCGCGGCCGGGTACAGACCGCCGCGCCGCCGCTGCACACCCGTGACGAGGCGGAGACGGGCGGGACGCAGCCAGCAGAGAAGTCGCTGCGCGTTTACCTCGGGCGTGATGCCGGTTTCAGCACCTGCCGGGCGATCCCGCGCGCCTTACTGGTCGCCGGCGAGTCGGTTTACGGCCCGGCGCTGCTGCAGGAAAAAGAGTGTGCGATTTTTGTCGGGCCGGGGGCGGTCGCGACGCTGGATGAACAGGGCAATATCCTGATGGAGCTGAACTGATGAGCATCACAACCCACGAAAATCTGCGCTTCCTTAACGATCCGGTGGCCCTGCGCATCACCTGGGACCGGCTGGTCAGCATCTCGGAAGAGGCGGCGGCCACGCTGGTCAATATGGCCTTCTCCAGCATTATCCGCGAGGTGGGTGACTACTCCTGCCTGCTGATGGATGCAGAGGGCAACTCGCTGGCGCAGCCGAAGGCCAGCGTCCCGGTGTTTATCGGCACCCTGCCGGCCACCGTGCGCCATCTGCTGGCGAAATTTCCTGCGGAGACGCTGAAGCCGGGCGACAGCCTGGTCACCAACGATCCCTGGCTGGGCACCGGGCACCTTAACGACGTTACCATCGTCACCCCGGTATTCCGCGACGGCCGGCTGGTCGCCTTTACCGGCGCGGCGGCGCATATGTCAGATATCGGCGGCTCGCTGAATATGGGCTCCTCACGCGACATGTTTGAAGAGGGGTTTCTGATCCCGCCGAGCAAGCTGGTCCACGAGGGAGTCATCAACCAGCAGCTGTTGGACCTGCTGCTGGCCAACGTGCGCGCCCCGGATCAGGTGGAGGGTGACCTGCACGCCATGCTGGCCGCCAACCAGATTGGTGCCAGCGGGCTGCTGGGGCTGATGGACGATCTGCATCTCGATTCGCTGCAGCCGCTGGCAGAGAAAATCCACGCGCTGACCGAACAGGCGATGCGCAAGGCGATTACGGCGGTGCCCGATGGCCGTTACCAGGCCGCGGTGGATATTGGCGACTACGAGGGTGATATCCACCTGAATGTGACGGTGATCGTCGAGGGCAGCAATATCACCATCGACTACGCCGGTTCGTCGGCCGAGTCGCTGTTTGGCAGCAACTGCCCGATGTCCTTCACCTACGCCTACAGCGTCTATCCGCTGAAGTGCCTGCTGGAGCCGCACCTGCCAAATAACGAAGGCTGCTTTAAATCGATTCGCGTTACCGCGCCGGAAGGATCGATCGCCAACGCGCGGCCACCCTGCGCGGTGGAGATGCGTAACCGCGTCGGCCATATGGCCCACGCGGCGATCTTCAGCGCGCTGGCAGAGATTATGCCGGAGCGGGTGATGGGCCACTCCGGCAGCGCGCCGGTGACCTGCGACGTGTTCGCCGGGCAGTTTGACGACGGTCGCCGCTTTGTCGAAAGCCTGTGCGTCAACGGCGGCACCGGCGCCCGCCCGGCGGCGGACGGCATCGTCACCGGTTTCCCTGGCAATATGTCCTCCACCCCGGTGGAGCTGATCGAAGCCGCCACGCCGCTGCTGTTTCTGGAAAAGGCCCTCGTGCCGGACTCCGGCGGTGCCGGGCGCTGGCGCGGCGGCGTGGCGCAGCGCATGACCATCCGCAACACCAGCCCCTATCCGCTGTCGCACAGCATGTTCTATTCGCGTCAGAAGCACCCGGCGCAGGGCGTGCTGGGCGGCGAGGCCGGTGCACCGAACCTGATTGCGCTGAACGGCCAGCCGCTGGCGAAACCGGTCGGACGGCACGACGTGCAGCCTGGCGATGAGATTACGATTCAGATGCCCGGCGGCGGCGGCAAGATGCCGGTGGCGGAGCGCAGCCGGGAAGCGATCCTGTTCGATCTGCAGGAAGGGTATATCAGCGCGGAAGGCGCGCTGCGGGATTACGGCATTGCGGCAGAAACGCTGCTAAAGGAGGCAAAATGAACGGGCAAACGCTGAAGGGACAGGTTGCGCTGGTGACCGGGGCGGGCAGCGGTATCGGCAGAAGCAGCGCCGCCGCACTGGCGGCCGCCGGAGCGCGCGTGGTGCTGGTCGGCCGACGGATTGAGGTGCTGGAAGGGGTGGCGGCGGCGCTGCGCCAGCAGGGCGGTGATGTCTGGCCGCACGTCTGCCATATCGAACGTAAAGCGGAGGTCACGGCGCTGATCGCTGCGGTTGAAGCCGAACTCGGCCCGGTGGATATTCTGGTCAATAACGCCGGCAGCGCCAGTAAAACCCTCAACGCCCGCTGGATTGAAGAGCAGGAGTGGCAACAGGTGCAGGACGTCAACCTGAAGGCGGTATTCCTGCTCACCCAGGCGGTGCTGCCGGGGATGCTTAAGCGCGGCGCGGGCACGGTGATTACCGTCTCCTCGCTGGCGGCGCTGCGCCCCAATCTGCTGGGCGGGGCGGCCTACGGTGCCGCCAAGGCCGGGGTACGCAACTTTATGGCCTACCTGCACAACACCTACCGTAACGACGGCATTCGCGCCACCTGCATTCTGCCGGGAGAGGTTAATACGCCGATTATGAACAGCCGCGCCAGGCCGCCGGAACAGGCGGTGCGTGACGCGATGGTGCAGCCGGAAGACGTGGCAGCGGCAATCCTGATGTGCGCCTCACTGCCGCCCCGCACGGTGATTGAAGAGTTGCGCATTGCGCCGACCCGACTGCGTGATATCTCCGGTGATCTTGAGATCAGCCGCTGGCAGGGCGCGCCCGCCGACTGTCTGAGTGAACGCGAATAACGCCCTTCAGAGCAGTTTCATCAGGCGTCATTGTCGCAGCCCGTTTGGATTCAGACAGCGCGGAAACACCGTAGCTTAGGCGAAATACAGCAGCCTGATGCGTCAGGCTCTTAACCTGTTCAGGGGTAACTTATGTCATTAAAACCTTTCAGCCCGGCCGAGGCCGTGCTGCGTATCGAACGCACCTCGCTGCGCGTGCAGCAACCCGCCTCCGGCGCGGAGATGATCTCACTGGCGATGGGCGAACCGGATTTTGACACGCCGCCGCGTATCGTTGCCGCCGCCGCCGATGCGCTGCGCGACGGCTACACCCACTACGCGCCGCTGCTCGGAGAGAAGGCGCTGTGCCAGGCGCTGGCCGCTGAGATTGAGTCGCACTCGGGCGTGGCGGTAAAACCCAGTGAAGTGCTGGTGACCCACGGCGGCACTGCCGGGCTGGCCGCCGCCATTCTCTCTATCGTTAACCCCGGCGACCGGGTGGTGATCCCCGATCCGACCTATTCGCTGTATGCGGACCTGGTGAATATGGCCGGCGGGATTTGCGTGCCGATGCCGTGTAAAGCCGATCTGCACTGGGATCTGCAGCGCCTGGCACAGACGCTGGAAGGGGCGGCGCTGTTTGTCTTCTGCAACCCCGGCAACCCCACCGGTATCGTTCACAGCCGGGAGGAGATCGAAACGCTGGGCGCGCTGGTGCAGCAGCACAATATCCGGGTGATTGCCGATGAAGCTTACAGTGACCTGGTATTTACCGACCGACCCTTTACCTCGGTGCTGCAGGTGTCGGCGTTCAGAGGCCGCACGCTCTACTGCCAGACCTTCTCAAAAAGCTATGCCATGACCGGCTGGCGCGTCGGCTATCTCTCCGGCCCGGCAGAGATGATTGCGGCGGCGGCGCGGGTACACAACACGGTCAACGGCTCGGTAAATACGGCGGTACAGCGCGCGGCACGGGTGGCGCTGACCGAGTGTAAAGATGACGTGCAGCGGATGGTGGCAGTCTACCGCCAGCGGCGGCAGCTGATGATGGATGGCCTGCACGCCATCCCGGGGCTGACCCTCAACCCGCCGGAAGGGGCGTTTTACTGCTTCCCGTCCTATGCGCTGCCGATCCCGGCCATCGACCTGGTGGCGATGCTGCGCGAACAGGGCATTGCCGTGCGGCCGGGCAGCGAATTCGGCGCGGCGGGTGAAAAACACCTGCGCCTGTCTTATGCTGCCAGCAGTGAGGCGATCGCTGAAGGGGTTAAACGGCTGAAGCGCGGTCTGGCGCTGTTGGGCTAAGGCATTGTAAAGTCATCACGGACTGGGATTAACCATGGCGAAAATAATGCGCAGTGATACGGAGAGGAACCGCAAAAACCTGATTCAGGCGGCGGCCAGGCTGTTCGAGGTGGCCGAAGGGCCGATCAGCATGACCGAGATCGCCCATGAAGCCGGGGTGTCGGTGGCGACCGCCTACCGGCAGTTTGCCTCGGTGGAGGAGGTACTGAACACCTACCGTCAGGACGTTGGCCAGCTGCTGCTGGAGTTCAGCGAACGTCAACAGGGCAGCGGGGTGCAGCGGCTGGAGAGCATCAGCCGCTACTGGATCAGACTGGTCCGCGAGCGCGGCGCGGCGATGGTGCCGATGCGTAACCGCCGTGGCTACCTGGCCCGCTTATGGGAAGGCGCTGACTACCTGCTGGTGCAGGCCAACGCCGTACGCCCGGCGTTGCGTGACGCGATGCAGGAGCAGTCACTGCCGGATATCGGCGATAAGGCGGTATTTCTGTGGAATATCCTGTTTGACCCACGTGAAATCTTCGACCTGCTCGACACCGTCGGCCTGAGCGAGCAGCAGGTCGGCAGCCAGCTGATGGCGGTGCTGCTGGGCGGGCTGCGCGGGTTTGCCGAGGGGCAGGGGGCAAACGCTGAACCTGCCAGCCACTCTGCAGGCCGCGAGAAGTAAGTCATTATCCTATCATTGGGCACGGAGGCCCGATGATTGCGCTTGCCACTCCGCATATCATGCAGACTTTGTTCGGAGTCATGAGCATTGAATAAACTCAGTTGTCCTCGCGATATCCGTCGGACTGCCCAATTGTACTGATTATCTTATCCAGGCAGGCCTTGCCATTGGGCACTTTATACAGGGCCCGTATCGCATCCACCACGTACTGGTTTAGTTCGATTTCATTCATTGAGTAGAAGGGTAAACTGCAAACGTTAGCCATCGCGAGAGGAGGATATCGTTCGCTGGTAATAGCCAATACGCCCGTTGGATTATGCGGTATTGCTAACCCTAAGGCTGAAGACAGGGACTCAGCAGAATCTGCGTCCGCTCCCGGCGCAAGCTGTGCCGCTAACTGCAGCCAGCTCTGGTCGCCTTGTGCAATCTTCGAGGTCACTAACAGCCACTCTTTTTCATTATTGGCATATAGCTGGGCGATGGTTTTTTTGGGGCCGAGAGTAGTGATTTTTTTTTCAAGTTCAGAGATGTCCGTGGTGGCTGTACCACCGAATGAGACAATAGTAAGTAACAACGCTAAATATCTGATTTTCATCATCGTACCACCAGAATGGAGTCGCCACTGTTTACAATTCGTTGCCTCCTTGCAACGCCATCAATAACAATGCAGCCTTGAGAAGCATTGTGGGCTCCAGATTTGCTACCGCCATGAATTCTGAACAGATCGCGGCCAAAAGTATTGGTGCCAAGAATCGGCTCAAGAATAATTGTTACTTGTGTGATAGTGTTATGAGATCCTGCTATTCTGTAGTGCCCTTTTGGAATCGGACCTACACCAGTCTCAGTTTCTTTTTCAGGATTGTTCTCACCAATCCCGGCACCACTGTATCCTTGGGCAAAAAATTGACCATTATGCGTCAATACACCAGTTCGTTGCGAGTATTCCCATGTCATATGAACATTCCTTGTGTGCATTATTTATGGCTAAGGAGGAGAATGCATCAATTAACTCCGGCCCTCAGCGTTAAATCTCTTCAGGCTGACTTCCTTTCATCCCAGTTATCTGAGTGTATTATATTCCCCATTAGATATTTCCAAGTGATTTTACGATAACGAAATTCTATCGCCTCCATGTGATTAAACTGTTTCTTTGTTTCATCTTTGATGTCATGCATTACTGGTAATATCGTTACAACTTTGACGTCTTCCAGTAACGTGTTGAAGTACTCCTCTTCCTGTCCGGCAGTATTAATTTGAAAAAATTTAAGTTCTGCCGTTCTGAAAGTCCTTCCGCTGGTTAATGCCTTATAAAGCCAGGGTGAAGAGCAATCAATCTCTTTTTCAATAAGATACGAAAGATGGTTTCGCATTCCTGAAATTTCCCCTGTCAGATCATCTGTTGGCAGGAATACACCATGATGTAGGTCAAGAACTTCAATGCTTTTTTCACGACCACGAATATCAACGCCGCCCTTGACGATATTTCCAGCATCGTCAGTTAAAAATAAATATACAGGTATTGCCATATTTATTACCCTTAATTATATGAGTGAATTTATAACGCGCAATACGTTAACTATAATACTGCATTTAATTAGCTTCTCTAAATGTGCTGGATTGACCGACCATGCTCACCAGTTGGTTCAGACATTTCATTGCCTGGGCACTTTTACTTTTGTACAGCGCCTGTATTGCTTTCACCACATAGTCGTTCTGTTCGGCAACTGACCTGGTATATAGTGGCATTGCACAAACGCTTTGTGTCGAAACAGGATGATGATAATCATCAATGGCTGACATAACGCCTTCAACATTAGCAGGAATGGCCTCGGCAAGTGAAGTTGCAAGGTCGTCAGCAAAGCCTGCATCCACTTCCGGCGCCAATAGTGGCACCAGAGACAACCAGGATGCATTGCCACTGGCAATATGCTGCATAATGCTATGCCACTTGCCTCCCGGAGCGTCGGGCATTTCACTAATAAATTGTTTCGCGCCTTGTTGCTGAATCTGTTTAGTTACAGCCTCAACTGTGATATCCGTTAATGTTGCAGCCTGGGAAGTTGAGAAAAGCAATGGTATAATAACGATTAATGATTTCATCGGACCACCAAAGTCGTGTCACCTGAGTTGTCCACCTGAGCACGAAGTTCTGCGCCATTGATAACAATGCATCCCTCCGACGAGCGCCCCAGAGTTCTGGCATTGTCACCATGTATAAGAAAATGGTCTCGTCCAAAAGTATTAGTTCCCAGTATGGGACTGAGAAATAGGGTCCAGGGACCCTTATGATTGTCATATCCCGATATTCTATAATGGCCCTTCGGGATAGGGCCGGTGTTGCTGACATCGTCCATTGATGGATTGTTCTTACCTGAGTCTTTACCGCTGTAACCCTGTGCGTAGTGCTGGCCGTTGTGTGTTAACTCACCTGTTCTTTGTGAATACTCCTACGTCATATGAGACTCCTTCCTGTGTTTAAACATCCGTTTTCTCCTTATCCACCGCCAGAAGTGAGGTTGGTGGATAAGGACTACTGTACCGCCGTATATTTTAAAAACTATTGTAGAAACGCCGAAAACGACAAAAGCCCCATCAGGGGCTTTCGTCGCAGTGTAACGTGTAGATGTTAAACGCTTATTTCACCAGTTCAGCCGTCATATAGGCACCGTTGTTCTGGCGGGCAGATGTGATTTTGTAGCTGGTGCCGGCCTGCTGTGCCTGAGCGGCGATTTGCGCTTCGGCAGCGTCCAGCGTAGAGGCGCTGACGCTGATGCTCTGGGCAAAGCTGGTTGAAGCGAACAGGGTCAGGGCGGCAACTGCAACGAAAGTTTTGATTGTTTTCATGGTCATTTCCTCAGAGATTATTGTTTGTAGTAAGGCGTTTTGCCTTGATGTGATAAATAATAGTCCTGTTCATGGGGAAGGAAAAGCGGAGGGTTTTGTTGATATCTTTCAAATAAACTGAATGACAATACCCTTCTGAATGACCTTCTGAATCAAACACCAGCAGCCAGGCTAGCTCCACACAATCCGCTCTCTGCCGGTCGCCACGGACTCGACACTTTTTGTCACATCCTTATAACAAACAGTGCGCTAGCGGGGCGGACTTCTCTGGCATAATCTTGCCCGCCGGGAGAAACCGGCAATCATAACAATGAAACGACATCGCTCACCGGCCGCTGGCCGGGGCACTTTCAGGTAAGGATCCGCATGATTTCCCGTCTTTCCCCGGCGCAGAGCGACGACTCGCTGCTGCGCCAGAGGCCGTTTGTCGCGTTCTGGCTGGCCCGCACCTTCTCCTCATTCGGTTTCCAGATGTTCTCCGTGGCGGTCAGCTGGCAGATCTACGCGTTGACCCAGAGCGCCATGGCGCTGGGAATGATCGGGCTGATGCAGTTTTTACCCTCGGTGCTGCTGGCGCTGCCGGTCGGCCATATGGCCGATCGCTATGACCGCCGCCGCCTGGCGCTGGCCGGGCAGCTGCTGGAGTGGCTGGCGCTGCTGGCGCTAACCCTGCTAACCCTGCTGCACTGGCCGGAAAAAACCGCGCTGTGGGGGCTGGTGTTTCTGATTGCGGTCGCTAAGGCGATTGAAGGCCCGGCGATGCAGTCGATGCTGCCCTCTCTGATACCGGCACCCTTGCTGGCGCGGGCCACCGCGGCGGCGGCGGTCAGCGGCCAGAGCGCGGTGATCCTCGGGCCCACGCTGGGCGGCCTGCTGTACGTGGCCGGGCCGGAGGTGGTGTACGGCGTCTCGGCGCTGTTTTATCTGCTGTCGATCGTGATGGTTGCCCGCATTCACTACGTGCGCCCGCCGCAGCCGCGCCAGCCGGCCACGCTGAAAAGCCTGTTCGCCGGGGTGACATTTATCCGTGAACGTCGTGACGTGCTGGGGGTGATCTCACTCGATCTGTTTGCCGTGCTGCTCGGCGGAGCCACCGCGCTGCTGCCGATTTTTGCCCAGGACGTGCTGCATACCGGCCCGTGGGGGCTGGGGCTGCTGCGCGGTGCCCCTTCGGTGGGCGCGCTGCTGGTGGGGGTGTGGCTCAGCCGTAACCGGCTGGAGAAAAACGTCGGGATGATTATGTTCGGCTCGGTGGCCGGTTTTGGCGTGGCAACGCTGGTGTTCGCGCTCTCCACCCAGCTGTGGCTGTCGCTGGTGGCGCTGGCGCTGCTCGGCGGTTTTGATATGGTCAGCATGGTGATCCGTGGTGCGCTGGTGCAGCTGGACACGCCGGACGAAATGCGCGGGCGGGTGAATGCGGTGAACAGCATCTTTATTAATACCTCGAACCAGCTCGGCGAGTTCGAATCGGGTATGCTGGCGGCGCTGATGGGCGCGGTGCCTGCCGCGGTGCTGGGCGGGGTAGGCACGCTGGTGGTGGTCGGCGTGTGGATGACGCTGTTCCCGCACCTGCGCCGGCGGCAAACGCTGGAAAATGAGGCTGCGGCATAATCGGGTCACCGGAAACTGACTTAACGCAGTCGCAGCTGGTTGCTATTCTGGAACGGTTTTTACATCCGAATACGGTTTGCAAGGCGTTATGAAATTGCGTATATTTGAAATTCGAGGCAAACGCCCACACGGTTAATCGGTAAATACCATGTCAGCTAAAGATGCAAAAATCAGTCATCAACGTGAGTATCAGCAGCGTGTCGAAGCTGTCCGTAATGGTCAGCAACCTGGCAGCGTGATGCAAAAACGTCCCGCTGGTATTGTGCCTGCGAAAAACGCCCGGAAGGTCACTTTCTTCTCAATGTAAGCCATCACGCATTATCCCGGCTGGTATGACAATGTTACAATGAGCCCATCTTAACCGATGGGCTTTTTTATGACTAAAACATCGATACCTCCGGAAGATCAGATGGTTAAACTCAACCGCTATCTGATTAAAAACGCTCACCAGCTCCCGTCGCCTGTGATCACCGTTGGCGGTCAGGCTGTCATGTACTGGTATGCCACTTATATGGATGCCTATCCGGTTCAGCCTGAGATGACGTATATCACGTCGATAGATGTTGACTACGTTTCCCGAAGGGAAGGGGTGGAGCCGATCGCCCGGATTTTCAATGTCGATGCCCGCGTGCAGGAAATTTTTAACCCGCCTTCGATCGCCGTGCTGAACCTTATTGATAAAGACACCGGTAAAGTTAAAGAGGACGAACAGGGGGTTTTCCTCAATGAGAGGGTAAATGAACCTAATGTGGTCGATATTATCGACAGGCCGAATGGTTTTGAGCCGGGGGATTTCGTCGGAGAAAAACTGCTGCTGAATACAGAACCCTATCTTGTCATGCCAGAACAGCATGGGGACGAAATGAGCAACGAGCTGGTGCGCGTCCTTAACCCTATTGCCTGTATCCGATCGCGTCTTTCAAATGCCACGGTTCCGATGGGTAAGGACAGACTGACAGAAGTAGCTCGTATAAAAGTTCTGGCGCTGCCTGTCTACAACTTCCTGCTGAACAAGATAGAAAACCTGCCTTTCAGAGAAAGCCGAAAGTATGTCGATTATTACTGTTCGATGATCTGGAAGCGGGGCTACCGCAGATTCCAGGTCGAACACAATATCCCGCTTTATATCATTGTGGCGCAGTTGCTGTCAGAGCTGGCGGAGTCACCCGCTGATTATGACGTTCCAGAGGCATTTTATACCCAGGAGCTGCCGCGTACAGTGGACTATCTTCACAAAGAGTTTGAAAGGATCGCCGCGATTAATCCGTGATAAGGCTTGCGGAACCACCGGTAGCGCTTCTTATTGACTACGGCCAGAACAGGCAGAGGAGCCAGCGGGTGCTTCTGTGATCGGCTTCATAAATTACAGCATTAACTCTAAGCCGCACGATGGCGTGCTTGCCAGCAAACCTCTGCTGCCAGTAGCATAAGTAATCGATTACATTTATCAAATCAGAAAAGTAATCGATTACTTTAGGCGTCTTACCCTACAATAAGGATTTCCCATGGCTCGCGTAAACCTCATCACCGGCAGCGTGTTGTTCTCGCTGTTATCCTTCACCAGCCTGGCACCGGCCGTCGCCAGTGAGACCGCCGCCAGAGAGCACCTGGCGCTGCAGATGTACACGCTGCGCAACGTCGGCACGCTGGAGCAGCAGTTTGCTCTGGCGCAGCGGAGCGGCTTTAGCGCGGTGGAGCTGGTCGGCAACCATGGCGTCAGTGCCGGGCAGATGCAGGCGCTGCTGAAGAAATATCAGTTAAAGGCCATTGCCGATCACGTCCAGCTGGAGGAGCTGCGCAGCAACAGCCGCGAGGTGGTGGCGTTTAACCAGGCGGTAGGCAACTCGCTGCTGGTGATGCCGTGGCTGAAACCGGAAGAGCGGCCGACTTCGGCCGAAGGCTGGAAAAAACTGGCACACGAACTGGACGCGCTGGGCGGTCAGCTGCGTCAGCAGGGGATGACGCTGGCCTACCATAATCACGACTTTGAGATGAAAAAGTATGACGGCAAAACGGCGCTGGAGATCCTGCTGGACAACAGCCAGCCCGCTAACCTGCAGCTGGAGATGGATGCCGCCTGGGTGTCACGCGGCGGGCAGGATCCGGTGCGGCTGCTGAACAAATATGCCGGGAGAGTGGTGGCGATCCACGCCAAGGATAACGCCGGCATCGGCATTCGCGATGACGAGATGACGAGATGAATTTTGCCCCGGCGGGCAGCGGGCTGCTGGCGTGGAATGAGGTGCTACCGGCGGCGGTAAAGGCCAACACCCGCTGGTTTATCGTCGAGCACGACCTGCCTAAGGATCCTCAGGCGATTATCGTGCAGGCCAACAGTTACCTGGTCAGCCAGCTGAAGACGCTGGAGAAATAAGTCAGCAGGCAGGGTTCGTGTGCTGAACGTTGCGTGTTCAGTCCGCTGCAAAGCTTGAGGATGCATTCAACGGAAGTTTTATCGCGAATGCATCTGCTGATTCGCCGCGTGAAGAAGTGCTAAGCGTTGCCGTCCGGTTCGAAATCGGCAAGGCGGATAAAGAGCAGAGCCGCCAGCACAAAAGCCAAACCAACCAGCCAACAGGCCCAGAGTCGCCACTTTCTTATCAAAACACTATCCTCTCTTTCGTGACGGTGTCACGCTGACCTGCTGACCCGTCAGGCCGATCCCCGCGCCAGGTAGCGCCAGGCCAGCGTAGTGTGCTGGGCCTGGCTGTCCGGGTCGTTGATGTTGTTCAGCAGCAGCAGCACCGCCTGGCGGCCAATCTCCTGCGAGGGTTGTTCAATGGTTGAGAGCGGCGGCGAGGTGAGGTGGCCCAGCTCGGTGCCGTCAAAACCGATCACCGCCGTCTCTTCGGGCACGCGAATGCCCGCCTCGCGCAGGGTAGCGATCGCCCCGGCGGCCAGCGTATCGGAAACGGCAAAGACCGCATCCGGGCGCTGGCCGTGCTGCAACAGCTGTGCCATCGCCGCTTTCCCCGCCTGGTAAGTCAGTTCGCTGGCGTAGGCTACCTCAGGCACCGCCTGCTGCTGCTCTGCCAGCACGTCGCGGAAACCCTGTTCACGCTGCTGGGCATATTTGTAGGTCAGATCGTGATTGATCATCGCCAGCTGCCGCCGGCCGCCGGCAAGGAAGTGCTCTGCCACAAAGCGTGAGGCCTGGCGATCGTCGATGCCGACGGTGGAAACGCGCGACGCCTCGTCGTATTCGGCGCACTGCACCCAGGGGGCATCGCCGATCAGGTTTTGCAGTCCGGGCAGGGCGGCGAGGGCGTCCATGGTGATCACCCCGTCGACCATCTTGCCGGAGAGCAGCTGCAGGCTGGACTGGGAACGGGCGAGATCGGAGCCGGAGTTGCACAGCAGAATGCGGTAGCCGTTTTTTTCCGCCTCGGCCTCAATGCCTTTGACCACATCGGCGCAGAACGGGTTAGCAATATTGGAGACCATCACCAGCAGCATATTGCTGCGCGCGGTACGCAGCTGGCGCGCCAGCAGGTTGGGCTGGTAGTTGCTCTCTTTGATGGCGTTAAGCACGCGTTCACGATTCTGCGGCTTTACCGTACCGAGATTGTTGAGCACGCGGGAAACGGTGGCGACGGAGACGCCCGCCAGGCGTGCAATTTTTTGAATCGACATCCCGATAACTGTCCCTGCTGATGAGTTAAAAACAGGGTAACACAGTTCCTGATGCCGCTGTATTCAGGTTAGCGGGGCACCAGGCTGGCATGCCCGCAACGATCCCCCGTGATGCAGAGCCGCCTCAGCCTGCTGCCGGGGGAGTGGGCAACGTTTTTAGCGGCTCACCGGCCGGAGCCTGGCAGGCTTTCCCCGCCGGGGGCGGGGAAACGAGCGCAGCAGGGTGGCAGGTTGTCAGTCCGCCACCTTCACCCAGCGCTGCTGTTTATGGCTCTGCACCATCGCCTCGATAATACACATCACGTTGGCCCCATCGTGGAAGCTGGCGAAGTTGCCCGCCGCCGCGCTACCGCCGTCGCGGATGGTGCTGTAGAAGTTGAGCAGCATATTTTTAAACGCGTCCGGCCAGCCCTCAATATGCCCGCCGGGGAAGTGGGCGGCGGCGGCGATATCCGCATTAAGCAGCGACGGATCGTCGCTCAGCAGCTGGTCAGGCCCGTCGCGGCGGCCGATCCACAGTTTCTGCGGCACCTCCTGGTCCCAGCCCAGCGACAGTTCGCTGGCGTTAACCTCAAACGCCAGCCGGTTTTTACGCCCGGCGCTGACCTGCGACACGGTCATGCTGCCCTTGCTGCCGTCGTCGAAGCGCAGCAGCACCGAGGCGAAATCTTCGGTCTGTACCGCCACCTCGTCGTACTCCGTCACCGCCTCGCCGCTGGTAAAGGTGCTCTGCGCGCCGCGGCTGGCCTTACGGAACGGGTGAACGATGGCGAAATCCGCCAGCACCCCGACGATTTTGCGTCCGGTGACAAACTGCAGCGTGTCGCACCAGTGGGAGCCGATATCGGCCACGGTGCGCGAGACGCCGCCCTGCTGCGGGTCGATGCGCCAGTTGAAATCGGTATCGTGCAGCATCCAGTCCTGCAGGTAGCTGCCGTGCACGGCGAATATCCGCCCGGCCTGCTGCTGGCGGATCATGCTGGCCGCCTGCTGCACCATGGCAAACTGGCGGTAGACAAAGCTGACGCCGTGCACCACGCCGGCCTGTTCGGCCAGCGCCACCAGCTCCCTCGCTTCGGCGGCGGTCATGCACAGCGGCTTTTCCGAGAACACGTGTTTACCGGCCTGCAGGATCTGCCGGTTGATCGCCGCGTGCAGATGGTTTGGCGTGCAGTTATGCACCGCCTGCAGCCCCGGATGTTGCAGCAGTTCGGCGACGTCGCCGTAGGCATGGGGAATATGGTAGCGGCGGGCTTTCTCCTCCGCGGCGGCCTGCGAGCTGTCGCACAGCGCCACCACCTCGACAAAGCCGAGGCGGCGAATGGCTTCGAGATGGGCCGGGCCGATAAACCCGGAACCGATAATGGCTGCTTTAATGGTCATGGCTGCGCCTCCAGGCCAAGCATGCGGCGAATGGCCGGCAGTTCGCTGCCGGTGACGGCGAAGTCGTCAAACGCCCGATCCGCCAGCGGAATCATCTGCCCGGCGATAAACCCTGCGCCTTCGGCCGCGCCGGTCGCCGCGTCCTTCAGGCAGCACTCCCACTCCAGCACCGCCCAGCCGTTATAGCCGTACTGCGCCAGCCGGCTGAAGATGCCCTTAAAGTCGATCTGGCCGTCACCCGGTGAACGGAAGCGCCCGGCGCGTTCCCGCCAGGGCTGGTAGCCACCGTACACGCCGCTGCGCCCGGAGCGGACAAATTCGGCATCCTTAACGTGAAACGCCTTGATGCGCGGGTGGTAGAGATCGATAAACGCCAGGTAGTCCATCTGCTGCAGCAGCATATGGCTGGGATCGAACAGGATATGGCAGCGCGGATGGTGGTCCACCGCCGCGAGGAAGCGGTCGAAGCTGACCCCGTCGTGCAGGTCCTCCGACGGATGCAGCTCGTAGCAGAGGTTGACGCCGTGGCGGTCAAACTCATCAAGGATCGGACGCCAGCGCGCCGCAAGTTCAGCGAAGGCGGTGTCGATCAGCGCCTCTTTGCGCGGCGGCCACGGGTAGAAGTAAGGCCAGGCCAGCGCGCCGGAGAAGGTGGCGTGCGCGGTCAGCCCCAGCCTCGCCGAGGCCTGCGCCGCCTGCATCAGCACCTCTGTGGCCCACTGCTGGCGGGCGTGGCGGTCGCCGCGTACCGCCGGTGGGGCAAAATCGTTGAAAGCCTCGTCATAGGCCGGATGCACGGCGATCAGCTGCCCCTCCAGGTGGGTGGAAAGTTCGCTGATCACCAGCCCGTGGCGCGCCAGCCGCTGCTGAATATCGTCGCAGTAGGCCTGACTGGCCGCGGCCTGCTGCACGTCAAAAATGTGCGGATGGTTACAGGGGATCTGCAGCGCTTTATAACCGAGGCTCGCCGCCCATGCGGCGAGGTTATCCAGCGTATTAAACGGCGCTTCCTGACCGATAAACTGCGACAGGAACAGACCCGGCCCTTTTAATGTGTTCATTGCACTCTCCTGAGGGTAAAAATTAGCGTTCTTCTTTGTAGCGGAACGAGAACAGGAAGATCACCGCGATAACCAGCGCGGCCACCGCCGGGATCAGCCAGAACGTCGTCCAGTCGGCGGGCTGGTGCGCCACGCCGGGGGTAAACAGGCGGTTGTACAACGCGCCGGAGATCTGTGAGCCGAGCAGCATGCCGATGCCGTAGGTGAACATGACAATCAGGCTCTGCGCCTGGCCTTTCACCTGGCTGCCGGCGACGCGGTCGGTGTAGATAAAACCGATCACGAAGAAGAAGTCGTAGCAGACGCCGTGCAGCAGGATGCCGGCGTAGAGCAGCCAGCGCGTCTCTTCACTGACGCCGTAAGCAAACAGCACGTAGCGCACAAACCACGCAACCATGCCGATCAGCAGCATGTACTTCACGCCGAGCCGGCGGAACAGCAGCGGGATAATCAGCATAAAGAAGATTTCGGACATCTGGCCGAACGACATCGCGCTGCTGACGTCCGCAATGCCAGCATCGGACAGGAACGAAGCGGTAAAGGCGTAGTAGGTGCCCAGCGGCACCGAGATCAGCGTGGCGCAGATGGCAAAAATCAGGAAGTGGCTTTTCTTCAGCAGCGCGAAGGCGTCGGCGCACAGCAGGTCGCGCAGGGCGAACGGCTGGCCTTTGGCCGGGGCAGGGGTGTGCGGCAGCGTCATGCTGTAGGCCGCCAGCAGCACCGAACATACCGCCGCCAGCTGGAAGATGGCGGTACTGGCGGCAATGCCGCTGACGCCGATGCACACGCCGGCGACGATCCAGCCGATGGTGCCAAACACCCGCACCAGCGGGAAACTTTTCTCGCTGTTGCTCAGGCTGTGGAAGGCGATGTTATTGGTCAGCGCCAGCGTCGGCATATAACAGAGGGTGTAGCCGAACAGCAGGCCGATCAGCAGCGGGCCGTTTTCGGCGATCAGCGCGGACGGCACCAGCCACAGGATCGCCGCACCCGCCAGGTGCAGCAGCGCCATCACCTTCTGCGACGGGAAGAAGCGGTCAACCACCATCCCCAGCACAAATGGCGACAGGATCGAGGCGATCGGCCCGGCGGAGAAGGCGTCACCAATCAGCGTGCTCAGGTTGTGCTGGCTCATTACCAGCCCCAGCGTCACCGACCAGGTGCCCCAGATAAAGAACTGCAAAAACATCATCAGCGCCAGGCGCGGGACCAGCAGGCGATGTTGCCCGGCTGTATTCGTGTGTGTAGCGGAAGAAACCATTATCGGACCCCTTCTAAAGTAATCGATTACATTATTATCACAGGGCAAATGTAATCGATTACTTTTATGATTTCATATCGATCGTGTTGAAGTGCGAGGAGGATCACAATCAATATTTCTCGCCATTTGTGTCACCGGCGGGGTCTCAGACACAGTTTGTTACCTGCGCCTCTGGCGATGATGAGTGGAGGTTGAGAGCGGAGAATCAGCCTCGCTAATTTCCTTAAAGTATTATTTATCATTACCTTAATCTAAAACCACCCACTTAAAACAGCAGGGTTTACAGGGCAGCACGGTGATTATTTTGCCGCTCAGACCTTCCGCCAGCGGCAGCCTGTTCTAAGCTTTACCCTTCATTCGTCGCGACAAAGGAGTTCCCATGAGCCAGAAAACCGGTACTTTCAACTCACTTAACGCCACTAATGCCAGCACTTATCCCGTGCCGCCGTTTGCACAGCAGAAACAGCCGTTCCCCGGTCTCGCCAGCGAAATGCAGCCGCGCCCGGACCACGGTGAAACCTCTTATCAGGGCAGCGGCCGGCTGAACGGTCGCCGGGCGCTGATCACCGGCGGTGATTCCGGTATCGGCCGCGCGGTGGCGATTGCCTTCGCCCGTGAAGGGGCGGACGTGGCGATTAACTACCTGCCGGACGAGGAGCAGGACGCACGCGAGGTGGTGGAGCTAATCCGCCAGGCCGGACGCAAGGCGGTGGCGATCCCCGGTGATATTACCGACGAGGCCTTCTGCCAGCGGCTGGTCAGTCAGGCCGTTGAGCAGCTGGGTGGCCTGGATCTGCTGGTCAACAACGCCGGACGTCAGCAGTTCCGTGAATCAATTCTTGACCTGAGCACCGAGGATTTTGACGCTACCTTCAAAACCAACGTCTATGCGATGTTCTGGATCACCAAAGCGGCGGTGCCGCACCTGCCCGCCGGGGCTTCGGTGATTAACACCAGCTCGGTGCAGGCGTTTAAGCCGAGTGAAATCCTGCTCGACTACGCGCAGACCAAGGCCGCGATCGTCGCCTTTACCAAATCACTGGCCAAACAGCTTGGCCCGCAGGGCATACGCGTCAACGCGGTAGCACCGGGACCATACTGGACGGCGCTGCAGGTGTGTGGCGGTCAGCCGCAGAGCAAAGTCGAGGAGTTTGGTGCCTCCGCGCCGCTCGGCCGCCCAGGCCAGCCCGCCGAGATCGCGCCGCTGTACGTCACGCTGGCCGCGGTAGAAAACAGCTACACCTCCGGCCAGGTGTGGTGCTCGGACGGCGGTACCGGCACCCTGTAATCTCTGGCTGTGGCGGCAACACTGCCGCCGCAGTCTTAGGCACCCGGTCATCTTCGCCTGCGGCGGTGTATTAAACGTCGCAGCCCTGGCCAACCTGTAATCTCCTGCTGCGGCGGCGATACTGCCGCCGCAGCCTCAGTCACATTATTCAGAACGTTCGCGACCAGGAGGTCAGCATGAAAAAAGTTTTGACCCTTGCCACACTGCTGTTGCTGAGCGGCGGAGCCCTTGCCGAAGAGGGTGGCGGGTTCCGCTCTGGCGAAGCGCCCCCGCCGCCGCACAAGCTGGACAGCGGCTATAAGGGCACCGAAGACACCAAAGAGAGCAGCGTGAAGGACGTGCAAGAGGCTAAAGAGGGGCAGTGGATGACGCTGGAAGGCTTTCTGATCCAGCACCACGGCGGCGACCGCTACGCGTTCCGTGATAAAACCGGCACGCTCAACCTGACCATCAGCCCGTCATCGTTTCGCGGCAAAGAGTTCTCCGCCGACGATCTGGTGCGCATAAACGGCTACGCGCGCGGCGAAGGCGAGAAGCGCTACCTTGAGGTTAAGGAGCTGGGTGAGCCCTGAGTGCGGATCCTAACCTCCTGGTTAGTCCGCGATTTGATGGACACGATCGCGATAGGAATATCGGCCGCCTTTCAGCGGCCTTTTTTATTGTTATGGCGTCTGCTGTTGTCAGGAACGGCGGCGCAACGGGCCGCTGTTACTCGCCGATCCCCAGCAGCCCGTTCAGCTGGCTTATGCGTTGCTGCCACTGCTGTTGCAGGGCGGGCTTCTGATGGTGAGGCTTGCGCTGCTGGTCCGCCATCAGCCGGCTTTCCAGCGTCACCAGCTCTTCCAGCCACTGCTCCTCAACCTGCTGCACGTCGCCGTTCGCTTCAAAGAGGGATGTCAGGCCCTGCATTCTGGCTTCGCTTTCACGTTGCAGCGCAACGCCAGGATCGT